>JANTHJ010000022.1 GCA_024762475.1 Chromatiales bacterium | reverse complement strand
AATAGACCAGCAGCACCACGACCAGGACCGCGGGCAGGTAGAGGTATTTGTAGCCGAGCAGCCCGAGCCGGCTCATGTAGACGGTGGTGCCGAGCAGCGGCATGGCGCCGGCAAGGACCTGGCCGCTGGCGAGCAGTCCAACGAAGAGACCGCCGATCAAGTATCGGCGGGATGGTCGGTTCATGGACCATTCCCGCTGTTGGCACCAAGATCGATCACCCTGTCCGTCGCGAGCCCCGGCGGCATCTGGTGGGTAATGAACACAATAGTGACCTTGCCCTTGATCCGGTTGATGGTCTGGGCCAGGTGCGCGGCGGTTTCGGCGTCGAGACCCGAGACCGCCTCGTCGAAGATCAGGATGGGGGGTCGTTTGAGCAGGGCGCGGGCGATGGCGATGCGCTGGCGCTGTCCGCCGGACAGACCGACGCCGTTCTCGCCGACCTCGGTCTTGTATCCCTGTGGCAGCGCCGCGATGACCTCGTGGATCTCCGCTGCCTTGCAGGCCTGGACGATGTCTTCGAGGCTGGCATGCGGATTGGCCTTCTTCAGGTTCTCCTCCAGGGTGCCGGAGAACAGCACGGTCTCCTGCGGTACCACGCCGAAGCGGGCGCGGAGCTCGTTGGCCGCCAGGTGACGGGTATCGGCGCCGTCCAGCAGGATGCGTCCTTCGCTGGGCAGCTGAAAGCCGAGCAGCAGGCTCGCAAGGGTGCTCTTGCCGCAGCCGGAGGCCCCGGTGAGCACCAACAGCTCGCCTGCGGGGATGTGCAGATCGAGATGGCGGAATATCCAGGGATGATTGGCCGAGTAGCGGAAGCCCAGGCCTTCGATCTGGATGGCGCCATGGCCCTTGCTGCTGCGGGGTGCCAGGGTATGGGGCTCGGTGGGCATGTCGAGAATGTCGGCAAGGCGCCGCATGGCGACGCTGGCCTGCTGGAAGTCCTGCCACAGCCCGACCAGGCGCATCACGGGCTGGCTGAGACGGCTGGCGAACATCTGGAAGGCGACCAGCATGCCGATGGTGAAGCCGGGATCCTGGATCGCCAGCCAGGCGCCGGCGAGCAGGATGGTCAGGGTCATGGTCTGCTCCAGGGTCGAGGCGACGACCTGGTAGCTGTTGCCAAGCTGCCGTGTGGCGAACGCCGAGGAGAGGTACTGCGCCAGCTGGTCGCCGTAGCGTCGGTCGAGTTCCGGTTCCATCTGCAGGGCCTTGACCGTGCGGATACCCGCGATGTGCTCGGTGAGGAAGGCCTGGTTGCGCGCACCGAGCAGGAACTGGCGGTCCAGCCGGCGGCGGAAGCGCGGCACCATCAGCAGGCTGGCAATGGCGATCAGGGCGATGATGCCCAGGCTGATCAGGGTGAGCAGGGTGCTGTAACTGAACATCACCGCCAGGAACAGCACCAGAAAGGGCAGGTCCAGAAACAGGGTGATGGTGGCGCCGGTGACGAAATCGCGCAGGGTTTCGATACCGTTGATCCGAGTGACCAGGGTGCCGGTGGGGCGGTGATCGAAGTACCCCAACGGCAGTCGCAGCAGATGGCGTAACACCTTCTGGCCGAGCACCGCGTCGATGCGGTTGCCGGTATGCAGCACCAGGTATTGGCGCAGCCAGGACAGCCCGCTGCTGAACAGCATGAAGGCGAGCATCGCGATGCCCAGGACCAGCAGGGTGCTGCGGGTGTGATGGGCGATCACCTTGTCGATGATGACCTGGGTGAACAGCGGCGTGCTCAGCGCCAGTAGCTGGATCGCCAGGCTGGCGAACAGCACGTCGCGCCAGATACGCTTGTGGCGCAGCATCTCGGGCAGCAACCAGCCCAGGCCGAAGGGGCGTTGTGTCGGGCGGTCGTCCTGTGGGGATTCTTCGGCGAGGGCGGGCTCGGGCGCTTCGACTAGCAGCAGGGGGCCGGAGGCGCGTTGCCGCAATGTCTCGATCGGGACCAGTTCGGGGGCCGATTGCGCCCGGCGCAGCAGTTCGACCCGGTGTCCGTCGCTCTTGACTATCAGGGCAGCCTCGAGGCTGCCGTCCTTGTCGTCCGATGCCAGGAAGACGACAGCGGGCAACGGGAAGTCCTCGGCGGGTTGCTCGGTCCACTGCCGGGTGCGGGTCGAGAGCCCGAGGCCCCGCAACGCCTCGCCCACCGCCACCGGTGTCAACGGCGGGGGGAACTGCTGCTGCAGCAGGGTGGGGTCGACCGTGCACCGGTAGAAATCGGCCAGATTGCCGATCAGCCACAGAAAGGATTCGGCAGCCACGACCGTGGGGGCCACAGGTGGCAATTGGGTTTGCGTTCCTTGCATTCTTACTCCCCGCCGCTTCCGTGCGGCATGTGATCACTCGCGCCAAAAGGCTAGCAGATTTTGCGGCCCGGCTGAAGTGGGGTGCCCCGGCTTGGTGGCTGCGCCTGTTGCCTGGGCTTGGCCGTGGGGTACCATGACGGAGAGTAGAGGTTGCGTGGCGAGCCAGTGTTTCGGCTGGACCCCGGCGCATTGGCGGGTGGGGTGCCCGGAATTACACGGACAACGAGACGACATGGAGGCCGGCCATCGAGCGGGCGGAATCTGAAGGAATCCAAAATGAATAGGCAAACAGGGACCGTGCTCGTCACCGGCGGCGCCGGCTACATCGGCAGCCACACCTGCGTCGAGCTGCTGGAGGCGGGCTACGACGTGGTGGTGGTCGACAACCTCAGCAACAGCAGCCCCGAGGCGCTACGGCGGGTGGCGCAGATCACCGGCCGTGCGGTGTCGTTCATCGAGGCGGACATTCGCGATCCGGCCGCGCTGGCGACGGTCTTCGAGGCACACTCGGTCGATTCGGTGATCCATTTCGCCGGGCTGAAGGCGGTGGGCGAGTCGGTGGAGAGGCCACTGGCGTATTACGACAACAATGTTGGCGGCACGGTGGCATTGTTGGAGGTGATGGCGGACAAAGGAGTGAAGAAGATCGTCTTCAGCTCTTCGGCCACCGTCTACGGGGATCCGACGAGCCTGCCAATACGCGAGGACTTCCCGCTCTCGGCCACCAATCCCTATGGGCGCTCCAAGCTGATGATCGAGGAGATCCTGCGAGACCTGTATCGTGCGGACCCCGAATGGGATATCGGGATTCTCCGCTATTTCAACCCGGTGGGGGCACACCCCAGCGGGCGCATCGGCGAGGACCCGGCCGGCATCCCCAACAACCTGATGCCCTTCATCGCCCAGGTGGCAGTCGGGAAGCTTGCGGAGCTGTCGGTCTTCGGCGGTGACTACCCGACCACAGACGGTACCGGTGTCCGGGACTATATCCATGTCGTGGATCTGGCCCGCGGGCATCTCGCGGCACTGGCGCGGCTGGAGGATCATCCGGGTTGCGTTATCTACAATCTGGGTACCGGTACGGGCTACTCGGTACTGGATATGGTGAAGGCCTTTGAGCAGGCCTCCGGGCGGAAGGTGCCCTACCGGATCGTTGAGCGTCGTCCCGGTGACATTGCGGCCTGCTATGCCGATCCTTCTCTGGCGCGCGAGGAGCTGGGCTGGCAGGCCGGGCATGATCTGGGGGAGATGTGTGCAGACACCTGGCGCTGGCAGTCGACGAATCCGGCGGGATACGGGGACTGCTGAGCCGGCAGGAATAAAGGGTCTCGATAAACGTCTACCTTGGAGGCCTGATCCGCTCCCGAGGAAAACTGGGTCGGTCCGCGTCCAGTTGTTACACTGGCCGGCGCCGGCCTTCGGGCCAGCCGTCACACTTTCGGATGAGAGGAAACTCCCAACATGTCTAAAAAGATCGACCGTCGCGATTTTCTGAAACTCATGGGCTTGGGCGCGGGCGCCGTTGCCGCCCCCTGGGCCGTGAACCGCGCCCTGGCCGGACCCAAGCCGCCCGAGGGTTTCTATGACGTACCAATGCAGGGCAATGTCCGCCTGCTGCATATCACCGACGTGCATGGTCAGCTGTTGCCGGTCTACTTCCGTGAGCCCAACGTCAACCTGGGGGTCGGCGAGGCCTATGGTCGTCTGCCGCACCTGGTGGGCAAGAGGCTGCTCAAGGCCATGGACATGGAACCGAACACGCCCCGATCCTACGCCTATACCTACCTCAATTTCGAACAGGACGCCCACAAGTATGGGCGCACCGGGGGTTTTGCGCACATCAAGACGCTGCTCGACCGGCTGCGTGAGCAGGCCGGTGGCCGTGACAGGACCATCACGCTCGACAGCGGTGACCTGTGGCAGGGGTCGGCCACGGCATTGTGGACACGCGGGGTGGACATGGTGGAGGCCTCGAACATCCTGGGGTTGGACGTCATGGTCGGGCATTGGGAGTTCACCTACAAGGAAGAGGAGGTGCTCAACAACGTGGCCCTGTTCAAGGGGGATTTCATCGGTCAGAACGTTCGGGTCAAGCCCGACGCGCTGATGAGCGACGAATATCTGACCATGGTCGAGAAGTATGACGGCCGGGGCCTGTACGACGAGGATGCCGGCTATGCCTTCCAGCCCTATGTGATCAAGGAGATCGACGGTGCCAAGGTCTGTATCGTTGGTCAGGCCTTCCCGCGTACCGGCAACGCCAATCCGCAGGAGTTCTTCCCCGACTGGTCGTTCGGCCTGCGCGAAGACGACATGATCGAGATGGTCGAGGCGATTCGCGAAGAGGAAAAGCCCGATGTCATTGTCCTGCTGTCGCACAACGGCATGGACGTGGATATCAAGATGGCCGAACGCGTGCCGGGCCTGAACGCGGTGTTGGGCGGACATACCCACGATGGCATCGCCAAGCCGGTCAAAGTCAAGAATGTCGAAGGACACGAATGCTGGGTCACCAACGCCGGCTCCAATGGCAAATTCGTGGGTGTGCTGGACCTGGACGTCCAGGGGGGCAAGCTCAAGGGTATTCAGTACAAGCAACTGCCCGTAATCACCGAATGGCTCCCCGAAGACAAGGAAATGGCTGCGTATCTGAAGCAGATGCGTAACAAGGTGTACGACGAGCACATCGTCGAGTCGCGACGCAGCGACCTTTTCTACAACAAGGACCGCGTGGGCAAGACCTTCGACGAGATCCTGTCCGAGAAACTGGCCATCGCCGACCGTACACTCTACCGGCGCGGCAACTTCATGGGCACCTGGGATCAGGTGCTGTGTAATGCCCTGCGCTGGGAATTCAATGCGGACATCTCGCTCTCGGCGGGCGTCCGTTGGGGCACCAGCACGCTCAAGGGCGACTGGATCACCATGGAGGACCTGATGACCCAGTGTGCCATCACCTATGGCGAGACCTATGTCACCGAGATGAGCGGCAAGCAGATCCACGACATGCTCGAGGGCGTTGCCGACAACCTGTTCGATCCGGACCCGTACCTGCAGTCCGGCGGCGACATGGTGCGGGTGGGCGGCATGGACTATACCGTCGAGCCGGGAGAGAAGCTCGGTAAGCGCATCACCAACATTATTCTCGACGATGGGCGCAAGCTGGACCCTGAAGCGACCTACACGGTGGCAGGCTGGGCGACGGTCAACCGGACTCCCGAGGGTCGCCTGATGTGGGACGTGGTGCGCGACTACATCCTGGCCAACAAGGGTGAAGACAACGTGCTGCGCCTGCCGAAGATCAACGTACCGACCCTCAGGGGTGTGGCCGACAACCCGGGCATTGCCGACTATGCGGGCAAGGTGATCGGATAAGCGGGTTGCTCTTTGCCAGTCCCGCCCCAGCGTAGCCGGGGCGGGACTGTTTGTTGTTCGTCGACCTCAATAGGCCCGGCTGCGTCCTGTAACTCCGGGTAATGCGAAGCCGCCGCGCGTCCGCCTGCCTGTGAACATTGCTCATCCATAGACCTGCCGCGGCAGCCACAGCACCACCTCGGGGAAGATGATGCAGATCGCCAGGCCAATGGCCTGGAGCACCAGGAAGGGCAGGGAAGAGCGGTAGATCTGCCCCATGGTCACCTCGGGCGGCGCCACGCTCTTCAGATAGAACAGCGCATAGCCGAAGGGCGGGCTGATGAACGACATCTGCATGTTCACCATGTAGACCACGCCAAACCACAGCGCCATCTCCTCCGGCGCCACACCGGGGAGGCCGAACACGCCATCGAACTGCATTGTGCTGAGCAGCGGGATGAAGATGGGAACGGCCAGCAGCAGGATGCCTACCCAGTCGAGGAACATGCCCAGGATCACCAGGATCACCATCATCAGGGTCAGGATCCCATAGGGTCCCAGGCCGGTGCCGACGATGGTGTCGTTGACGAACTCCTGGCCACCGTTGACGACATAGAAACCGACGAACAGGGTCGCACCGAAGATGATCCACAGCACCATGCCGGTCACCCGCAGGGTCGAGATCGCGGCCTCGCGGACGTTCTTCAGGGTCAGCCGGCGATGCATCGCGGCCACCACCAGGGCGCCGAAGGTGCCCACGCCCGCAGCCTCAACGGGGGTCGCGATACCGGCAAAGATGATGCCCAGGACCAGCGTCACCAGGGCGATGGGCGCGCCCATCTTGCTCAGCAACCGGATCTTTTCCCGCAGATCGACCCGCTCCTCCGGCGGGAGAGGCGGTCCTGCCGCCGGATTGATGGTGGTCACCACCAGGACGTAGACGATGTACATCCCCGAGAGGATCAGCCCGGGCACCACCGCGCCGATGAACAGTTCGCCTACCGACTGTTGCGCGATCACGGCAAACAGGATCGCCAGGATGGAAGGCGGGATCAGGATTCCCAGCGTGCCCCCGGCGAGGATGGACCCGCAGGCGATGGTGGGATGATAGTTGCGCCGGATCATCGCGGGGAGGGCGATCATCCCCATGGTCACCTCGGTGGCACCGATCACCCCGCACATCGCCGCGAGCAGGGTCGAGGCGATGATGGTGGAGATCGCCAGGCCACCCTTCAGGCCGCCGAGGATCTTGTACACCATGTCGTAGAGTTCTTCGATGATGCCGGCCCGCTCCAAGATCGATGCCATCAGGATGAACATCGGGATGGCCGATAGCTGATAGTTGGTCATCAGCGGGAAGATGCGCGAAGGCAGGATGTTGAGCATCTGCGCGTCGCCGAACAGAAACAGGAAGACGCAGGCCAGTCCGCCAGTGACGAACGCCAAGGGGAGGCCTGCCATCAGCAGCACCAGCAGCGATCCGAACATCAGGATCGTGAGCCATAAGATATCGATTTCCCAACCCATGGCTCAGCTCCCCACCCGCATTTCGACATCCAGCTCCGCCGATGCAGGATCGCGCAGCACAGCAATGTCCTTGAGCAGTTGCGCCAGGCCCTGTAACAACAGCAGCACCCCGCCCAGCGGCAGGGCGAACTTGATCGGCCAGTATTGGACCGCCCACTCGGTGAATGAGACCTCGTGCACCCGGTACGAATCCATGAAGAAGGTCCAGCCGGTCCATATCAGGGTAAGGGTGAAGATGAAGAAGAATGCCGAGGTGAGGACGTCGACCAGCGCCTTGCCGCGCTTGGACAGGCGTGTGTACAGCACGTCCACACGTACATGGGCACCTTCCCGCAACACATAACCTCCGGCCAGCAGATACTGCATGCCGAACATCAGGAACATCGCCTCATGCGCCCAATTGGTGGGCGAATTGAAGACGTAGCGCGCGATCACCTCGTAGTAGTAGACGAAGACCGCCAATACCGACCACCAGGCCACCAGTTCGCCCACGAACCCATTGATGCGTGAGACCACCCGGTTGAACAGAAAAGGCTCCTGTTCCGGTTCGTGCTCGCCGCATTCGATCTCGGGACAGTGAAAGGCGGCGGGCTCGGGCTGTGGTTCACGGGCGCGCGCCTCGCGCACCAGGCGCGGCAGCAACAGGGCGTCGATGGCCAGCAACAGCAGGATCAGTCCGCCGAAGGCCTGGGATACCCATTCGACCTCCTGGCCCTTGTCGCTCGCCAGGGCCTCCTCGTGGCGGGCCTGTTGCATGGCCGCATGGGCCTTTTCCATCTTCTGGTCTGCGTTGCGCCGTCCTCGGGCGATGGCCTTCTCGGCGCGGCGGATCTTGCCCTCGGCCAGGCGGACCTGGTTGTGGGCGTCGGAGATCTCGTTGCGGACCTGGCGTACCTCCACATTGGTCACCAGAACGCCCACGAACAGCAGCATGAAGACAACGGCCCAGCGGCTCTTCAGGTAGAGGCGGTGGATCCCCATGAAGCCACCGACCAACAGCAGAAAATAGGCCACCGAAAGCGAAACCGGCGCCGTCTCTCCGGCGTTCTTGCCTTTGGTGTGATACAGCCCCCAGGCGATCAGGGGAAACACCACCAGGCCTCCCCAGTACAACCAGTGCGGCAGCACGAAATTCAACTCGGGCATGACTCCCCCGCGTGCGGATGACAGGAGGTGGCGACCCGGATGCTGCCGGGTCGCCAAGGGATCAGGCTTTGAGGCTATAGCCCTTGATCATGTCGGGCGTAACGTAGCCAAGAGAGCCCGACATCATGTAGTCGAGCTGGATCTTGAAGGCCCGCGCGGCATAGGGATCCTTGTTGGCCCACTTGAACCACAGTGGAACGGCGAGTTCGGTAAAGGCCTCCACATCGTCCTCGGACAGGCGCGTGACCTCGGTGCCGGCCTCCTCGAACTTCTTCCAGGCCTCTTGGTCTGCCTTCTGGATCTTGGAGAAGTGCATGTCCGAGTAGACGTGCACCTCGTTCTCGACGAACTGCTTCATCTTGTCCGAGAGCTTGTCCCACGACTTCTGCCCCACCGTCAGGTCCATCAGGTCCACCGGTTGGTAGATGGACATGAAGCCGGGCGGTCCCATGGAGATGTACTTGGTCACCTGGTGGAAACCCAGGGCGTAGTTGATCGCCGGTCCCACGTAGTCGGCCACGTCGATGGTGCCCTTCTCCAGCGCGGGGAAGATCTCCGAGCCGGGGAGCAGGGTGGTCTTGGCGCCCGCGGCCTGGAACAGCTCGGCGACCATGCCGCCAGGGAGGCGCATCTTGCGGCCGCGGAAGTCGTCGATGGAGCGGATGGGGACCTTGGAGTGGATGATATTGGCATCGTGTTGGATCGGGCCGACATAGTGCAGCCCCAGCTTGCCGAACGCCTCGCGGGCCAGTTCCAGTCCGCCCAGACCGTAATAGAAGGCATCCCATTCGGACGGTTGGCGCAGGCCCAACGGGTAGGAGCTGAGGAACACCGCGACCGGCATCCGACCGGCCCAGTAGAGGGTGAAGGGGTTCATGGCGTCGAGCACGCCGTTCTTCACCGCATCGAACAGCTGGAACTCGCCCACCACGTCCTTGGCACCGAACGGCTTGAAGGCCAGCTCGCCATCGGTCTTCTCGATGATGCCGTTGCACCAGTCCTTGAAGATCTCCAGACCGATGCCACCGGGCCAGGAGGTCTGGATCTTCCAGGTGGTGGTCTGTGCCGCCTCGGCATTGCGGATGAAGGGGGCGCCCACAATGGTCGCAGCACCGGCGGCCGCGGTGCCTTGCAGGGTCTTTTTCAGGAAGCTTCGACGGCCGTTGTCGGTCTCGTTGTCATCCGGCTGGCCTGTGTCGTTGTCGTTGTGTTTCATCAAGGCAGTCTCCTCTGGTTGGTTATGTGCAGGATCGAGTTTCCTGCATGAGGCCTTTTTCTACGTCTGGCCCTCTCGCCTGATGTTAGCCAATTTTGAGTCGGTTTCGGGAAAACTTTCCGGATTGGCGATCGTGCTGTATGATGGCTTCCAGTGCTATTCGGTCCGCACTGCTTTTGGCCGCCCAGGTCAATTCTCCATTCAAGCAAAATCGAGTCGCCCAGACCGTAGCGAGCCCCGGCTCGCGGTGACGCGTATGGAAACCAAGGTATGACGTTCGACCAGCTCGGCCTTTCGGCCGATATTCTGCGTGCTCTTTCTGATCAGGGCTATTCACGACCCACCCCCATTCAATCTCAGGCCATTCCCCTCATACTCGAAGGCAGGGACGTGCTTGCAGGTGCCCAGACCGGTACCGGCAAGACGGCGGGGTTCACCCTGCCCCTGCTGGAGCGCCTTGCCGCCAACCCTCCACGGGGCAAAGGCAAGGGACCTCGTGCGCTCATCCTGACGCCGACCCGCGAGCTGGCGGCTCAGGTGGGGGAGAGTGTGGCGCGCTACGGGGAGCACATGGATCTGAGCTCGGCGGTCATCTTTGGCGGGGTCAAGATCAATCCCCAAATCCAGAAGTTGCGCAAGGGCGTGGATATCCTGGTGGCCACCCCGGGACGGCTGCTCGATCACGTCTCCCAGAAGACCCTGGACCTGTCGGAGATAGAGATCCTGGTGCTGGACGAGGCCGACCGGATGCTGGATATGGGCTTCATCCATGATATCCGCAAGATCCTTGCGCTGCTGCCGAAGCAGCGCCAGAACCTGTTGTTTTCGGCGACCTTCTCGAGAGAGATTCGCGAACTGGCGGATCGTCTGCTCGACAATCCGGTCTCGGTGGACGTGGCGCCGCGGAACACCGCGGCAGAGACCGTGGCGCAGAAGGTCTATCGGGTCGATCGGAAGCGCAAGAGCGAGCTGCTGGCCTGGCTGATCGGACATCACAACTGGCAGCAGGTGCTGGTCTTCACCCGTACCAAGCACGGTGCAAACCGCCTGGCGCAATATCTGGAGAAGGCGGGCATCAGTGCGGCCGCCATTCATGGCAACAAGAGCCAGGGGGCGCGCACCCGGGCGTTGGCGGGCTTCAAGCAGGGCGATATCCGCGTGCTGGTGGCCACCGATATCGCTGCGCGTGGTCTGGACATCGACCAACTGCCGCACGTGGTCAATTTCGAGTTACCCAATGTGGCAGAGGACTATGTGCACCGCATCGGTCGCACCGGTCGTGCGGGCTGCGAGGGCGAGGCGATCTCCCTGGTGTGCGTGGATGAGGACCGACTGCTGCGGGATATCGAAAGGCTGCTGGGTCGTTCGCTGCCAAGCGAGGTGGTCGAGGGTTTCGAGCCAGATCCATCGATTCAGCCCGAGCCGATACAGATGCGCGGCCGCAGGGGCGAGGGGCCGGCCAGAGGCAAGCCGCGTGGAAGAAACGGCCAGCGCAAGACGAAGAGTCGTGGTGAGAAGGCTGCGCGGGGCCGCGACGAGAATCGGGCGCCGAGGCCGAAGAAGCAGGCCCCGGCCATGTCGCGTGATGAAAACGGTGACGTCAATGGCAACACCCTGTCCGCGGATAACAGCAATCGGGATCCAGTAATGCTCGCTGGTGGGCACGAGATTGCGCGGCGCAAGCGAGGCAACGGGGCCAAGCGCAAGCCGGGGGGGCAGGCTGGGAGCGGCAATGGGAAATCCGGCAAGCGGCGCGGAGGCAATGCGGCACGGCGCCGGTCGTCCCCGGTCTCTGGCTGATTTCCGCAGAGGGATCAGGCCGTCGAAGTAGCCGTGGCCGGTGCGGCGTGCCGTCCATACCAGACGCCCGCGCCGAGCGCGATGAGCAAGGGCAGGATCACCCCCAGATTGACGCTCTGCCAGCCGAGCAGATGCTGTAGGGCACCGGCAGACAGCGAGGCCAGGGTCACCGTGGTGAAGACCGCGAAATCGTTGGCCGCCTGGACCTTGGCCTTCTCGGCCGGCCGGTAGGCGCGGGTGAGCAGGGTGGTGGCGCCGATGAACAGGAAGTTCCAGCTCAGGCCGAGCAGGATCAACGCCACCCAGAAATGCCACAGGCTGGTGCCCGCCAGGTTGATGGCCACGCAACTCAGCCCGATCAATGCGCCCTGGCGCAGTATCGAAGCAATTCCCCAGCGCTCGATCAACCTTCCGGTGAAGAAGGAGGGCGCGAACATGGCCAATACGTGCCACTGGATCACGAAGGAGGTGTCCCCCAGCGCGTGTTGGTGGTGCGACATCGCCAACGGGGTGGCCGTCATCACCAGGGACATCACCCCATAGCCCAGGGTGGCGCAGATCAGGGCCACGATGAAAGCAGGCTGGCGCGCGATCTGGGCGAGCGGCCGGACCGGCTGCTCGGGGTCGACATGGTCCTCCGCCTGTGGCGGTAGCTGCAGGAACGAGAGCGCAGCGGTGGCGCACAGATACAGCACGGTCACTGCCAGGAATCCGCCCGCGAAGGGCGCACCGCTGATCCAGTCATGGCTGAAATTGGCCAGGTTGGGGCCGACGAAGGCAGCCGCGACACCGCCGGCGAGCACCCAGGAGATGGCGCGGCCCTTCAGAGGGGCAGGGACCGCGTCGGCGGCGGCGAAGCGATAGTAGTTGCCGAAGGCGTTGTGGGCCCCCACCAGCGCCGCACCCAATACGAAGCCGAGGAACCATCCCTGGGTGATGGCCCAGGCGGCGAGCGTGGCGCCGCCGGCACCGATCAGGCTGGCCAGGATGAACCCGGCCTTGCGCCCGATATGGTGCATCAACCAGGCGGCGGGAATGCTGGTCAGCATGGTGGTGACGAAGGCGGCAGCCAGTGGGGCCGTGGCCAGTGCCTTGTTGTCGGCGAGCACATAGCCCACCAGCGAGGCCGCCGTGATCATCAGCGAGGTGCTGCTCATCATGATCGCCTGGGCCAGGGCGAGCAGCGGAATATTGCGGCGAAAGGCGTTCAACCTAGAATCCTCAGTTGACCGCTATGAATGAAGCCTAAAACAATGAGTGGCATAGAGAACCGGGGTAATGCCGGACTCACCTGTTGAGTGAAGCGCGCTACGACCACCGGAGCACGCATCACGCGGCCCCTGGCTGCGTTATAACTCGTTGGAATAGAGCGACTATTCCGCCTCGTTATGCCTTGCCAGGAACCACGCGATCCGCACTCTGGCGGCCGTCCAACGGAGGATTCTAGGTTCAAAGGCCGCTCCTGGCGGGCTGTGCCGAGTTCAGATGAAGGACAGGATTTCTTGCTCGATGTCCTGTTTGTCGATCACCGTGGGTTGTGTGATGGGCCGGTCGAACAGTGCGGCGATCATCGGTGGTATAGACAGACCTGCTTCCTGCGAGATCGATTTCAGCGCGTCGATGTCGTTGGCGTCGACCTCGCCGGTCAGCGCATGCGCGATGGTGGGCGAGAATTTGGTCCACTCGGCAGTCGAATAGACGATATCGGGCAGATCTCGATCGCGACAATTATGATGGGCCTTGAGGCAGGTCGCGGTATGGGGATCCATCAGATAACCGCGCTCGAAATTCTCACGGATTGCGGTTTCCACCTCTTGGTCGGTGGCAAAGTCCGCAGCGAAGATCGACCGGACTCGCGCGGTCTCGCTATCGCTCAGCTGATAGTGGCCCTGCTCGTCCAGCAGCGCCATCAGCTCGCGGGTGCGTTCTGCGCCGAACAGGTCGAACAGGACGCGCTCGACGTTGGAGGACTTGAGGATATCCATGGCCGGGGAGGTGGTGGCGACGACCTGGCGTCCACGCAGGTCGTAGCGGCCATGGCGCACGAAATCGGTGAGGATGTTGTTGCTGTTCGACGAGATCAGGATCTTCTCGACCGGAAGCCCCATCTTCATCGCATAGTAGCCACCGAGGGCGTTGCCGAAGTTGCCGCTGGGGACGTTGAGATACACCTTGTCGCCCAGCGAGATGGCCCCCTGGCGGACCAGCTCCAGGTAGCTGTGGAGGTGATAGATCTGCTGAAAGATGATGCGCCCGAAGTTGACCGAGTTGGCTGCCGAGAGCCGGGTATCGCGCTCGCGCAGCGCGGCATGGAAGCGATCCGAAGACAGCAGCGACTTGAGCGCCGTCTGTGCGTCATCGAATGCACCGTGGACCCCGATCACCTTCAGGTTCGGTGCATCCTCGGTGACCATTTGCAGGCGCTGGACGTCCGAGGTGCCGCCGTCGGGGTAGAGGCAGGCGACCTTCACGTTGGCCTGATTCTTGAACGTCTCCAGGGTGGCCGGGCCGGTATCGCCACTGGTCGCCGCCAGGATCAGGTAATGCTCGTCCCGCGCCTGGGCGAGCGCGGACAGGACCACGCCGAAGGGCTGCAGCGCCATATCCTTGAAGGCGCGGGTGGGGCCGTGGTAGAGCTCGCTGACGAACAGATCGTCGGTGACCTTCACCACGGGTACCGGCTGGGCCGGGTCGTCGAAGTGATCATAGCGGTCGAGCGCGCGCTGCAGCACGTCCGGAGGAATATCGGTGTTGAAGGCCTCCATAACCGCCCGGGCAAGGGCCTTGTAGTCGCTGTCGAGATGCCGGCGCAGGAAGTCGATACCCAGGTCGGGCAGCATCTCGGGGACATAGAGCCCGCCGAACGAGGACATGGGGTTGAGGATTGCCTGGGAGAAGGCCACCCTGACGGGTCGGCTACCGTCGTTGCCGCGCGTTTCGATAAATTGCATGGGATCGGTCTGAACAGGGACGAATGGGCGCCGATTATAGCCCTGCGGTGCGCTGATTTTCACCTGCCAAGGGCCTGAACGGGCGTATCCGGCAGGCGCGTTTTGCAATGCGGCGCTGGTCACGCCAGAATGCGCCGCTGTATGCGTAACAGGGGTGGGTCCCGGATGTCCGAGCTTTCCGAATCCAAGGCAACGAGCCGGCTGCTGCGAGCGATCGACCTGAAGCAGGCCATCGCTGCAGTCGTTTTCCTCGCTGTCGCGCTGGGGCTGGCACAGGTGGTTCCCAGCGTGGAGATCGCCTGGGTCTCGGCAATCCTGCTGTTCACGATCTACCTGTTCGCCTTCGAGGTGGTCAGTGTGGATGTGGCGGCTGCGCTGGTGATGGTGGTTCTGGGTCTGAGTTCCCTCACGGCGCCCCTGATGGGCCTGTCGGAAGGGTTGGTGGACAACCAGCACCTGTTCGACGGCTTTGCCTCCAACGCGGTGATCTCCATCATCGCGGTGATGATCATCGGCGCGGGACTGGACAAGACGGGCATCATGACGCGGGTGGCAGCGCTGATCCTGCAGATCGGAGGCAAGACCGAGACCCGTATCATCCCGATCATCTCCGGGACCGTGGCCTTCATCTCCTCGTTCATGCAGAACGTGGGCGCGGCGGCGCTGTTCCTCCCAGTGGTCTCGCGCATATCCGCACGCACCGGCATCCCGATGTCACGCCTGCTGATGCCGATGGGCTTCTGTGCGATTCTCGGCGGTACGGTGACCCTGGTCGGTTCCAGCCCGCTGATTCTGCTCAACGACCTGATGCTGACCTCCAACCAGGCGCTTCCGCCAGACCAGCAGATGCAGCCTTGGGGGCTGTTCTCGGTCACCCCGGTTGGGGTGGTTCTGGTGGTGACGGGCATCCTCTACTTCGTGATTGTCGGGCGCTATGTGCTGCCGGTGACCGAGAGCGAGTCGAGCACTACCGGCTCGGACACCCTGGGCTATTTCCACGACGTGTATGGCGTCGATTACAGCCTGTCCGAGGTGGTGGTGCCCGACGCCAGCCCACTGGTCGGCAAGAAGCTCGACGATATCGAAACCGACTATCGGGTGAGGATCATTGCCCACAAGCGTCCGGGTGGCGAGGTCAACTTCGGGCCGGGCACCCTGGCGCGGGACACCGAGATCGTTGCCGGTATGGTGCTGGGGGTCGTCGCCGATCCGAGGGATCTGGATCACTTCGTCGAAAAATACGGTCTGCGCAAGCGTGATCAGCTCCGGACCTTTGCCGAGGCCTTGTCACCGCGCCGCTCGGGCATCGCCGAGATCGTCATCCCGCCGGGTTCGAACCTGATCGGCAAGAGTGCTCGCGATCTGTGGCTGCGCAAGACCTATGGGCTGGCGCTGGTGGGCCTGCACCGCAATGGGGAGACCTTGCGCGAGGGCGACGATATCCGCAACATCCCCTTTCAGGCGGGCGATACCCTGGTGGTACATACCCCCTGGAATGTTCTGGAGCGAATCGAGAAGGAACGCAGAAACTTCCTGGTGGTGACCACCGAGTTCCCGCGCGAGGAGAAGCTGCGTCCACACAAGGTCCGGTGGGCCGCGTTGTTCTTTTTCGTTGCTCTGAGCATGGTGCTGTTCACCGATATCCGCCTGTCGGTGGCACTGCTGACCGGCGCAGTGGGGATGGTGCTCTCCGGCGTCTTGAAGATTGACGAGGCCTACGAGGCGGTGAGCTGGAAGACGGTTTTCCTGCTCGCCTCGCTGATTCCCCTGGGCCTGGCCGTCGAGACCTCGGGGACCGCTCGCTGGATTGCCCAGGAGGTGGTGGGCCTGGTGGGAGATGCCTCGCCGTGGATCATCCAGGCGTCGATTGCCGTGCTGGCGACCTTCTTCACCCTGGTCATGTCCAACGTCGGTGCCACGGTGCTGCTGGTGCCGCTCGCGGTGAACATCGCCATCCAGGTGGGGGCCGATCCGGCGGTGTATGCCCTGACCGTCGCGATTGCGACCTCCAATTCCTTCATCATTCCAACTCACCAGGTCAATGCCCTGATCATGGGGCCGGCCGGTTACCGCGTGCCCGACTTCATGCGCGCCGGCGGCATCATGACGGTGCTGTTTCTGGTGGTGATGATGCTGATGATGAATCTGGTCTACTGACAGGGCCCCAAACGAAAAGGGCCTCCGGTTGGGAGGCCCTGCTCCATTGCTGCGGTCTCAGGCCGCGAGCAGTTTTGCTACGTCCGCCTGGTCGAAACCCCGTTCGCGCAGGTGTTCAGTGAGGAACTGCTGACCCAGGCGCAGGACCTGGCGCAACTCATCTGGGTCGATCTCGAGCATCTGCTCTGCCACGACCGTCTCTGGGATATGCTCCCGGTAGACCAGGGTAAGCGCACGCCGCCACAGGCTCGGCATGCTGCCGAGCAGTTCGTAACAGACATCGACGGCCTCGGCCTCTGCGGCCGCTTCGGGCGTGGCGATTTCGGTATCCGGAATGAGATCCTCGATGTGCAGGTCCTCATCGGGTTGGTAGAACTCGTTGATCTCTTCCTGGACCATCTCCTCGGCCTGGTCCAGTGCGTCTTCCGGTACCTCGTCTTCGAGAGAGACAAGATTTTCCTCCGTCAGGCGGAGCCGCTTCGCTTCCTCCTCGAGAATATCGGTCACAGCCCGGATCGCGGCCCGGTACAGGCCTTCCTCGTCATGCGGCAGTTCATCCCAGTGCCGCTGGATGCGCACATACATTTCGTCGCGAACATCGGCGAGGGTGGGATAGTCCTCGGCCAGCAGGCCACTGGCCCGCATATAGGTCAGTTCATGGCGAATCCATGACTCGATGCGCGGCAACAGGCTTGCCAGCGAGACCTCCACCTGCTGCTGCACCTCCTCGGCAGGGCCGCCCACCCTGTTCTTGAGTTCGCGCAGGCGCCGGCGGCGCGCCTTGCGTTTCCATTCCGATTGGTGGCTGATATGGCTGCGATGACGCTCGGCCTGTCTGGCGAGGTCGGTCAGCGCGTCGTGCAGCGCCTTTTCCAACGATTCGTCGGCGGCCTGGGCGACGAGCACCTTGCGCGGCGGCAACTGGATACGCAGGGTCACTCGATCATCGAGCTTGCGCTTCTCCAGGGTCACATGGAGCCGTGGCTCCGCCGCGTCGAAGGCCTCTATCGCCGGGCGCAGGTGACGCTCAGCCAGGGTCTCGACCGACTGCCGGGCCTTGCTATGGGCCTCTTTGGGCAGATTGCGATAGGTGATATCGATCTTCATGGCTGACGCCTCCCTTGTTGTCGTTGTGTGCGCGCTGAGACGGGGGTTGGCACGTCAGTAGGCCGTGCCGAAGTGCGGGTCCACGTCGTTCCACAGGCGCGGCAGACCGGCCAGCAGGTGAATGGTGAACACCGGTCCATAGGGAAACAGCTCGTAGAGGCGTTTCTTCCCGCCTTTGGCCGCAAAGGCCTTGAGCAACATGCGGTACACCCGGTACGCCTTGGTGGCCTCGTTGGCGCTCAATTTCCCGTATCTGCAGGTTTCGCTACGCTCGCCCTCGAGTTCGGTTTCGCAGTTCGGGTCGTTCTGGCAGTCCACGTACTGCCAGTACTGGTGCGCATTCTGGTACTTGGGCTCGTGGGTCTCGGTACAGAAGGCATAGAAGTCGAGCAGGAAATGGATGACCTCCCAATGGTCGTCGGTGAGTTCGAGATCGACTTCTTCGGCGTTTTTCCGAATCCGCTCAAGCAGTTCCTGGCGCGGCGTGTCCTTCACAATCTGTGCCGGCGGAAAGTCGGCGGGCGGCAGGACGACCGGGGCCAGTTTTTCGAGCAAGACTTCGAGTTTTTCGTCACCAGCGTTCATCTTGGATTTCTCCCTGCGTTACGGGTTTATTATGACGTTTTGCATGGTGGGGGCGCGGTTGGTTGAATTCAAGAAAAGGGTGCACTTTTGTGCGTGCCGTATCGGGGAAAAGCAAGAAGCATGTCTGATCACCGACTGAACGACCTGATGAGTCCGCTGTCGGGCAGCGCGGTGTCGGCGGCGCTGGGTCGCCGTATTGGGCTGTCAGCTCCTGTTTAGATGGACAGGGTCTCGTATCAGCCTCCGCCCGGCGGTATGCCACACGTTGCATACAGAGATCAGGATCTGCTGATCGTGGGCAAGCCCTCGGGCCTGCTATCGGTTCCCGGGCGCGGGTCGACGAAACACGACAGTGCATTGACGCGGGTTCGTCAGCAGTACGAAACCGCGCTGGTGGTTCACCGCCTGGACATGGCGACATCCGGGTTGTTGATGTTTGCCCTGAACCGGGAGACCCAGTCGCGCCTGGGCAGACTGTTCGGCGAGCGCCGGGTCTCAAAGGACTACGAGGCGATCGTCTTGGGGAATCCCGAGGGTACCGAGGGGGTGGTGGAGCTGCCCCTGATTGCAGACTGGCCCAACCGGCCGAGGCAGAAGGTGGACTTCGAGAGGGGCAAGCCGGCGCTGACGCGGTGGCGGGTGCTTGCCCGGGACCCGTTGTCCGGCACGACTCGTATGCGGCTGATGCCCGTGACGGGCAGGAGCCATCAGCTACGGGTGCACATGATGGGGCTCGGCCATCCCATCGTTGGCGATGAACTCTATGGCGGGGCAGTCTCCAGGGAGGGGGATACGCGTCTGATGTTGCACGCCAGGCGCCTGGCATTTCCCCATCCGCGCGATGGCAGACCAACGGTGGTGGAGCTTTCGGTGCCCTTTTGATGGCGCGTCGCGTATCCGCTCTCGGGTCTGCCGCGAATTCCCGGCTCAGCGCTTTCCCAGTCCTCGCAGCGCCCGCTCTTTCGGGTCATCCTTTGGCGGAAGCTGGAACTGGAAGCTTGCCAATGGGAGGGGTTTCTCGTTGCCCTCGGCGGCCTCTGCGCCGGTAGTGGCGGTTTGCCCGCCCGAGGACCGCTCCTTGTCCGTCTTGCCGGTGATCTTGACCGCGATCTGCAATGCCTCGACCAGGTTGGGCACGGTGTCGGGCGCCGTGGAATCCATTGGATTGTCCGGACCCTGGGGAAACTTCCCGGAGGCTTCCGGTTCGCGGTGCTCCGTGTCCTGCTTCGGCGTCCGAAGACCGGTTCCGGCTGCTTCAGTCGACCGGACCTGAGAGTCGCTGTGCTCATCGAGTTTCGGCAATTGCTCCTGGGAGCCGGTCCCTTCGCCGGCGGCCCGGATATCGATATTCACCGCTGTGGCCTGGGTGCCCGCCGGGCGCCGCCCGCGCTTCTGCCGCGACTTGATGGGTCGGGTGAGGAATGTCGGTTCCTTGGCGGGGCTGAGCTGCGTCAGCACGCCGATCAACAGCCCTTGCGTGTCGAACAGCGGGGTCTTGTGGGCGAGGAAGCGGCTGGGGTGGTCCGCGCGAATCCGGAAGGTCTCGTGGAACTCGTCTTCTTCTCCCTCCACCGGACGGTACTGGAAGCGCTCAGCCACCGCCGGGGTGAACAGATCGGTGAGCATGGCGCCGGCGATCTCCCGCTCCTCGCGCCCCACCAGCTGGGCGAAGGCGGGGTTGACGCTGAGAAATCTGCCCTCCGGGTCGGTGATGGTCGCCGCATCGGGCAGTGCGTCGAACAGGCAGCTGGCCAGCGCCTCTGCGTTGTTGCGGGCCTGCTCGGTGTGTCTCATCCGGCGGCGTTGGCGCAGCAGAACCATGGTGATCACGAGCAGCAGCAGGGCACTCAGCAGGAGCAGGCCGTCCACAACCCGCAGCCCGGGTACGGAAAGGCTTCCCAGCGATGCGACAATGCGCTCGGCCAGTGCCGATAGTTCTTGCCAGCTTTGCGGTATGTCCATTTTCCGATGCCCGAATACCTGGGTCGTTTGCCAGCCTGTCGGAGTGGTGCGACGCCAGAACAGTAGCGGCCCATTATAGAGGTTGTCGAGCGGGATACCAGTTTCCGGCGCGGGGAGTGATCCGCTCTCGCTTGCAAAATCAGTGGCTTGGCGGCCTCGGCGTGGTAGGGGATAATAGCGCGCTTTGGCACATCTCGGGGGTCGTGTGAAGTTCAGCGTTGAGCAGTTCAAGACGTGGCAGCACAAGCGGGTCACCCTGGTAGGCATGTCCGGTGTCGGCAAGACCCACATCTCAGGCATGCTGCGCGGGCACGACTGGTTCCATTATTCCGGCGACTATCGCATTGGAACCCGCTATCTGGATGAGTCGATCCTCGACATGATCAAGAGCCGCGCGATGGCGGTGCCCTTTCTGCGCGAGCTGCTGCGCAACGACTGGATCTATATTCGCAACAACATCAAGGTATCGGATCTAGGGCCGGTATTGTCATTCGTCGGCAAATTGGGCGATCCCGAGCAGGGAGGGTTGGAGCTGGAGACGTTTCGCCAGCACCAGGCGCTGTATCGGGACGCCGAGATCGCGGCCATGTATGACGTGCCACAGTTCATCCGCAAGGCACAGGAGATCTACGGGTATCGGCATTTCGTCAACGATGTCGGAGGTTCGCTATGCGAATTGGACGAGCCTGGCGTAATGGAGTTGCTCGAGGCGCATACACTGATTCTGTATATCAAGGTTACCGATCGGGCCGAGGAGCAAAAGCTCATCGAGCGCGCCCAGAGTGATCCCAAGCCGCTCTACTACCGGCCCGAGTTTCTCGCGGAGCAACTCGATATCTTCCTCCGGGAACAGGGGCTGGAGTACGCGGCGCAGATGGATCCTGACGCATTCACCCGCTGGGTGTTTCCCCGCCTGTTCCATTCACGGGTCCCCCGCTACGAGGAGATTGCCAGGCGGGGGTACACCGTGACCTCGCAGGAGGTGGCCGGTGTGCGGGACGAGCAGGACTTTCTCGACCTGGTGGAAGCAGCGATTGCCCGGGACTGAGGAGGAGCCACAGCATGCCCATCGTTGCCCACAATGACCTCCCTTCCTTCGACAGGCTACGAGCCGAGGGCGTCACCGTACTCTCGCCAGACCGGGCCCGTAACCAGGACATCCGTGAACTGCATGTCGGCCTGCTCAACATGATGCCGGACGCGGCCCTGGCGGCAACCGAGCGTCAGTTCTTCCGCCTGGTGGGTGAAAGCAACCCAATTGCACAGTTCTATGTGCACCCTTTCACGCTGCCTGAACTGCCGCGGGGTGATAGGGCGAGGGACTACATCGAGGCCTACTACGAGCCCTACGACACGATTCGCGAGCAAGGACTGGACGCCCTGATCATTACCGGCGCCAATGTGGTGGGGCCCGAGCTTTCGACCCAATCGTTCTGGAACCCATTGATCGAGGTCATCGACTGGGCTTGGGAAAACGTCACGACGACGCTCTGCTCCTGCCTGGCGACACATGCCGTGCTTGACTTTCGCTACGGGCAGAAACGGCGGGCCCAGAGGGAAAAGGTCTGGGGCGTATTCCCGCACCAGGTAGTCGACAAGCGGCATCCTCTGGTGGCGGATGTGAATACGCGTTTCGACGTGCCGCATTCGCGCTGGAATGCAGTCGAGCGTGACCAGTTCGATGCGGTCGGTCTGCGGGTGCTGGTCGAGAGCCCCTCAGTGGGCGTGCACCTGGCCACCAGTGCCGATGGGCTGCGCTTTGTATTCTTCCAGGGCCATCCCGAATACGACACCATTTCGCTGCTGAAGGAGCTGAAGCGCGAGGCGCTGCGTTATGCGGCAGGGGAGATCGAGCGGTTTCCGCCGTTTCCAGACAATTACCTCGGGCTGCGCCAACGCGCGCTGGTACGTGAATACCGGTTGCGGCTGGACGAGGCCCTTGCCGCTGGCAAGGCGGTACCCGAGTTTCCCGAGGCCCTGCTGGTGCCCGGCCTGGACAATACCTGGACCGATACCGGAGAGGCGGTGGTGGGCAACTGGATGGGATTGATGTATCAGGTCACGCACCGGGATCGCAGGATTCCCTTCATGGAGGGGGTCGATCCGGATGATCCGCTTGGCCTGGCGGGTGCTTGAGGGTGCGCGGGACGCGCTTCAGTGTGCCTTCTTGACTTCTTCGAAGGGGTCGGCTTCGTGATCGCTGGCCTCGACCTGGTGGTCCCGCGGGCTCCACATGCCATGACAGCGGTCCGCCTCCACGCCCTGCAGGGTCAACAGGGTCCAGACGGCCGCGATGGCCCACATCACGAGGCCGAGTCCTACCGTATACCAGCTTATACCGGGCTCGTTGGCCGGGCCACCGATTAGCCCGTAGACCACGCTGACGACGCCAAACAGCCAGAACACCGTGATCGGCGCCGCACAGTTGGTGCCGCATCCGTAGCGGCAGGCCCCCAGTGGCGGGATCAAGGTCGAGGTAAGGTAGCTTTTCATCTCTCCGGCTCCTGGCAGTGTGTCGCTGTTGTCATTCGTTATACGCCAAATCAAATCACACCGGCGTGGTCTCGACAACGAGGGAAAACCCTTGCGCATCAATGGCGGGCGGAGTTCGAATGGGCGGTCGGGAGCGTGCTCGGCGCTGGTTGCCGATGGCGGTCAGTAACGGACGGCCTCGGGTACATGCGGCGCCAGGACTTTCACCATGGCCTGCTGTACCTTGATGTTGCCAACGATCACGTTGCCACTCTCCAGGTGGCGGTCGCCGCCGCGGATGTCGCTGACCGCGCCGCCCGCCTCGCGCACCAGCAGGGCGCCCGCCGCGAAGTCCCAGGCAGAAAGGCCCAGTTCCCAGAACCCATCGAGCCGTCCGGCCGCCACGTAGGAAAAGTCCAGCGCGGCCGAGCCGGGACGGCGAATGCCTGCGGTATCCCGCACCATGGCCGCCAGCATGTCCAGGTATTCCCTTAGATAGCGCTGGTCCCGAAAGGGGATGCCGGTTCCGATCAGGGCGCCCTTGAGCGTCTTCTGGTCGCTGACGCGAAGGCGTCGGTCGTTCAGCAGGGCACCATTTCCGCGGCTGGCGGAAAACATCTCGTCGCGCAGCGGGTCGTAGACGGCGGCGCTCAGGAGTTGGCCGCGATGTTGTAGCGCGATCGAGATGGAAAACTGCGGGAAGCCGTGCAGGTAGTTGGTCGTGCCATCGAGTGGATCGATGATCCACAGAAAATCGTTGCCTTGATGTTCACCACTCTCCTCGGCCAGGATGGCGTGTTGCGGATAGGCCCGGCGAATGACCTCGATGATGGTGGCCTCGGCGGCGCGATCCACCTCGGAGACATAGTCGTTGGCCTGCTTCTCGCTGACCTTGAGGGAGTCGATGCGATCGAAATAACGCATCACGATGCTGCCCGCCTTGCGGGCCGCGCGGATGGCGATGTTGGTCGTGGGATTCATGGCGCGCGAGGATACGGCAAATGGGGATTGCGGGCCACCGCGAGTGCTCGCGCGTAGGGCAGTCGTTGCGGGCCAAGTGGTCCTGGCTGGTAGAATGGGCCGATGTTGGAGCATATCCGCGTCGTGCTGATCGAGACGTCCCATCCTGGCAACATCGGGGGGGTGGCGCGCGCCATGAAGAATATGAGCCTGCGCCACCTGGTGCTGGTCCGGCCCAAGGTGTTTCCATCGCCAGAGGCCGATGCGCGGGCCTCGGGCGCCGAGGATCTGCTGGCAGAGGCAGACGTGGTGGACGATCTCGAATCGGCAATCGCCGAATGCCCGCTGGTCATTGGCGCGAGTGCGCGCAAGCGCGCCGATATCTGGGCGCCGCTGGATCCACGCGCCATGGCAGCACTGGCCCTCGGACAGGCACAGACCGCGCCGGTCGCGCTCGTGTTTGGCCGCGAGCGCACCGGCCTCACTTCCGAGGAGCTCGATCGCTGCAGCCACCTGGTGCAGATCCCCTCGAATCCCGATCATGCCTCCCTGAATATTGCCATGGCGGTGCAGGTGCTCGCCTACGAGCTGTATGTGGCGCATCTGGCTGGCGCCCCGCGCCTGGCGGAAGGGCAGTCCGAACCGGCATCGGCGGCGCAGATGGAGGGGCTGTTCGAGCATCTGCGACAGGCCCTGCTCGATATCGGCTTCTTGCAGCCGGGCCGGGAGGGAAAGATACTGCAACGCCTGCGCCGGCTTTTCCACCGTGCCCGGCCGGACGAGCGCGAGGTGAATATCCTGCGCGGAATCCTCAGTGCTGCCCAGGGCGGCAAATCGATGCGCGCGGCCTCTGGCGAGCGCCGGCACTCCGAACAAGACGAAGCCTCATGAGCTTCGGGGCTTTCGTTCCGTGCAGATGAGTGCATACTTGTTCAAATCCTAGAAAAACAACCGGATTCGGTTCCATGTTCGAGAATTTCCGCGAAGACCTGCGGGTGGTGTTCGATCGTGATCCCGCGGCGCGCAGCACCTTCGAGATACTGACGGCCTACCCGGGCGTGCATGCGTTGCTGTTCCACCGTCTGGCGCATGCGACCTGGCGTCTGGGCGCGAAATGGCTGGCGCGCATGATCTCGCACCTGGCGCGCTGGTTGACTGGTATCGAGATCCATCCCGCTGCCCGGATCGGGCGTCGCTTTTTCATCGACCACGGCATGGGGGTGGTGATCGGGGAGACCTCCGTGATCGGAGACGACTGCACCCTCTACCACGGCGTCACCCTCGGAGGTACCAGCTGGGAGAAGGGCAAGCGGCATCCGACCCTGGGCGATGGCGTGGTGGTCGGTGCGGGCGCCAAGGTACTGGGGCCTATCGAGATCGGTGATGGTGCCCGGATCGGCTCCAATGCGGTGGTGGTCAAGGCAGTTCCCCCCGGTGCCACCGTGGTGGGCGTGCCCGGCCGCCTGATCGAGCGCTCGGGCGACAGGGGCGACACCAGTCACCGCGAAAAAATGGCAACGAAGATGGGTTTCGATGCCTACGGGGTCACCCGCGACGCCCCGGATCCGGTGGCCCACGCGGTCAACTGCATGCTCGATCACATGCACGTGGTGGAGACACGGATGAAGCAGATGTGCGAGGCGATGCGGGCCATGGGAATGGAACCGCCGCCCGGCACAGAGGATATCCCGGAGCTGCCCTCCTGCGAGATCATTTCGACCGCGGAGGAGCTGCGCAAGATGCACCTGGACGAGGATGAAGAGACGGCCTCGGAGGGCGAGCCGCCGGTGCGCGAGGATTCCCGGGGCGATGGGCCATCCTGAGAAAGAAAACCCGGTGCTTCGTGCGCTTGGGAATTCTTGACTAATTTAGTCGGCAATGTATAGTTCTGCGCAGTTCAACAACGGAGTTCCGGACTGTGAGACTGACCACCAAGGGCCGCTATGCGGTCACTGCCATGCTCGATCTGGCGATCCACCATGGCGAGGGGCCCATCACCCTGGCAGACATCGCCCAGCGGCAGGGTATATCGCTGTCCTATCTGGAGCAGCTGTTTTCCCGCCTGCGCAAGCGGCAACTGGTAAGCAGCGTGCGCGGGCCTGGCGGTGGTTACACGCTGGGGCGTGATGCGGGCGAGATCTCAGTGGCCGAGGTGATCACGGCCGTGGACGAGAACGTCGACACCACCCGTTGCGGCGGGGCGCATAACTGTCAGGACAACCAGAAGTGCCTGACCCACGAGTTGTGGCACGATCTGAGTGACCGTATCCATGACTATCTCAGTCGCATCACGCTGGACGATTTGATGAAACGGCGTGATGTGCAAGAGGTGGCACAACGCCAGGAAGACGATGCGCCCAGCATCGCCGCCGGTACTCTCAAGGCTCAGGCCAGATAGTTCAGAGGTCATTAAAGACATGAAACTTCCCATCTATCTCGATTACTCGGCGACCACTCCCTGCGACCCGCGGGTGGCCGACAAACTCTGTGGCTGTCTGACGCCCGATGGCGTTTTCGGCAATCCGGCGTCGCGCTCGCACCCTTTCGGCTGGGCGGCCGAGAAGTTGGTGGAGGCGGCGCGCGAGCAGGTCGCCGAACTGGTGAATGCCAGCCCCAAGGAAATCGTATGGACCTCGGGGGCGACCGAGTCCGACAACCTGGCCCTGAAGGGGGCCGCCCACTTCTATCAGAAGAAGGGTAAACACATCGTCACGGTCAAGACCGAACACAAGGCGGTTCTGGATACCTGTCGTCAGCTCGAGCGCGAGGGCTTCGAGGTGACCTACCTGGATGTGCAGCCGAATGGCCTGCTCGACCTGGATGCGTTCCGCGAGGCATTGCGCGACGACACCATCCTGGCCTCGATCATGCACGTGAACAACGAGATCGGCGTCATTCAGGACATCGAGGCCATTGGCGCCCTGTGTCGGGAAAAGGGTGTGGTCTTCCATGTCGATGCCGCGCAGAGCGCCGGCAAGGTCGAGATCGATCTGGCGCGCATGCCGGTCGATCTGATGAGTTTCTCGGCGCACAAGATCTACGGGCCGAAAGGTATCGGTGCCCTGTATGTACGGCGCAAGCCAAGGGTACGCATCGAGGCCCAGATGCACGGGGGCGGCCACGAACGTGGCATGCGCTCGGGCACCCTGGCCACCCACCAGATCGTGGGTATGGGCGAGGCCTTCCGCATCGCCAGGGAAGAGATGGCCGAGGAAAACGCGCGCCTGCTCAAGCTGCGCAACAAGCTCTACGATGGCCTTAAGGACATGGAGGAAGTCTATGTCAACGGCGACCTCGAGCACCGCATTGCAGGCAATCTGAACATCAGCTTCAACTTCGTGGAAGGCGAGAGCCTGATGATGGCCCTCAAGGACATCGCGGTGTCCTCGGGCAGTGCCTGTACCTCGGCCAGCCTCGAGCCCAGCTATGTATTGCGCGCACTTGGTCGCAACGATGAACTGGCTCACAGCTCTTTGCGTTTCACCCTCGGCCGTTTTACCACCGAGGAAGAGATAGATTATGTGATCGCCGAGGTCCGCAAGCACGTGGAGCGCCTGCGCGAACTCAGCCCCTTGTGGGAGATGTACAAGGAAGGGGTCGACCTCGAATCGGTGCAGTGGGCCGCCCACTGAGCCGATCGAGAAGGCCGGCGCAAAAAGCGCATCGTCACTGGCGGCGTTGCGGTATGATGCGCGCATTACGGGGAAGGGCAGAGGCCGTTCCCCTGCCAGCGTGGATACAGGTTTATTCTTCTGCGCCGCGATGCGGCGTCGGACTGCAGCATACTTGTCATTTCGCTGAGACAGAATCGACCGTGCCGGCAAGGGTGCGGCGATCCGCGGGCCAGATGGGTGACTTGGTCTGACCGTGGAGTTCGAGAGTGACAAGGCACAGTTATTGTTGAGAACAGTTCGATGAAGAATATCTATGTAGGTAACCTCGCATACAGCGTTTCCGATGACAGTCTGCGGGAGGCGTTCGCCGCCTTTGGCGAAGTGGCGCGTGCGAAGGTGATCATGGACCGGGATACCGGTCGTTCCAAGGGTTTCGGTTTCGTCGAGATGCCGAACGACGCTGAAGCCCAGGCGGCAATCGAGGGGCTCAACGAGCAGCCCATCGATGGTCGGAATGTGCGGGTCAACGAAGCACGTCCACGCAGCTGATCTATCGCAGGGCTCCGGCAGCCGCCGGCGCCCTGCCAGTTCTGGTTTCTGCCGGGTATTGGAGGCACAAGATGGCATACAGTGACAAGGTGATCGATCACTACGAGCATCCGCGTAATGTGGGTGCCCTCGACAAGGATGCATCCAATGTAGGTACCGGGATGGTTGGGGCGCCTGCCTGTGGTGACGTCATGCGTCTGCAGATCCAGGTAAACGATGAGGGCGTAATCGAAGATGCCAAGTTCAAGACCTACGGCTGCGGCTCGGCGATTGCTTCCAGCTCACTCCTGACCGAGTGGGTCAAAGGCAAGACCCTGGAAGAGGCGCAGCAGATCAAGAATACCGACATCGCCGAGGAGCTGGCCCTGCCACCGGTAAAGGTGCACTGCTCGGTGCTGGCAGAGGACGCCATTAAGGCGGCCATAGAAGACCTGCAGGGCAAGCAGGGCGCGGCCGACTAAGGCGGAGAGCGGAATGGCTATTACACTCAGCGACGCGGCGGCAGAGCGCATTCGCAAGTTCCTGGATGGCCGGGGCTCAGGGGTCGGTGTGCGTCTGGGTGTCAAGACCTCGGGTTGTTCCGGGATGGCCTATGTCCTCGAATTTGTCGACGAGTTGAACGACGATGATGCCGTCATGGAAGATAAGGGTGTCAAGATCATCGTCGATGAAAAGAGTTTGGTCTATCTCGACGGGACCGAACTCGACTACGGCAAGGAAGGCCTTAACGAGGGCTTCAAGTTCAACAATCCCAATGTCAAGGATGAGTGCGGTTGCGGAGAAAGTTTTACCGTCTGAGCCGGCCCTCATGACGGCCTGTCGCGCGCCCGCTTTTGCGGGCGTTGTTGGTTGAGAGAATGCCCATGATCGATCTTTCCAGGAACTATTTCGAGCTGTTTGGTCTGCCGGTAGGGTATACGCTCGATCCTGCCGCCCTGGCGGGCCGATACCGCGAACTGCAGCGGGTGGTGCATCCCGATCGCTTTGCGAGCGCCCCGGAGCAGGAGAGGCGCCTGGCACTACAGCGGGCGACGTTGGTGAATGAGGCGTTCGAGACGCTTCGTGATCCCCTGCGGAGGGCCCAGTATCTGCTGACCCTGCATGGGTTGGACAGTACCCAGGAGACCGCCACCACCCGTGATGCCGAGTTTCTGATGGAGCAGATGGAACTTCGGGAGGCCCTGGCCTCGGCGGCCGAGGCAGAGGATCCAGGCGCGAGACTGGATGAGTTGATGCGCGATATCCGCAAGATGATTGATGCCCAGGTGGCCCAACTGGCGGTGTTGTTCGAAGAGGCCACGCCCGAATCGTTGGAGGTCGCGCGCGAGGCGGTTAGCAAGATGCAGTTCCTGAACAAGTTGTACAACGAGGCCGAGGCGCGCGAGGCCGAACTGGAAGAGTCACTCTAATGGCATTGTTGCAGATAGCAGAACCGGGCGAGTCCGCGGTCCCTCACGAGCACAAGCTGGCGGCCGGCATCGATCTGGGTACCACCAATTCTCTGGTGGCCGCGGTGCGCAGTGGCGTGGCCGAGACCCTGCCGGACGAGGAGGGAAGGCATCTGCTGCCGTCGGTGGTGCGCTATACGCCCGAGGGCGTCGTGGTCGGCGAAGCGGCCAGGGCTGCCGCAGCAGAGGATCCCCACAACACCATCGCCTCGGTGAAGCGACTCATCGGCCGCGGCGTGGAAGACCTCAAGACACTGGGCGACCGGTTGCCCTATGAGTTCGTCGATACCGACAGTGTCGTGCCGAGGATCAAGACCGTGGCCGGGCCTGTCAGCGCGGTCGAGGTGTCGGCCGAGATTCTCAAGGTGTTGGCAACGCGGGCCGAGAAGACCCTCGGTGGTCCGCTCACCGGGGTGGTGATCACGGTCCCGGCCTACTTCGATGATGCCCAGCGCCAGGCCACCAAGGACGCGGCGAAGCTGGCGGGCCTGCACGTCTTTCGCCTGCTGAATGAGCCGACCGCTGCCGCGGTGGCCTACGGGCTGGATCGCGAGGCCGAGGGTGTCCATGCGGTCTACGACCTGGGCGGCGGCACCTTCGATGTCTCCATCCTGCGCCTGAACAAAGGGGTATTCGAGGTAATGGCCACCGGGGGCGATTCTGCGCTGGGTGGTGACGACTTCGATCGGGCGATCGCCGAATGGGTCATGCAGCAGGCAGGGATCGGCAATGAGGCCTCTCCCAATCTCCTGCGCAGCCTGATGGACAAGGCACGCACTGCCAAGGAGGCGCTGGCGCAGCGGGACGCCGTCGAGATCGAGGTGGCGCTGCCGGATGGCCGTCACTGGCAGGGTCAGCTCGATCGCGCCACTATGAACCGGCTGATCGAGCCGCTGATCCGCAAGACCATCAGCGCCTGCCGACGTACCCTGCGCGACGCCGGGGTGCGGCCGGAAGAGATCGAGGACGTGGTAATGGTGGGCGGATCGACCCGCACCCTGCGCGTACGTGAGCTGGTGGGCGAATTTTTCGCTACTGAGCCGCTGGTGGATATCGACCCGGACAAGGTGGTGGCGATCGGTGCCGCCCTGCAGGCGGACGTGCTGGCGGGCAACAAGCCCGAGGACGAGATGCTGCTGTTGGACGTGATTCCACTGTCCCTCGGCATCGAGACCATGGGCGGGCTGGTGGAAAAGATCATCCCGCGCAACACCACCATTCCGGTGGCGCGCGCGCAGGAGTTCACCACCTTCAAGGACGGACAGACTGCGATGGCGATCCACGTGGTCCAGGGCGAGCGCGAACTGGTGGCCGACAACCGCTCTCTGGCGCGCTTCGAGCTGCGCGGTATTCCGCCCATGGTGGCCGGTGCTGCGCGCATCCGGGTGACCTTCTCGGTGGATGCCGACGGTCTGTTGCACGTGGAGGCAGAGGAGCTGAGCCAGGGCGTGAAGGCCAGCGTCGAGGTCAAGCCCTCCTATGGTCTGACCGACGAGGAGATCGCGGGCATGCTCGAATCCTCCATCGAGCATGCGGGCGAGGACATGGCCGCGCGCCGCCTCACCGAGCAGAGGGTCGAGGCTGCCCGGGTGGTCGAGGCTTTGCAGTCGGCCCTGGCGGGCGATGCCGATGAACTGCTCGATGCCGCGGAACGTCGAATAGTGGAGCAGGCCCTGCAGGATCTGCAGCAGACGGCGGAGAACGCCACGGATTCCGAGACCATCAAACGGGCCATAGAGCAGCTGGAGAAGAGCTGCGAGTTCTACGTGGAACGGCGCATGAACAGTAATATCCGCAAGGCCATGGCTGGCCACAAGGTGGACGAATTCGAATAGCCGCTGAGCGGCCGACAGGATAACGAAATATGCCGAAGATCATCTTTCTGCCACACGAGGAAATCTGCCCTGAGGGCGCGCTCATCGAGGCCCAGCCCGGCCAGACGATCTGCGAGGCAGCGCTCGAGAACGATATCGAGATCGAGCATGCCTGCGAAATGTCCTGCGCCTGTACCACCTGCCACGTGATCGTGCGCGAGGGCTACGGCTCGCTCAACGAGGCGAGCGAGGAAGAGGAGGACCTGCTGGACAAGGCCTGGGGCCTGGAGCCCGAATCACGCCTGTCCTGCCAGGCAGTGGTGGATGACGAGGATCTGGTAGTGGAGATCCCCAAGTACACCATCAATCACGCCAAGGAAAATCACTGAGGAGGCTGTCATGGGTTTGAAGTGGACCGATACTCTGGATATCGCCATTGAACTGGACGAGACCCATCCGGACGTGGATCCCATGAAGGTCAACTTCGTCGATCTGATGAAATGGGTGATGGCGCTGCCCGATTTCGACGATACTGAGGCGCGTTGCGGGGAAAAGATCCTGGAGGCCATCCAGATGGCCTGGATCGACGAGCGCGACTGAACCGCTGGACGGCCCTTGGTTTCTCTCGTCACCCATCTTCCCAGGGAGGGGCGGCCGGGTGAGCAGGACATCACTGCCTGGCTCGAGACCCTCGCCCAGCGCCGGCCCAAGGACGAGGTTGCGCGCCTGCGCCGCGCCATCGAAGTGGCGCAGCAGGCCCATGCCGGGCAGTCGCAGATCGATGGTATGGACATGCTGCTCAGCCTGCTGCATACCGCCGACACCCTCGATCGTCTCAAGCTCGACACCGACACCCTGATTGCCGCCATTCTCTCGGAGCTGCCGGGAGAGCCCGGCTATGATGCCCCGCGCCTGCGGCAGGCGTTCGGCGAGGCGGTGCGACAGATGGTCGAGCAGGTCGGCCGCATTCGCGAACTGAGTGCCGCGAGCGCCCACCAGGATGCGCGCAACGTGGAGAAGCTGCGGCGTCTGCTGCTCGACCTGGCCGGCGACGTGCGCTCCCTGTTGGTGTTGCTGGCCAAACGGCTGCGCCTGATGCGGCATCTCAAACACCTGGATCCGGAACTGCAGCAGTTGATTGCACTGGAAACGCGGCGCGTGCATGCTCCGCTGGCCAATCGCCTGGGGGTCTGGCAGGTCAAGTGGGAGCTGGAAGACCTGTGCCTGCGCTATCTGGAGCCTCAGCAATACAAGGAGCTGGCTGCCAAGCTGGAGGGCAGGCGCAGCGAGCGTGAAGCCTTTATCCGGGACATCGTCCAGCGCATCGAGGCGCTGTGCCGCAAGGAGGGAATCGAGGCGGAGGTGATGGGGCGACCCAAACACCTGTACAGCATCTGGAACAAGATGCGCCAGAAGGATCTCGATTTCGAGCAGGTGATGGACGTTCGCGCGGTGCGGGTGCTGGTGGATACGGTTCCCCAATGCTATGAGGTCCTTGGCCTGGTGCATGGCCAGTGGCGCCCGATTCCCGGAGAGTTCGATGACTATATCGCCCACCCCAAACCCAACGGCTACCAGTCACTGCATACCGCGGTAATAGGTGACGACGGACGTCCGCTGGAGGTCCAGGTGCGAACCCGACAGATGCATGAACTGGCCGAGCGGGGCGTGGCAGCCCATTGGCGATACAAGGAGAACAACCGCGCCGATGCCGAGCTGGAACGGCGCATTGCCTGGATGAGGAGCTGGTTGGAGCAGCAGGACAATGGCCAGGAGCCGCAGCTGGATCTGCCGGGTGAGGAGGAGTACCAGGCGCGCCTGATCTACGTGCTGACTCCCAACGGCAAGGTGATCGAGCTGCCCCGGGGCGCCACCCCCCTGGATTTTGCCTACGCGATTCATACCGAGGTAGGGCATCGCTGCCGCGGCGCCAAGGTCAATGGACGGATGGTGCCATTGACGCGCCAGCTGGAGAGTGGCGACCGGGTCGAGATTCTGACGACACGCGAGGGCGGACCCAGTCGCGACTGGTTGAATCCCGAAGGGGGATACGTGGTCACCTCGCGCGCGCGCAACCGCATCCGCCAATGGTTCAAGCAGCAGGACCACGATCAGCACGTGCAGATGGGACGCGCGGCACTCGAGCGTGAGTTCGCGCGCCTGGGCCTGCCCAAGCCGGACCTGGAAAGACTGGCGGAGCATTTCCATCTCAAGGGGGTGGAGGAACTGCTGGCAGCCATAGGGCGGGGTGATGTCTCGGCGATCCAGGCGGCCAACAGCCAAGTGCCCGAGCCGGCAGGGGATGCGGAGGAGGTGGCGGAGCGGGCGATCCTGGAGCGCGTCAAGGAGCGCAGGCCCTCGCCAGGTGAGGCCTCGGGGACGGTGGTGGTACAGGGCGTCGGCGACCTGATGACGCACATGGCCGGTTGCTGCAAGCCGGTGCCGCCGGACCCTATCGTGGGCTATATCACCCGCGGCCGAGGTATCACCATTCACCGCCAGGACTGCCGGGTGGTAGAGAAGATGGATGCGGACAATCGCAGCCGCCTGGTGCCTGCTGTCTGGTCCCCGGGGCAGCAGGGCTCCCACTTCGTGGCCGATATCCATCTCTATGCCCAGGACCGGAAGGGGTTGTTGCGTGACATCACCTCGGTGTTCGCCAACTCCGAGATACGCGTACTGGGGATCAACAGCCAATCCGACCGTCGCGAGGAGACCGCAAGCATGCGCATCTCCGTGGAGGTACAGGACATGCCGCAGCTGGCGCAGGTCATGGGCCAGCTGGAGCAGATCCCGGACGTGATCGAGGT
>JANTHJ010000021.1 GCA_024762475.1 Chromatiales bacterium | reverse complement strand
CCGCGCGGGTTCATCTGGCCATCCCCAAGCAGTCGGTATTCGTGCGGGACCGCAAGAGGCCCAGCGCCTCGGTAACGGTCAAGCTGCTCGCCGGGCGCGCCCTGGAACGCGGCCAGGTCCAGGCGATCGTGCACTTGGTGGCCTCCAGCGTCCCGGAGCTGGAGCCGAGTCGCGTCACCGTGGTCGACCAAAAGGGCAACCTGCTGAGCGGAGAGCAGGACGACAGCGAGATGCAGCTCTCGCGCACCCATTTCGAATACAAGCGCAAGGTCGAGGACTACCTGCGCAATCGCATCGAGGACCTGCTCGCGCCGATCGTCGGCAAGCAGCGGGTACGCGCCCAGGTTTCGGCCGACATCGACTTCACGGTGACCGAGCAGACCCAGGAGCGCTTCAATCCGGATCAACCGGCGCTGCGCAGCGAGCAGGTCAACGAACAGCAACGCAGTGCCTCCGCGCCCCAGGGGGTGCCGGGTGCGCTGAGCAACCAGCCGCCGGCAGCCGGCACCGCGCCGCAAGTGGCCGGGGCGCAGGGCCAGGGGGGCGAAGGCGGTGCCCGCGACTCCAGTCGCCAGGCCACGCGCAACTATGAACTCGACCGGGTGGTCAGTCATACCCGCCAGGCGCCGGCATCCCTGCGGCGCCTCTCCGTGGCGGTGGTGGTGGACGACATCGTCAATAGTGGAGCCGATGGCGCCGAGCAGCGCCGCGAGCGCACACCCGAAGAGCTGGAGCGAATCACCCAGCTGGTGCGTGAGGCGATCGGTTACGACGCGCGCCGCGGTGACAGTGTGAAGGTCATCAACAGCGCCTTCCTGCCGCCCGAGCCGGTAGAGGACCTGCCCGAGCCGGCGATCTGGGAGCAGGCCTGGTTCTGGGATCTGCTGAAACAGGCGGGCGGGGTACTGCTGGTACTGCTGCTGGTATTCGGCGTACTGCGCCCGACGCTCAAGCGCCTGACCCAACCCGCCGGTGGCCAACTGGCGGTGGCGGGCGCGGCAGCCGGGGCGGCCGGTGACGGGGGCGAGGCCCGTGTGAGTGGCCCCTTCGGTCCGGACGGCCAGCCCCTCGGTGAGGGTGGCGAGGAAGGCGGATTGAAACTCGGCAAGAATGGCGAACCCATCAAGCTGCCGGGCGGTGGAGAATACGAGAACATCATGGAGGCTGCGCGTAAGCTGGTGGATGAAGATCCCAAGCGCGTGGCGCAACTGGTCAAGATCTGGATAGCGGAAGATGCCGGCTGAAGCAACACAGAAAGAAACCGACCAGCAGGTCGTCGCCCGCCTCTCGGGGCTGGAACGGTCGGCGCTGCTGATGCTGGGGCTGGGTGAGAACCATGCGGCCGAGATCCTCAAGTACATGGAGCCCAAGGAGGTGCAGGAGATCGGGTTGGCCATGGCGACCCTGAGCAACATCACCAGCTCGCAGATGGAACTGGTGATGCACGATTTTGTGGAAGCCATCGGCGAGCAGACCTCGCTGGGCATGGGCTCGGACGAGTACATCCGCAACATGCTGACCAAGGCGCTGGGCTCGGACAAGGCCAGCGGGGTCATCGACCGCATCCTGCTCGGGCGCAACAGCAAGGGTCTGGAGCAGCTGAAGTGGATGGACGCGAAGGCCATCGCCGAGCTGATCCGTTACGAACATCCCCAGATCATCGCCATCGTGATGTCCTTTCTGGATCCGGATCAGGCCGCCGGGGCGCTGGCGGAATTCTCCGATCCACGGGTACGCAACGATGTGATCATGCGTATCGCCACCCTCGAGGGGATCCAGCCCAATGCCCTGCAGGAGCTGGATGAGATCCTGGAGCGCCAGCTGGAAGGCAATACCAATATCAAGTCGTCTGCCCTCGGCGGGATCAAGAAGGCAGCGGACATCCTCAACTTCGTCGACGGGGCGGTTGAGGCAGAGATCATCGAGGGCATACAGAAGGCGGACGAGGACCTGGCGCAGGAGATCCAGGACAACATGTTCGTGTTCGACAACCTGATCGACCTCGACGACCGCGGCATGCAGACCCTGCTGCGCGAGGTCTCGACCGATCAGCTGCTGCTCGCATTGCGCGGTGCGCCCGATCCGCTCAAGGAGAAGATCTTCAAGAACATGTCGTCGCGGGCGGCCGAGATGCTCAAGGACGACCTCGAGGCGGCACCGCCGGTCAAGGTCAGCGATGTCGAGGGGGCGCAGAAGGAGATCCTGTCCATCGCCCGCAAGCTGGCCGATGCTGGTGACATCATGCTCGGCGGCGGTGGTGGCGATGACTTCATCTGACCGCCATGACTGAATCACGCCTCCGCCGCAGCCGCATCATCCGCGCCGACCAGGGGAACGCCCAGGAATGGAATCCGCCCGATGTGGGGGGGCGCTCGGTGCAGGAGCAGAACGAGCCCGCGCCCCTGCTGACCGCGGCGGAGCTGGAAGAGCTGGCTGCCAAGGCGCAGGAGGAGGGCTATGAGCGAGGACGCAAGGAAGGCTTCGAGTATGGCCATCGCGAAGGCCTGGAATCGGGGCGACGCGAGATCGCGGAGCGGATCGATGCGCTGGAACAGCTGATGCAGTCGCTGCAGGCCCCCTTCGAGTCGCTGGACGACCAGGTGGAGCAGGAGGTGGTGACGCTGGTAATCGCACTGGTCAGGCAGCTGGTGCGGCGCGAGGTCAAGACCGACCCCGGACACATTGTGGGGGTGGTGCGTGAGGCGCTGGGGATTCTGCCGGTCAATGCGCGTCGCATCCGTGTCCTGTTGCACCCGGAGGATGCGGCGGTGGTGCGCGAGGCCTATACCCTGGGTGAGTCGGACCAGAAATGGCAGATCATCGAGGATCCCGTGATCCAGCGTGGGGGTTGCCGGGTGTTCACCGAGAATTCGCAGATCGATGCCACCCTCGAATCCCGGATCAACGCCCTGATCGCCCCGCTGTTGGGCAATGAGCGCGAGCGCAGCCATGCAGCCGCTCACCCAGCGTAGTCCGATCTGGGCGAAGCGCATCGCGCGCCTGGCGGAGGCCATGCCCGAGTCCCGCGGCCTGGTGGTGGAGGGCAAGCTCACCCGCATGGTAGGGCTCACCCTGGAGGCCATCGGTTGCCGAGCCGCCATCGGTGAGATCTGCGAGATCATCAATGCCGGCAGCGAGACCATCGAGGCGGAGGTGGTGGGCTTCGCGGGCGAGAGTATCTACCTGATGCCGACCGGGGATATCCGGGGACTGCAGCCGGACGCACGGGTGATGCCCACCGGTCGGGTGTCGGAGGTCGCGGTGGGCGAGGGCCTGTTGGGTCGCATCATCGACGGCAGTGGCATGCCGCTGGACGGGCGAGGGCCGCTGGCGGTGCGCGAGCGCTGGCCGCTGACCGGGGAGACCATCAATCCGCTGGCACGCGATCCCATCCGGCAGCCGCTGGATGTCGGGATCCGCGCGATCAACGCCCTGCTGAGCGTCGGCCGGGGGCAGCGCTTGGGACTGTTCGCGGGGTCCGGTGTGGGCAAGTCGGTGCTGCTCGGCATGATGACCCGCTACACCAACGCGGACGTGGTGGTTGTGGGTCTGATCGGCGAGCGTGGTCGGGAGGTGAAGGAGTTCGTCGACAATATTCTCGGAGACGAGGGTATGCGCCGTGCGGTAGTGGTCGCCGTGCCGGCGGATCAGCCCCCGTTGCGCCGTATGCACGGGGCCATGCTGGCCACCTCGGTGGCCGAGTACTTCCGCAGCCAGGGCAAGCAGGTGCTGTTGCTGATGGATTCGCTCACCCGCTACGCCCAGGCCCAGCGTGAGATTGGTCTGGCGATCAACGAGCCGCCGGCGACCAAGGGCTACCCGCCCTCGGTGTTCGCCAAGCTGCCACAGCTGGTGGAGCGTGCCGGCAATGGTGATCGGGACGGTGGTTCGGTCACGGCCTTTTATACCGTGCTCGCCGAGGGGGACGACCAGAACGATCCCATCGCCGATGCGGCGCGGGCCATACTGGATGGACATATCGTGCTGTCTCGCCGTATCGCCGAGACTGGTCAGTATCCTGCCATCGACATCGAGGCCTCCATCAGCCGCGCCATGAACGACATCGTGAGCCGCGAGCAGCGGCAGGCGGCGCGCGACTTCAAGCAACTCTACAGTCTGTACCAGCAGAACCGCGATCTGATCAGCGTGGGGGCCTACGAGCCCGGGTCGAACGAGCAGATCGACCGGGCCATTCGCGCAATGCCGCAACTGCAGGCGTTCCTGAGCCAGGACATGGATACCCGGGTGGATCTGCAACAGAGCCTGGAGGAACTGATCACACAGTTCCCCCAGTCGCCGGGCGGGGGTGAGGCATGAAGCACGGCTCGAAACGCTTTCGCGCCATCCAGCGTCTGATCGAGAAGAAGGAGCGAGATGCCGCTTCGGTCTACGGCACCCAGCGCCGTGCCCGGGACGAGGCGCGGGCACGCCTGCGGGACCTGGAGGGGTATCGCGAGGACTATCTGCAGCGCTATCGCCAGGCGATGCAGCAGGGCGGGATGCCGGCCAGACTGCGCGAATACCAGCTGTTCATCGACAAACTCGAGCAGGCCATTGCGGAGCAGCGACGGATCCTGGCCGAGGAGGACAGTCGTTGCACTCAGGCGAAACAGGCGTGGAGCGAGCAATATACGCAGGTGCAGGCCATCGGCAACGTGGTCGAGAGAAAACAGACCGACGAACGCCTCGAAGAGAATCGGCGGGAACAGAAGACGGCGGACGACCGCGGCCGGCGCAGGGATTGACGGGCGGGCGGCAGTCGCTCAGCTCTCCAAGAACTGCCCGATCAACTGTTGTACGGTCGCCGGTTCGAAGGGTTTGTCGCAGATCGCCGAGACGCCGGCCTGCTGCACCGCCGCGAGCCGGTTGGAGTCCTGTTCGCTGGTGACCATCAGTACCGGTATCGAGCTCTGGGTGGACTCGTTGCGAATGCGCTCGACCAATTCGCCGCCATCCATCACCGGCATGTTGTAGTCCGATACCACAAAATCATAGAAGTTGCGGTTGATCATCTGCAGCGCTTGTTCTCCGTTCTCGGCGGTATCGATGTTCTCGGGGAGAATCTCCATGCCCTCCAGAACGCGCTGGATGTGCCGTCGCGCCATGCTGCTGTCGTCGACGATCAATACCCGCAGCGATCCGGCGCCTGCCTCGTCCAAGGAGAGCTGTTCCGGATGCACCAGGTGCAAGGTCGCCCGCAGGGCGGTCTCCAGCTCCTTCTGGCTATAGGGCTTGGGGAGAATGCCCACGGTGCCGGCTTGGCGTATAGGGTCGAGATAGCGCAACCGGGTTTCGCTCGATATCAGCATGAAGGGTGTATCGGCGTGGGAATCGGACTCGCGGATCTGGTGTATCAGGTCGGTACCGGTCATGTCCGGAAGATAAAGGGAGCTGATCAGCAGGTCAGGTGATAGGGAATAGAGCAGAGTCAGCGCCTGGTCGCCGCTCTCTGCCTCATCGATATGCAGGATGCCGGCGGCCGAAAGGGACTCATGTATGATATGTCGTTGCACAGAGGATGGTTCAGCGATCACGACGTGTAGATCTTCGATGCGATACACCAAGGGGTCTCCGATAAGGACATGAATGGAGGGTTTATCGGCCGCCGAAGTCCTAACTTTATCGGGTGCCTCAGAGCTTTCTAAGGAAGATCCGATAGATTCTGGCGCGAGCAGATTGCGGTGAAGAATCGCCCAGTTCAAGGCGCGGATCGCACGGAATAGCAGGCTATCGCGAAGATCCGCAACGCAGAAGTGGGCGATTTGGTGCCGCAAGATGCCGTGTTACGAATCGATCAGAGCTTCCTTGAATCGCGGAGACAGTCATAGCGCCTGAGGAGGAGAGAGATGGAAAATAGAGACGAGGATCAGAAACTGGGTCTGCGCCAGATATTTGCGAGTGTCATGGCGTCCTTTGCCGGTGTTCAAAGCGACGAGCGTCGGCAGCGCGACTTTACCAAGGGCAGGCCTCGCGATTTCATCATTGTGGGATTGGTGATCACCCTGCTGTTCATTCTAACGGTATGGGGTGTGGTCGAGCTGGTGACCTCGCTGGTCGTGCCAACGGGGAAATCCTGAAGCGACTTTCGCTACTGACCCGGCAACCCCATGTTGTCCGGGTCAATAGGAGATAAAGAAACCTCAGAGCAAAGCATGGGTGGCGGCGATTCACCCGCCCAAGTATCGATCAGAGGTTCCGCGGGGGGTTATGCTGCGGTGTATACAGAACGCGCTGGATTCTTGACCTTGCCCTGGCGCTTGAGATAAGCCAGCGTCTGGTTGAGGTTGGCCGCAACCACGCCGCGTTTCGCCAGCTCTTCCTTGATCTGCTTGGTGCTGTGCTTCTTCTTGTCCGACAGGATATCGAGCACCGTATTGCTGATATTGCCCCGGCCACCGCCCTTGCCACCGCGTGCCGCCACACGCCCGCCCAGCTTGCGGATCTTTGCGTCCACTGCCGCCAGTTCCTTTCTGTGGCGTGTCAGCAGCGCCTTGCGCTCTGCCTTCGCCGCGTCCAGCTCCGCGCGCGCAGCCTCCCGCTGACGTTCCATTTCCTCAGCCTCCTTTGCCTTGGCCAGTTCATAGAGTTCGTCGGAAGAGAGTTCTTCGAATGATTTCTTTTTTGCCATTTCAGCCTCGTATTGCGTTATCTCTTGTAAGGTATTTCTGGCCAGGACTGTCTATCGAAAAATTCCCTATACGTATAAAACGGCCATGGCCACGTATAAGTATAACATCGATGAGAAAATAATGTAGACAGGCGGAACGGCCTGGGAAGGTATCAGGCACAGTATTAGGGAGGCTCTGATTAATTCTGGCGCCGCAGGATGCCCTGCCATGAATTGATCAGAGGTTTCTTGGGAGCAGCAACGGTTTTCCAACTGCGTGCTGTACAGGGAGGGGCAAGACAAACAATTGGGTAATATTCGCCGCCACGGAGAGGCAATGGCGCTACGTGGGGCTGATCTCGATTTCATACTCTTCGGAAAGGAATTGAGAAACGCCGCTGCGGTCGCCGGTGAAACGGATTCGTTCCTGTTTCTTCTCCAGCTGATAGTTGTACATCGAATCGTAGTAGTCGGTGAGCAGCGACTCGATCCATTGCCGATGGGTGGCACTTTCACCGGTCCGCTCGTGCTCGGTCAGGGCGTCCTGCAGCCGCCGCCCGATCTTCTTGTGGTTTTCCCCGCCGAGGCGGCGGTGGATGCGATCCAGACTGTCACGCAGGTAGTCGGCCCAGCGCCGGAATCCTTCCTTATCGCCATAGATACCCCGATATTCGGCCAGGGCATCGTGAACATATTCCTGCTCGGTAACATCGATACGTTCTTCCAGCGTTGCTTCCAGGACGACGACCGGTGCCTTGCTGAATTGTTCGAAGAAGGCCATCGGGATGTGACGGGCGCCGATGTTGCGGCTCTCGTCCTCGGCGACGAAGTAGGGGTTGCCGCCATGCACCAGTTGTAGCAGCTGGATCGAGAGGGCGTTCTCGAAACTCACCTGGGGAGGCTGCGGGGTGGCGTGGCGGCCGAAGGCGGACCCCCGGTGCCAGGCGAGCCCCTCCAGATCGAGATGCGGGGTGCATCGTTGGAGGAAGCGGGTCTTGCCGACGCCGGTCCGGCCGCCGATGACCACCGGGCGCATCTGTTGGGCACTCGATTCGAGCTGGTCGATGAGAAAGCGACGCATCGCCTTGTAGCCGCCCTTCACCCGCGGCAGGTCGATGCCCGCCTCGTGCAACCACTGCTGCGCGGTCTTCGACCGAAGGCCGCCGCGAAAGCAGTAGAGCACGCCATTCGGATGGGCCTGCGCAAACTCCCTCCATGCCTGGACGCGCTGCTGTTTCTTGTCACCGGACACCAGGGTCAGACCGAGCTCGATGGCGGCGTCCTGACCCAGATCCTTATAGGTCTTGCCGATCTGGTGGCGTTCTTCGTTGTCGATCAGCGGCCGGTTGAGGGTGTTGGGAAAGGCGCCTTCCTCGAATTCGACCGGCGCACGCAGGTCCAGTAGCGGGGTATCTTGGAGGAACAGTGACAGCAGGTCGTCCACCTCCAGCAGATCGGGGTCGAGTGTGAGCCTGGATGACATGATAGAACCGATGAGTGACCGTGTTACGGGCCGCGAGTGTATCATTGCGACGACTTTCACAGATGCCGTCAGCACCTATGCCGCACCGTCGTTTCTCCGGTATTGCCCGCCTCTATGGCACCCAGGGTGCGCAGGCCATCGCCGATGCCCATGTGCTGGTGGCGGGTGTCGGCGGGGTGGGTTCCTGGACGGTGGAGGCCCTGGCACGCAGCGGGGTGGGGCGGCTGACACTGGTCGACATGGATCATGTGGCCGAATCGAATATCAACCGCCAGCTGCCTGCGCTCGGCTCGACCCTCGGTCGCAGCAAGATCGAGGTGCTGGCGGAGCGTATTGCCGATATCAACCCGGCCGCCGAGCTGGTACTGGTGGACGATTTCGTGACCGCAGACAATCTCGAGGCCTTGCTGGGCTGCGGGGCGAATTGGGTGATCGACTGCATCGACAGTGCACAGGTCAAGGCGGCGATGATCGCCTTCTGCCGCGCGCGCCGGCAGTCGATCATCACGGTCGGCGCCGCCGGTGGGCAGCTGGACCCGACCCGGGTGCGGATATCCGATCTGCGCCGCACCGAGCAGGATGCGTTGCTGGCGCGAACCCGACGTATCTTGCGCCAGTCTGCCGGCTTTCCGACCAACCCCAAGCGTTCCTTCGGTGTGCCCGCCGCCTGGTCGGACGAACCGGTGCGCGGCAGCGACAGCTGCCGCAGTGACGGCTCGCTCAATTGTGCGGGCTTCGGTGCCTGCATGCCGGTTACCGCGAGCTTCGGCCTGGCGGCCGCGGCCCATGTGTTGCGCGAGTTGGCGCAGCCGCAATGATTCAGGACTATCCAGAGGCCTACCTTGGGCTATGTGAGACCTTGGGGCTCGACCAAGGCATCCCCTATACCGAGAAATGGTCGGCCGGAGCGGATTTCCTGCAGATCCTCGTCGACCAGGTTCATGAGCGGCGGCCGGCGCGGATTCTCGAGTGCAGCAGCGGCCTGACGACCCTGTTCATGGCGCGCGTCTGTCAGTTGGTCGGCAGCGGTGGGGTCATCAGCCTGGAGAATGGCCCTCGCTTTGCGCAGGCCTCACGGATAGCTCTCGAAAGCTACGGTCTGGAGGCCTGGGCTGAGGTGCTGGATGCCCCACTGGTCGAAACGCCTCTGGAGGAGCAGCATTGGCAGTGGTACGACCTGGCTGCACTGAAGGTGGACGCTGTCGACATGCTGGTGATCGATGGGCCGCCGGGTTTCCTGCAGCCGCTGTCACGCTACCCGGCATTGCCGCGCCTGGCAGACCGCCTGGCGCCGGGTGCGGTGATCCTCTTGGACGATGCGGCGCGGTCGGACGAGCAGGCCATCGTGGAGCGCTGGGTCGCCGAGTATCCAGACCTGGAACGGCGCTGGCACGCTACCGAGCGCGGTTGCGCCGAGCTGCACTGGCCGGCTCAGCGGGCCTGATCGGAGGCATTGTGCCGGATACGCAACTCGGCCAGTGCCGCCTCGAGGTCGCCCTGCGCTTCGATCCAGCCCCAGAAGGCCCGGTAGTCGGGCTCGATCGTCTCCAGGCGCGCGTCCATCTGGTGCGACTTGTCGCGTAGAAACAGCCGGATGTTCTGCTCCGCCGAATCCAGGTAGTCCAGCGCGAGTCTCAGTGGGTCCGCTTCCGGTGTGGCGCCCAGCAGTACGCCCTCTCGCCAGGCCCGCAGGATGCCGAAGTCGCTGCGCCGGGCAAAGCTGCGTGCTGCGGCATCGCGCTCACGGTGGAGATGTACGTAATAGGCGTCGTCGCCATAGGTCGTATCGAGCCGACCCAGCATCCAGGTGAGCCGGTTGTCCGCCTCGATGTGATTCGCGGGATAGTCGAGCCGCCCTGGGCCGACCAGATGGATCCGGCTCTCGTGTCCGGCACTGAAGTTCTCGATGTGCTCGCAGGCCCGGATCCAGGTGGTCGATCCGCAGCGTCCGCTGTTGAGAATGAAGACGTTCACGCCGGCCGGTCTCAGGGAATCCGGTAATGGTCCTGGGTCATCAGGTCGGTGCCGCAGCGCAATCCGGCGATCCACGCAATGAATTCACGAATCGCCTTGCCCTTCATTGCCCTGCCATGCTGTGGCACCAGCAGCTCGATATCGAGCTGCGAGGCCATGTTGGCCCAGAAGCGACACACGCGATTGTTGTTCATATAGCGCTTGTGGAAGGCCTCCATGTAGGGCAGTAGTTCGTCGAGATGCCTGGCGGGACGATCCAGGTCCTCCGGCGGGCAGAGATTGGCGCCCAGATCTCCCGAGAACAGGATGTGCGACTTGGGATCATAGAACTGGAAATTGCCCTCGGCGTGAAGGAAATGCGCCGGCAGGGCTTTCAACTGGATGCTGCCCAGCTGCAGATTAGTGCCCTGGTCGGGGATGCCGATGACCCGCCCCTTGGTCTTTCCCGCCCGGGTGAAGTGGGGGATGAAGCGCTCCCACAGGGCAGGCACCACCATCTTGGCATCGGTGCCCACCAGCCATTTGTTCAGCGACGCGACGATGTCCGGATCCTGGTGAGATGCCACGACATAGTCCAGTTCCTTGACGTTCATGTATTGGGCGATACCCAGATACAGGTCGGAGTAGGTCATCTCGCCGCCGGGGTCGATCAGCGCAGCATGGTCCGAATCGAAGATCATGAACTGGTTGGCCTGCACTGCCTCCTCGCCCGATACCAGGTCGCGGAAGGCGACGCAGATATGCTTGCCGTCGTTGTAGAGCTCGGTCGCCATCTCGATTACCGTTTGCCGTGATCCGGGCTAGGCTACGACAGATTGAATGTCGGCATCTTGATCTGCATCATTTCACCCGCGCGGCCGTCACGCCTCTTCCAGGCCGCCCATGGCCTCGATCAAGGCGGGGAAGAAGTGAGAAAGTTCGCTACTCATCAGGGCGAAGTCCGCATCGAAGCGGGCTGCGGCATCCTCGGCGGCGGTATCGGCCGCCTCTTCCATGACCAGGTCGGTGAAACGCAGGCGGCGAATCACCAGGTCGTCGCCCAGTACGCAGCGCACGCGCTCGTTCCATTCGACGGCCAGGCGGGTGACCTGCATCCCCGCCTCCAGGTGCGAGCCGACCTCCTCGCCGATCGACTCCAGATTGCGTGCCCGGATGATCGCGCCGTTCTCCACCGGTTCGCGCAGCTCGCACTCGTTGCCTGGCTCGAAACCCTTGGGCAGGCCGGATTCGAGCCAGCGGGTCATCAACAGGGAAGGCGACTGGTTCACCGCAAGCGGCCGGACCTTGAGCGTGTCCAGGGATTCGCGCAGCAGATTGAGCAGCTCTTCGGCGCGCTTCGCACTGGCGCTGTCGACGATGATCCAGCCGGCCTCCGGGTCGATGTAGGCGTAGGTGAGGTGCGAGCGGGTAAAGGCGCGGGGCAGCAGGTCCACCACGATCTCGTCACGCAGCTGCGTCTTCTCCTTGCGCCCGACCGGTCTGCCCTCGTCCGTCTCGATCTGCTCGACCTTCTCCTCGAGGCTCTCGCGCACCACCGCAGGGGGCAGTATCCGTTCCTCGCGGCGCATGCACAGCATCAGGCGCCCGTTGGCGGGGTGGAGCAGTGTCTGGCCATGCCGGCCCAGCGGCGCCGCCCAGCCGCTGCTGTGGGTGTCCAGTCCGCCACAGGGGTGAAAGCGGTGGCCGTCGAGTTGCTGCTCGAAGCGCTCGAGGTCGGTCTCGACCGCTTCGGTGAGACGGTACAGGGAGAGATTGCGAAACCACATACTGCCGGTCCTCGGGGAAAGGGCGGCGATTATCCCAGATATTCCGTGCCTGGCAATCCGCTACAATGCGCGCCTTTTGGGAACGGGCGCCCGCGGGGCGTGCCCGGCGGGGGGTGGCGACGTGTTTAGACCGGGACAGCGTTGGATGAGCGAGGCCGAGCCGGACCTCGGCCTCGGAAGCATCATCGAGACCGATGGGCGAACCGTGCGCGTCAGCTTCCCGGCGAGCGGTGAAGAGCGCACCTATGCGCGGCAGAGTGCGCCGCTCTCGCGGGTGAGCTTCACCGAGGGAGAGACCATCGAGGATGCGAATGGGCACTTCCTGAAGGTGATCTCCACCACCGAAGACGATGGCCTGATCACTTATCACTGTGAAGACAGCCAGGGCAATGAGGTGGTGCTGCCCGAACAGATGCTCAACGATCGGATGCGCCTGAACCGGCCCCAGGACAAACTGCTGGCCCGCCGCATCGACGCAGACGCCTGGTTCGGGTTGCGCTACCGGACCTGGCTGCAGAACGCCGAGAACTGGCGGTCGCCAGTGTTCGGCCTGGTGGGACCACGCATCGACCTGATCCCGCATCAGCTCTACATCGCCCACGAGGTGGCCTCGCGCCAGGCGCCGCGGGTGCTGCTGGCCGACGAGGTGGGCCTGGGCAAGACCATCGAGGCGGGGCTGATCCTGCACCGGCTGTTGCTCTCGGAGCGGGTGCAGCGGGTGCTGATCGTGGTACCGGAGGCGCTGCTCTACCAATGGCTGGTGGAGATGTTGCGGCGCTTCAATCTGCGTTTCTCGATCTTCGACGATGAGCGCTTTGCCGCCAGCGACGAGGAGAACCCCTTTCTCGGCGAGCAGCGGGTGCTGTGCAGCCTCGAGTTTCTCACCAGCGCCTCGTCGGTGGCGCGGGGCGCACTGGCCGGCGACTGGGACCTGCTGGTAGTCGACGAGGCTCACCACCTGGAATGGTCCCCCGAGGGCGCGAGCCTCGAGTACGAACTGGTGGAGGCGCTGGCGGGCAACACCCCGGGGGTGCTGCTGTTGACCGCCACCCCGGAACAGCTGGGGCGCGCCGGCCACTTTGCGCGGTTGCGGCTGCTCGATCCGCAGCGCTTCCACGACTACGAGACCTTCCTCGAGGAAGAGCGCCACTACGAGCCGGTCGCCAAGCTGGTCGGTCGTCTCCTGGAAGGCCAGGCGCTCACCGAGGCGGACAAGAGCCTGCTGCGGCAGATGCTGGGGGACGTCGACCTCGACGATCACGAGGGTATCATCCGTCGCCTGCTGGACCGGCATGGCACCGGCCGGGTGTTGTTCCGCAACACCCGCCAGGCGATCCAGGGCTTTCCGGGGCGCGAGGCGCGCGGCTATCCCCTGCCCATGCCGGCGGACTATCGCAAGGTGGCCGCAGATCCCACGCCCGAGACCAACTATCCTCGCAAGTGGAGCCGGGTCGATCCGCGCGTCGACTGGCTGATCGATCAGCTGCGCGAGCTGGCGCCCGAGAAGGTGCTGGTGATCTGTGCCCATGCCAGGACGGTGACCGGCCTGCGCGACTGGCTGTTCGAGAAGGAAGGAATGCACGTGGCGGTGTTCCACGAGGGCATGGAGATCGTGGAGCGGGATCGCGCCGCGGTCTACTTCGCCGACCCCGAAGAGGGCGCCCAGGCCCTGATCTGTTCGGAGATCGGCTCGGAGGGGCGCAACTTCCAGTTCGCCCACCACCTGATCCTGTTCGATCTGCCGCTGGAGCCCGACCTGCTGGAGCAGCGCATCGGGCGCCTCGATCGGATCGGCCAGCAACACACCATCCAGGTGCACGTCCCCTATATCGAAGGCATGGCGAGCCAGGCGCTGTGGCGCTGGTATCACGAGGGTCTCAATGCCTTCGTTGCCACCTGTCCGGCGGCCGGCGCGGTGTACGCCGAGCTGGGCGCGGAACTGCGTGACCGGCTCGGTCAGCCGGAGGCCATCGGCGACCTGATCGAGCGGGCGAGAGAGCGCACAGCAGCGCTCAACCGCGAACTGGAAGAGGGACGTGACCGCCTGCTGGAGCTGCATTCGCACCGGCCCGAGGTGTCTCGCGAGCTGGTGCGGCAGATCCGCGAGCAGGACCAGGCCAAGGGGCTGGTGGACTACATGCACGCCTTCTGGGATGCCTGGGGCGTGAACCATTCCGCGGGGCGGGGCGAGTCGGAGGTGGTGCGCCCCGGGGCGCACATGCGGCACGAGCACTTTCCCGGGCTCTCCCGGGGCGGTGCCACCGTCACCTGGACCCGCGCCGATGCCCTGACCCACGAGGATCGCGAGTTCATGACCTGGGAGCACCCCATGGCGCGGGGCGCCATGGAGATGCTGACCAGCGCCGAGCTGGGATCCGCCGCGATCACCGTCTGCGCCCATCCCGACTACCGCACCGGCACGCTGTTTCTGGAGCTGCTGTACGTGACCGAATGCGTGGCCCCCTCCGCACTGGAGGCCGAGCGCTATCTGCCGCCCATCTGCCAGCGCCTGCTGGTGGACACCCAGGGACGCGAGGTGGGCGAGCAGTTGCCGCACGCGCGGCTCAAGGGCATGGATCTGGCGCAGAACCGCCAGCTGGCCGAGACCATCATCAAGTCACAGGCCGAACGCATCCGGGTGCTGTTTCAGCTCGGCGAGGAGCTGGCCGAGCAGGGCAGGGCAGGTGTCGTGGACGAGGCGCTGGCGCGCATGCACGGGGAACTGGATCGTGAACTGGAGCGGTTGAGCGCGCTGCGCGAGGTCAATCCCAATGTGCGGGAAGACGAGATCGAGCAGCTGCAGGCGCGGCGCGAGCTGCTGGAGATCCATCTGAAGGACACCCGGGTCCGCCTCGATGCAGTGCGGGTCGTCGTGATGCGCTGAGACGCGCAGCTGGGAGCGGCGTCAGCCGCGGCAGTAATAGCCATCGGGCCTGAAGGCCCTCCCACAAATGGGGTCATCCTTTTGGCCGGACGGTGGGAGCGGCTTGAGCCGCGATCGAAACGACCGTGGGGCCAGCAGTCCCCCCATGGAAGGGCCGCTGCACCCTCTCAGTGACACTCCTTGAAGATCTGTGCACTACAGGTCTTGCAGATCTCATGATCGAGGAATCGCGTATAGAGGGTATGAAAAGCCTGCCCCTTGTTGTCGAAGAAGTGGTCATGCCCAATATAGCGGACGAAGTGGGCCTTGGCGGCCGCCTCGTACACGGTAGGCTTCAGTCCCACGAAGTACAGCCCTCCACCGAGCTTGCGCAGTTTTTCGTTCTCGGCGATCAGGGCCTCGAATCCGGCAAGATCGATGAAGTTGATGCCACTGCCCACGATCAGGATGTGATAGATCCGCTCGTTTTCGACGATCGAGGAGAGCCTGTTGAGCACGTGATTGACCGAGCCGAAATAGATCGACATGTCCACCCGAATGATTTTGAGCTGCGGGCACTGTTTGACCGGCTTCTGATCGATGGGGACGAGTTTCCGGTGTGGCTGGTCGGGATCGCCATCCAGTGACAGGGTGGGGATCGCAGGGGTGGATGTCTTGGCGAGGAAGAACACCAGCGACAACAGCACGCCCAGGTAGATCGCAAACTCCAGTTCCAGGAACAAGGTGGCGAAGAAGGTGGTCAGGAGCACCGCCGCCTCTGATGGACTGAAAGTGAGGGCCTCGCGGATGTGGTGGAAATCGATCAGATTATAGGCCACCAGCAGGATCACTCCGCCCATGGCGGCGATCGGCAGGTAGGCGGTGAGCGGCGCGATCAACAACACGATCCCGGCCAGGATCACGGCCGCAAACAGGGCCGACATCGGCGTCCTGGCATTGGCCGCATAGTTGATCCCGGATCGGGTAAAGGAACCTGAACCGGCATAGCTGGAGAAGAAACTGCCGGTGATATTGGACAGCCCCTGTCCGATGAACTCCTGGTTGGCGTCGATGCGCTGCCCTGACTTGGTGGCCACGGCACGACTGATCGAGACCGCCTCGATCAGACCCAATAGGGCCACGGCGAAGGCCTCTGGTGCCAGCTCGCGGATGGTTTCGAAGGAGAATTCAGGCGACGAGAGCGGTGGCAGATGCGCAGGGATCTCGCCCACCAGCGGAATGTTGGGGTCGAATCTGCCGAAGTAGAGCGCCACCAGGCTGCCGGCGACCATCCCTACCAGAAGGTTCGGCAGCTTGGGGAGAAACCTCTTCGACAGCAGAGAAACGACCAAGGTAATCAGGGCGATGAGCAGCAGGTGAAAGTTCAGGTGTTGCAGGTCGACAATGATGTCATACCAGGTGTGCAGGAAGGACTCTCCCTTGGGCACGTAGATTCCGGTGATGTGCTTGATCTGGCTGGTCGCGATGAGAATGGCGGCACCCGCAGTGAATCCGATGACCACTGTGTGGGAGACGAAGTTGACCAGCGAGCCCAGGCGAGCGACCCCGAAGGCAAACTGGTAGACGCCGGCGAGAAAGGTGAGGGTCAGGGCCAGGTTGATGAACTCGGGGGACCCCGGCTCGGCATACTTGCTGACGGCCGAGAACACGACGATGGAGATGGCCGTGGTGGGGCCCGATATGAGGTGATAGGAGGATCCGAACAGGGCCGCGACAATGGGCGTCACCATGGCGGTATACAGCCCGTACTCCGGCGGCAGGCCCGCGATAGTTGCGAAGGCCACGCCTTGCGGCAGCACGATGACCGCACCGGTCAGACCGGCGAAGAAGTCGGCCCGCAGGGTCTCCTTGTCGACCATGCGCATCCAGCGCAGGAAAGGGAAGAACAGAACGAGCTTGTTCGTCAAGGTCATATCGGCCGGATCCTCGGTAGGCAGCTTTGGTCTTGTTTCTACGGCGAGCCGGATGGCGAGCCAGCGTTCTGCGGCGATGCGCCGGGCTCTCTTGGCGCGGCAAGCTGCTGCCGCGCTGGCTACAGGCTTATTACAAAAACCCGCAAAAGGCCGGGTATATTAGAGGACTCTTATCGGGCATTCAAGCTGCGGCACGCTGGGTGGTCCCGAGATCCGTCGCGCCGCGGATCGCCTTGCCGATGCGTTGCAGGCCGACGGGTGTGGCGAGGAACGGATCGCATCGGCGACGTTGTGCGCCGGCGGGGTGACGAGCATCCACGGAAAGCCAGGGACTTGCTTCAGCGGGCCCTTGCCCTCGCCGCTGGCTCCTTCGAGGACGCGCGCTTCTGTACGTAGCGGCGAAGGTGCCTGCCGGTCCTCGAAACCTGTTTCAAACTGCGCGTGATCCGCGCAAAATGGGTCGCCTCCGTGACATCTGACAAGGGGAGTTCGAAATGCTGTCCATTAACCCGGAAACGGTTTGCTTCATTATTCTCAGGGCGCGCGACTTCCAGGCCAAGGAGGCGGTGGAGATCCCCGAGCCTCCTCTCAGCACGGGTGATCACTGGGCACTGCAGGTGCTGGCCGATCACAACGAGGACCTCGATCTTGCCGAGGTGCGTTCGGTCGTGGCCGACCTGGAGCCGGACCAGGAGGCCCAGTTGGTTGCCTTGATGTGGCTGGGGCGGGGCGACTACACCCTGGAGGAGTGGGATGCCGCTGTCGGAGAGGCACGCGACTCGCTCACCGACCACACGGCCGAATATCTGCTGGCGCACCCCCTGGTGGCCGATTTCCTGGAGGAAGGCCTCGACCTGCATGGCTATCGCTGCGAGGAGTAGACCGAGTCAGTCACTATTAACCCGGCAACCAAATTGATCGTGTTCAGGGCGCAGACAAGGCCACTGAACAAGGCGTGACTCGCAGGTAATGGCCAGCCCTTATCAAGAGCCACAACGCGGTGCAGTGGCCTTGTCTTCGCCCCTAACAAGTAGAATATCCGAGGAAAAAGGCCAAGCTGTGCCGGCCTGCAGGCAGCGTTGTCGTCACTTGCTGTAGGAGTGCTACAGTGGCGTGCCGACGCCTTGCTGCAGACCGGCACAGCTTGGCTGAACACAATCTATTTGGTTGCCGGGTTAATACTGAGCAATTCCCTCAGTGCCGCGGCGTTACCGGGCGCCCAGGCATTGCTGTCGTTGTTGAAGAAGACATAGACGATCTCGGCACCCTGTTCCGCCATGTGCCGGGCCAGCCCCGCAATCTCCTCCAGTTCCGTAGCGGAATAGTCGTAGTCGTACCAGCGAGTGCGGCCATGCAGTCGGATATAGGCGGTCTCGGTGGTCACCCAATCCAGCAGGGAACTCTTTGGCGATTGCGCGCTGCAGAAGATGGCATGGTGTGAGCGCAACAGCTCCCGGGTTTCCGGGGTCAGCCAATCGGGATGGCGGAATTCCACTGCCACCTGCACCTCGCTGCCGAATCGTTCGAGCGCATGCGCCAGGCGCTCGTGACCCGGGGTCATCTGCGGTGGCAGCTGCAGCAGCAGCGGGCCCAGCCGGTCTCCGAGCAGGCCGGCCTGGCGCACGAATTCGTCGATCTGTTCGTCCGCCGCTGCCAGCTGCTTTCGGTGGCTGATCAGTTGGGGCACCTTCAGAACGTACCGAAAGCCCTCCGGCGCCCTGGCACGCCAGTTGCGGAAGGTCTGGTCCGGAAAACGCCGGTAGAAGGTGGCATTGACCTCCACCGTTTCGAAGTGGCTGGCGTAGTAGTCGAACCAGTGGCGCTGCGGAAGGCCATCGGGATAAAAAGCGCCCTTCCAGTGCGGATAGCTCCAGCCGGAGGTGCCGACGAAGAAGCGGGTTCTTCGGTTCATGGGATGCTCGCTTCGATAATGCGCCGCGATCGATGCGGTTCGCGGAGCTCACTGCATCCTACAACGGAAAGCCCGTCGGATGCGGTGAGGAGCGAACCGCATCGGTGCCCCATCGTCCGGGGCTATTCGGGCCTGCCTGGTTTCAGACCATGCGACCACGCAGCCGCAACCAGACCGCCCGCACCAATAGCATGATGAGCATCCAGACAAAGCCCGGCAGTTGTTTCAGCAGCTTCAGCAGGCCCTTTCCCTGGCCGCTATAGGGCAGCGACATGCACATTGGCGTGTTCTCCTTTCGCCGAATCGCGCCGGGGAAGGGGCCCTTTGGCGTCCGGCCTACAGATTGCGGATCTTTTCCAATTGTCTGCGAAGCTGCTCCAGGGCGCCTTGATTTTTCTCAAGCCGGTCGCGCTCTTTTTGCACCACCGCGGCGGGGGCCTTGTCCACGAAGTTGGGATTCTCCAGCTTCTTTGCGACCCGTTCGATGTCCTTTTCCAGCTTGCCGATTTCCTTCTCCAGGCGAGTGACCTCGGCCTCTTTGTCGATCAGGCCGGCAAGCGGGATCAGAAGCTTCATCCCGCCCACCAGGGCGATGGCCGACTCCGGGCCTTCCTCGCCCTCGGGCAGCACCTCGATCGATTCGGGTCGGGCCAGGAAGTCTAGGTAGAGGCGGTGGCATGCGAGCCGCTCGCGGTCCTCGGTCGAGGCGTTGGCAAGCAGGATCGGGACAGGTTTGCCGGGAGCGATGTTCATCTCGCCCTTGATCCGACGCACGCCCAGGATGAACTCCATCACCCACTCCATCTCGGCTTCGGCGTCGATATCTCGGTACTCGGCCTCGACCGCCGGCCAAGGGGCGAGCATGATGGTCCCGGTCGCTCTCGGCGTCCCACCTCCCGAGACGCTTGCACCTCTCTGCGCGTCGTCCTCTGCCCCTGCCAGGGGCTTGACCCGCTGCCAGATCTCCTCGGTGATGAAGGGCATGATGGGATGGATCAGGCGCAGCAGGGTCTCGAGCACCTGGACCAGAGTCTGGCGGGTGCCACGCTGCTGGGCCTCGCTCGCATCGGGGTCGTTGAGCACCGGCTTGGACAGCTCCAGGTACCAGTCGCAGTACTGGTTCCAGGCGAAGTCGTAGAGGGCGTTGGCGGCATGATCGAAGCGGTAGCCCTCGATCGCCTCGGTGACCTCGGCGATGGTCTGCTGCAGGCGCGAGCGGATCCAGCGGTCGGCGGCGGAGTATTCGATATCTGCCTCCCCCCCTTGGTCCCCCCCACTTTGTGGGGGGCAGACCGGGGCTTCCCCCCCGCTGGGCGGGGGGGATTGAGGGGGGGAGATGCCGCAATCCTTGCCCTCGACATTCATCAAGACATAGCGCGCCGCGTTCCACAGCTTGTTGCAGAAGTTGCGGTAGCCCTCGATGCGTCCCAGGTCGAACTTGATGTCGCGCCCGGTGGCCGCCAGCGCGGCGAAGGTGAAGCGCAGGGCATCGGTGCCGAAGCTGGGGATGCCGTTGGGGAACTCCTTGCGGGTCTGGGCCTCGATCTTCTTCGCCAGCTGGGGCTGCATCATGCCGCTGGTGCGCTTCTTGACGAGATCCTCCAGCGAGATGCCGTCGATCAGGTCGATGGGGTCGAGCACGTTGCCCTTGGACTTGGACATCTTCTGGCCCTGGGAGTCGCGCACCAGGCCATGCACATAGACCTCGCGGAAAGGCACGTCGTCCATGAACTTCAGCCCCATCATGATCATCCGCGCCACCCAGAAGAAGATGATGTCGAAGCCGGTGACCAGCACGCTGGTGGGGTAGAAGGTCTGCAGGCGCTCGGTCTGCTCGGGCCAGCCGAGGGTGGAGAAGGGCCACAGGGCGGAGCTGAACCAGGTGTCGAGCACGTCTTCGTCCTGGTGCAGCGGATAGTCCGGCGCCAGGTCGTGCTGTTCGCGCACTTCGGCCTCGGAGCGGCCGACGTAGACATTGCCCTCCTCGTCATACCAGGCCGGGATGCGATGCCCCCACCAGATCTGGCGGCTGATGCACCAGTCCTGGATGTTGCGCATCCACTCGTAATAGGTGTTCTTCCAGTTGTCGGGCACGAAGCGGATCCGGCCCTTTTCCACCACCTCAATAGCGGGCCTGGCCAGGGGCTCCACCCGCACGTACCACTGGTCGGTAAGGAAGGGCTCGACCACCACGCCGGAGCGGTCGCCGCGCGGGACCATCAGCCTGTGGTCCTCGATCTTCTCCAGCAGCCCGGCGGCCTCCAGGTCGGCGACGATCGCCTTGCGTGCTGCGTAGCGATCCATGCCGATGTATTTGGCGGGGATCAGCTCGCCTTCCTCGGGCGCGTTCTCGCGGATCGCCGCGTCCACCGTGAAGATGTTGATCAGCCCGCCATGGGGCTGCTCGGAGATCGCCTTCTCGTCACGGTGGCGTTGCCACACCTCGTAGTCGTTGAAATCGTGGGCAGGGGTGATCTTGACGCAGCCGGTACCGAATTCGGGGTCGGCGTGTTCGTCGGCGATGACCGGGATCTTGCGCCCGGTCAGTGGCAGCTCGACCAGCTCGCCGATCAGGTGCTTGTAGCGTTCGTCCTCCGGGTTCACCGCCACCGCGCAGTCGCCGAGCATGGTCTCGGGGCGGGTGGTGGAGACCACCAGGTGGCCGGTGCCGTTGGACAGGGGATAGCGCATGTGCCACATGTGGCCCTGTTCCTCCTCGGAGATCACCTCCAGGTCGGACAGGGCGGTGTGCAGCTTGGGGTCCCAGTTGACCAGGCGCTTGCCGCGGTAGATCAGACCCTCCTCATAGAGCCGTACGAAGACCTCCTTGACCGCCTCGGACAGCCCCTCGTCCATGGTGAAGCGCTCGTGCTCCCAGTCCAGCGAAGAGCCCAGCCGCCGCAGCTGGCGGGTGATGTTGCCCCCGGATTCCTCCTTCCACTGCCACACTCGCTCGATGAACCGCTCGCGGCCCAGGTCGTGACGGGTGAGCCCCTCGGCCTCGAGCTGGCGCTCCACCACCATCTGGGTGGCGATGCCGGCGTGGTCGGTGCCCGGCTGCCACAGGGTCTTGTCGCCCTTCATGCGGTGGTAGCGGATCAGGGTGTCCATCACCGTGTTGTTGAAGCCATGCCCCATGTGCAGGCTGCCGGTGACGTTCGGCGGCGGGATCATGATGCAGTACGGCGCGCCCGGTGTGTCCATCCTGGGCGCGAACCAGCCGCGGCTCTCCCAGGTCTGGTACCAGCGTTGTTCTATGGCGTGCGGGTCGTAGGTTTTTTCCATGCTTAGAGTTCCGGCAAGGCAGGTGGCAAAACGCGCGATTATACCCGCAAGCAGTGTTTCTCTCAGGGCAGCGCGATGTCATCCGTCGCCTCGCGCCGCAATGGGCCAGAGCTCCCCTGTCAATATTCGTAAAACACAAGATAGCTATTTGATGGAATGCCGTGATTGAACTGTTTTCGGCAGAGATTGAATCGGCGGGGATGCAGTGCTGATACAGGGAGTGTTATCTTGCGGCGGCCACCAATCGTATAAGACATAAGGAGGAGCCGATGTTGCTAGCCGAGCTGGTCAATCAGCCGGGGGTCATCGCTGCGGGGGAATATTCTTACCGGGGCGATCGTTTCAGCTACAAGGGTGAGATCGACGACGAGATGGCGCGCATGGCAGCCATCATGTGTCGCGCCACTTCCATGAGTGAGCACATGCAGGTGGGTATGCTCGAGCAGTTCTGCCCGGACTGCGGCGGATCTCCGCCCAGGGGCTGGATCGTGCGCGGACCGATGTTCACCGTGTGCAATGTGGCGAATGTGTTTGCCTTTCTGCACAACCAGGCGGCCTCCTTGAACGACGTCATGGCGCTGATGCAGAGGCGTCTTGCCGATGCTCCCACCGACCTGGTGTGACTGCACCAACCATGACCGTATAGAACAGAACAAAACCAAATGGAGAAGTTAAATGGCGGAATTGAGTGAACTGATGGCCTTGCCAGGTGCAGTGGCGGCCTTCGAAATGAACGACAGGGGCGAGCTGCTGGAGCACAAGATTGCGGCCAGAAGTGATCTGGATGCGCAGGCGCTCGATCTCTTGGGCCATATGTGCGTGGCCAATATAGCGATTGCCACCATGCAGGCACGTGGCTGGGAGGCGGTGTCGGACAACAAGGGTTTTTATCCCATCAATGGCTTTACCCTGGTTGGTATGGACTGGTCCGCTGTGACCAACGGGCATCGCTGCGTGGTGCTCGCCAACGGCGAGGCCGACTATGAACTCGCCTATGCCAGGCTCGGTGTGGACGGAGGTGAGACATGATCAAGCGACTGCTCGCCATCGACGGCGTAGCCGCGGTGTGCAAGTGCCGGGACGACGGCGCCTTCGTCGAGGGCTACGGTATGATGCCGGACGAGCAGCTGGAGGCGTTGGCACTGTTTGCGCACGAATACAAGCGCATCGTCCAGGGCAACGCTGACCAACTTTCGATGTTCACGGGCAAGAGCGGCTGGACGCCACCGACCGGCTGGATCGTGCGGGGGAGCGGCATGAGCGTGTGCAGCGTGGGCAACCTGGTGTGCGTGCTGGAGAACGGGGAGGGAAACCTGACCGAGGTGATGAAGGAGCTGGCCGAGGTCTCGCACTTGTGAACAGGAAGCTTGGGGAGGGTGCGGGCAAGGGCGTTGGTCGGAATGCTTTGCGGCGGGCCGATCTCCCGACTTCCAGGGTGTAGGGCCCAATGAGCTCAGTGCATTGCGCCGGCTTCGACATAGGGGACGAAGACGCCTGTCGGGCCTGAAGGCTCTCCCACGAAGACGTTGTTGTCGGGTGGGGTTGAGCGCAGCGTGATGGTCTGTGGCCGGTGGAGGGGCGGGCGTTGTATCATTGCGCGCCTGTTGCAGCCGGATCGGAGTCAACCTATCACCAATCCCACCATTATCCCCAGGGATCAGCACTGTATCTCGCGCGCGAATATCTCGAACGCGGCGCTCAAGGTGTTGTATCGCCTGAAGGATGCAGGTTACGAGGCCTACCTCGTCGGCGGTGGGGTGCGGGATCTGCTGCTGGGACGCGAGCCGAAGGATTTCGATGTAGCCACCAATGCCACGCCCGAACAGGTCAAGGAGACATTTCGCAACTGCCGCCTGATCGGCCGCCGCTTTCGTCTCGCCCATGTGCGTTTCGGGCGCGAGATCATCGAGGTGGCGACGTTTCGGGCAGCGCAGCCCTCTCCCGACGCGGCGAGCAGCAATGGCCAGGGAATGATCCTGCGGGACAACGTCTACGGCACCATCGAAGAGGACGCGCTGCGGCGTGACTTTACGGTCAATGCGCTGTACTACGACATTCGCGACTTTTCGGTGATCGACTATGCCGGTGGCATGGAGGATCTGCACAACGGATTCTTACGCCTGATGGGCGATCCGGAGACGCGCTACCGCGAAGACCCGGTGCGGATGCTGCGCGCTGCGCGCTTCGCCGCCAAGCTCGGATTCGTGCTCTCACCGGAGACCGAGGCGCCCATCGCCGCGCTGGCGGGGCTGCTCGGCGAGGTGCCCGCCGCGCGGCTGTTCGAGGAGGTGCTGAAGCTTTTCATGACCGGCCATAGCGTGGCCTCGTTCGAGAAGCTGCGCCATTTCGGCCTTTTCGGGCAACTGTTTCCCGATACCGAGGCCGCCCTGGCAACCGAGGAAGCGGGCTTCCCCCACACCATGGTGTTGAAAGGGTTGGAGAACACCGATGCGCGGGTCACCAGCGGGAAACCGGTCACCCCGGCCTTCCTGTTTGCGGTGCTCCTTTGGGAGCCGGTGCGCCTGCGCACCAGGCAATACGAAGCGGAGGGGATCGCGCCCTATGCGGCGTTGCAGGCGGCCAGTTCCGACATCATCGAGCGGCAGCTGGGCCGGGTGGCGATCCCCCGTCGCTTCAGCACCCCGATGCGCGAGATCTGGACCCTGCAGCCGCGGTTTCAGCATACCAAGGGCAAGCGGCCCCAGCGGCTGGCGGGGCATCCACGCTTCCGAGCCGCCTATGACTTCCTGTTGTTGCGGGCCGAGGCGGGCGAGGCCGATCAGGCGCTGGCCGACTGGTGGACAGAGTTCCAGGGGCAGGGCGAAGTCGGCGACGCCTCCTCCGGCTCTGACGAGGGGGAGAAGCCGCGCCGACGTCGTCGCGGGGGCCGGCGGCGTCGTCGCAAACCCGCGACCGGGGGCGGCGGAGAGTGAGTGTGCCGGTGCTGGCCCATGTCGGGCTCGGCAGCAATCTGGAAGGGCCGCGACACCAGATCGAGCGGGCGTTGGGCGCATTGGCGCGGCTGGCCGATAGCCGTCTGCTGGGGTCTTCCTCGCTGTATGCCTCGGCGCCCATGGGGCCGGCGGACCAGCCGGACTACCTGAATGCGGTAGCGGCATTGGAGACGAGCCTGGCGCCGCTGGATCTGCTCGACGCATTGCAGGCCATCGAGCAGATCCAGGGACGGCTGCGTGGGCGCCGCTGGGGACCGCGCACCATCGACCTGGACCTGCTGCTGTACGGTAACCGGCAGATCGACCTGCCGCGTCTGCAGGTGCCCCACCCGGGCATCGGGCAGCGGTCGTTCGTGCTGGCGCCGCTGGTGGAGATCGCGGCTGACATCGACATCCCCGGGCAGGGGCGTGCATGCGACCTGCTGGCGGCCTGCAACGATCCCAGCCTGCGGCGGCTGGCGCCGTCCATTCAGATCTGAAGAGGCACCGCCATGAATCAGAAGACCATCACTACCCTGCACAAAATGAAGTCGGACGGCGAGAAGATCGTCGCCATCACTGCCTATGACGCCAGCCTGGCGCATGTCTGCGAGAACGCCGGCGCAGATCTGTTGTTGGTGGGCGACTCACTGGGCATGGTGGTTCAGGGTCACGAGAGCACGTTGCCCGTTACGGTGGACGACATGGTCTACCACACCACCTGTGTGAGCCGCGTCACCCGCCAGGCCCTGCTCGTGGCGGACATGCCTTTCATGGGATATGCCACCACCGATCGGGCCCTGGAGACAGCCGCACGCCTGATGAAAGACGGCGGGGCCCAGATGGTCAAGCTCGAGGGCGGGGTGCCGCAACTGGAGACGGTGCGTTACCTCACCGAGCGCGGCATCCCGGTATGCGGTCATCTGGGCCTGACGCCTCAATCGGTATATCAGCTGGGCGGCTACCGGGTGCAGGGCCGCGATCAGGACGCTGCCACCGCTATGCTGGAGGAGTCGGTGGCGCTGCAGCAGGCGGGCGCCCAGTTGCTGGTGCTCGAGTGCGTGCCCCAGACCCTGGCCACCGAGATCAGCCGCAACCTGCAGATCCCGGTGATCGGTATCGGCGCCGGGCCTGACACCGACGGCCAGGTACTGGTGCTGTACGATGTGCTCGGTATCAGCGTCAACCGCATTCCGAAATTCGCCCGCGACTTCATGCAAACGGCCGGGAGCGTGGAGGACGCGGTGCGCGCCTATGTGCAGGCGGTGCGGGCGGGCGGATTCCCGGGACCGGAACATAGCTTCGAATGATGCAGACCGTCGACGATCCCGTACGGTTGCGCGAGGTGCTGGCCGGCGTCCGTGATCAGGAGCGAGTGGCCTTCGTCCCCACTATGGGTAATCTGCACGCGGGGCACCTGGCACTGGTGCGTGAGGCACGCCGGCGTGCCGGGATCGTGGTCGTGAGTATCTTCGTCAATCCCTTGCAGTTCGGCCCGAACGAGGACCTGGGCCGGTATCCGCGCACCCTGGACGCGGATCGGAAGGCGCTGCAGGCCGAGGGCGTCGATCTGCTGTTCGCCCCCCCGGTAGAGGCCATCTACCCGATCCCTCTCGAGCAGCAGACCCGGGTGGAGGTGCCGGGGATCAGCGATATCCACTGCGGCGCCGCGCGGCCGGGCCACTTCAGCGGCGTGGCCACGGTGGTGTGCAAGCTGTTCAACATGGTACAGCCCGATGTGGCCGTGTTCGGCAAGAAGGACTACCAGCAGCTGCGAGTGATCCAGCACATGGTGCGCGACCTGGCGATGCCAGTGGAAATCATCGGGCTGGACACGGTGCGCGAGCGCGACGGGCTGGCCATGAGTTCGCGCAATCAATACCTGGACCCGGAGCAGCGGCGGGTCGCGCCGCGCTTGTATGCTGTCCTGCGCGATGGCAGAACCCGGATCCTCGGCGGCAGGCGCGACTGGCGGGCATTGGAGAAAGAGATGACCGCCGGCCTGGCCGCCGATGGCCTGCGCCCCGACTATGCGGCCATCGTCGATGCCGAGACCCTGCTGCCGCCAACCCCGCAGAGTAGGCAGCTGGTGATTCTTGCCGCTGCCTGGTTGGGCGGGGCGCGCCTGATTGATAACATCGAGATCGATCTCAACCAAAACCATTCAACAGGGTCGTTATGAGACATCTTCACTGGATCTTCCTGCTGCTATGGCTGATGCCCGGGGGACTGGTCCTGGCGGCGGACCAGGGTGCGGCGCCGGCGGCCAAGGTTGCGTCCACTGCCGAGAAGCCCGCGGTGCCGCCCGAGCTGGCCTCGCCCAGGGATACCCTGGCGACCTTCCTCGGGGCGATGAACGATATCAAGCGCGGTGACCCGAAACGCATCGACGACGCCCTGGCGACCCTGGATCTGTCGGATATCAACCCCCTGGTCCGGCGCGAGCGGGGCGAGACCCTGGCGTGGCAGCTGCTCGAGGTGATGGACCGCACCAAGGTGGTGGACCTGAAGAAGGTGCCTCACAGGCCCAAGGGGAATGAATGGATCTTCGCGCGCTACGACCAGGGCGTGATCCGCCTCAAGCGCCAGGAGGACGGCCGCTGGCTGTTCGATGCAGCGAGCCTGCGCCAGTTGCCGGCGATCTATGAGAGTCTGTCGAAGAGCGCGCCGGTCAAGGGACTGGAGGACAACAGCGAGTACCTGCCCTGGGAGATCCGCCTGCAGCGCATGATGCCGGCGCCGCTGCGGCACAAGACCTTGCTGCTGGAGAACTGGCGCTGGCTGGCGCTGCTCCTTGTGGTCGTCATCGGCGTCCTGGCGGACTGGGTGGTCAGCTTCCTGCTGCGCCGTCTGATGCGACGCTGGCTGCGCCGCAGCAGCGGTGACTACAGCACCGTGGAGGATGGGGAGAATCGTCTTCGCCCACTGGGTCTGGTGGCGATGTCGGCGGTCTGGTGGATCGGCATCAACGCCATCGGCCTGCCGGAGCTGGCCCTGGTGATCCTGTCGGTGGCGGTCAAGGCCCTGGCCAGCCTGGCCGCGGTCTGGGCGGCCTATCGTCTGGTGGACATCTTCGCTGCCTGGCTGCGCGCCCGCGCCGAGGCGACGGATAACAAGATCGATGATGTGCTGGTGCCGTTGATCTCGCGCTCGCTGAAGATCTTCGTCACCGTGGTCGGCCTGATCTTCATCGCCGACAACCTGAACATCGACATCACCAGCCTGCTTGCCGGTCTCGGCCTGGGCGGTCTGGCCTTTGCCCTGGCCGCCAAGGACATGGTGCAAAACCTGTTTGGCTCGGTAACCGTGTTGCTGGACCGGACCTTCACCGTGGGTGACTGGATCGTGGTGGACGACATCGAGGGCAGCGTCGAGGAGATGGGCTTTCGCAGCACGCGCATTCGCACCTTCTACAATTCGCTGGTGACCGTCCCCAACTCCCGCTTCATCACCGCCAAGGTGGACAACATGGGCAAGCGCCGCTACCGCCGCTACAAGGCCCATTTCGGTATCGCCTACGACACCCCTCCGGAGCGCATCGAGGCCTTCTGCGAGGCACTGCGCGAGCTGGTGCGCGAGCATCCCTATATGCGCAAGGACTACTTCCACATCTATCTCAACGACCTGGCCGACAGCTCGTTGTCGGTATTGGTGTATGTGTTCTGGGAGACGCCCGACTGGGCCACCGAACTGCGCGAGCGACACCGTTTCCTGCTCGACTGTCTGCGCGTGGCCAGCGAACTGGAGGTCGAATACGCCTTCCCGACCCAGACCGTGTATCTGCGCAATGAGGAACACCAGCCGCCCCTGCCGGGCGACCCGCCGCCATCGCAGGCGGCGCAGCGGGGAAGAGAGACCGCCCGCCAGGTGGTCGCGCGATCGCGTGAGGCCCTGGCGGCGGAATAGGCCATGACACGTCTGCTCGCGATGCTGCTGATCCTGCCCACGCTGGCGCTGGCCGATGCCCTGGTGGATGGGCGCATCGCCCTGCAGATGGGTGACTATGACAAGGCGCACGCGCTGCTCGAGCCGGTGGCCAGCGCCGGCAATCCCAGGGCGGAGTTCTACCTGAGCCTGATGTACCAGGATGGCCTGGGGGTGCCGGCCGACCCCGCCCGGGCGCAGCGGCTGCTGCAGCATGCGGCAAAGGCGGGAGACGCCATGGCCCAGTACAACCTGGCCAACCAGCTGCTGTCCCAGGACAATGGGGCGGATGCCCATCGCGCGGCGGATCTGTATCGCCGCGCGGCGAAGCAGGGGCTGGTGTTGGCGCAGCACAATCTGGGGAGCCTGTATGCGCTGGGGAAGGGTGTGCCCCGCGATCTCACCGAGGCGCGCCGCTGGTACGCGATGGCGGCGCGGAACGGCTCGCAACGCTCGGCGGCCGCACTGGCGGAACTGGACCGGCTGGGCGGCGACAGTGCTCCTCCCAGCGGTGTGGCCAGCCGCGTATCAGGCCTGATGGTCCCGGACCGGGACTGGTTCGATCGTCAGGGGCAGAAGGATGTCACCTTGCAGCTGCTGGCGACCAGCGGGCGGGAACAGGCCGAGGCGCTGTATCGACGGCACCATTGGAAGCGGGACGTGCTGCTCTACCGCGCCAATGCGTCTGCCGACAAGCCCCTATGGGCGCTGGGCTACGGGGTGTTTCCCAGTGTCCAGGCAGCCAAGCGCGCCCTGGCGGAACTGCCCGGGGCGCTGCGCAAGAACCAGCCCTGGGCGCGCAATCTGCGCGAGATCGGGCGCCTTACTGGAGATTGAAAAGCTCGTAGCCCGGATGCAGCGCAGCGGAATCCGGGAGCCCGAGCGGCGCATCTTCTCCCGGATTTTGGCCTGCGGCCTTCATCCAGGCTACATCCTTAGAACGTGTAACAACGACGGCCGACGAGACAGCGCGTAGGGTAGGTAGAGCGCAGCGAAACCCACCGTCGAACACGGCCGATCACGGGTTTCGCGGAGCTCACCGCCACACCTTGTTCGACGACCATTCTCAGCCGGTATTGCGCATCCCCGCCGCAATCGCATTGATGCTTCGCAGCAACGGATCGAGCTGCAGTTCCCGTTCGCCTTCATCCAGTTCTGCGTCGCGGTAGCGCTTCAGCAACGCCAGCTGGATATGGTTCAGTGGGTCCAGGTAGGGGTCACGACGTTTGAGCGAGCGCTTGAGCAGGGGGCTCTCTTCGAGCAGTTCCTGCAGCTGTGAAATCTTCAGGATCCAGTCCCGGGTGCGTTCGAACTCTTCCCGCACCAGACCGAAGATGTGTCGTGCCTGCTCCTGGTCGTGGGCGAGTGCGGCATATTCTTCGGCAATGCGCATGTCGGCCTTGAACAGCGCCATCTGGGTGTTGCTCAACAGGGCGCGGAAGAAGGGCCATTCGCGGTACAGGGCCCGCAGGTCTTCCAGCCGCTGCGGGTCGTCGCCGCAGCAGTCCTCCAGGGCGCGGCCCAGGCCATACCAGGCGGGCAGGGTGTGGCGTGACTGGGCCCAGGCGAAGACCCAGGCGATGGCACGCACCGAATACTTGGAACGGTCCTGCTTCTTGCGGTGCGAGGGGCGCGAGCCGATGTTGAGCAACGCGATCTCGTCGACCGGCGTGGCCTCGTAGAAATAATCCAGAAAGCCGGGGATCTCCTCGGTGAGGATCCGATAGTGGCGCTCACCGCTCCGCTGCAGTTGCTGCATGGTGGCGGCGTATCCTTCCGGGTCGGCGGGCACCGGGCGGACCAGTCCCAGGCTGGCGGTGATCAGCCCGGTCAGACCCATGGTCAGTTCGAAGACAGCAGTCTCCTTGTTGCTGTACTTGTAGGAGAGCACCTCGCCCTGCTCGGTGAACTTGATCTGGCCCAGTACAGTACCGGCGGGTTGCGAGGTGATGGCCTGGTAGGTGGGGCCGCCGCCACGGCCTATAGTGCCCCCACGGCCATGGAAGAGGCGGATGCGCACACCGCGCTCCAACCCCAGAGCGATCACCTGCTGCTGTGCCTGGTACAGCGACCAGGCAGAGGCGACGATGCCCCCGTCCTTGGCAGAATCGGAGTAGCCCAGCATCACCTCCTGTAGCGCGCCGTGGGTCTCCAGCAGTCGACGATAGACGGGATCGTCCAGCAGGCGGCTCATCACCGGCTGGATGTGCTGCAGGTCCTCGATGGTCTCGAACAGGGGCGAGACCCCAATGCGGCAGATGAACTGCTCGCCCTGTTGCCCGGCCAGGCCGCACAGGCTGGCCAGGAACATCACGTGCTGCACGTCAGAGGCATGATGGGCCATCGAGATCACGTACCGGCCGATGGCGCGTTCGCTGACGCAGTCCTGGACGTCGCGTACCACGTCGAAGACCGCCAGCACCTCCCGGGTCATCGGCGAGAGACGTTCGCGGTCGAGCGGTCCGGGCGGATCCTCGATCAGGCGCCCCATCAGCGCCAGGCGCGCCTCCTCGTCCAGCGCGGCATAGTCGGCCTCGATCTCCAGCACCCGCAGGACCTCGACCACCGCCTCAGTGTGTACTGTCGACTCCTGGCGGATGTCCAGGCGCGCCAGGTAGAAGCCGAAGGTGCGCGCCAGGTGCAACAGATCGAGCAGTTCGGCCTCGGCGGCCGCGCGATCACCATGGCTGGCCAGCGAATCGGAGATCAGCTCCAGGTCACGGATAAAGGCCGCCTCGGTACGGTAGCCGGGGGCGTCCGGGTTAGGGGCATCGCCACTCAGGCGGCGCTCGGTGCGCTCCAGGGCCTGGCGCAGGCGCAATTTCATCACATAGAGCTTGCGTCGGTAGGGCTCGTGGGTAAACCGCAATGGCCAGATGTCGTCGAATTGTTCGCGATAGGCGTCGTCTGCCTCCAGGGAGGCGAGAAATTCCGGTGTCGGGGTGCAGAACTGAGCGGAGTGGGTGAGGGTGTCGATCAGCTGGTCGATACGTTCCAGATACTGGGCGATCACCGTTTTTTGCTGGGTGAACACCGCCTCTGCGGTGGTCCCGGCGGTGACGTTGGGATTGCCATCCCGGTCTCCGCCGATCCAGGAGCCAAAGCGCAACAACGCGGGCAGCTCAATATGGCGGTAGTCCGGATGGTCACCATAGACCCGTTCGATGGCGTGCTGCAGGCGGCGGTAGACCACCGGGATGGCATCGAAAAGGCTGGCCTTGAAATGATGCAGGCCCATGCGGATCTCATGGCGGACGTCGGGCTTGGCGGGCCTCACCTCGTTGGTTTTCCACAGAGTCTGGATACGGGTCTTGAGCGCCTTCTCCCAGTGCTCCTTGTGGTCGACCGTCAGCGAGGGACTGTCGAGACCCTCGTTGGCCTCGAAGATGCGGCGCAGCTGCACCAGGATGGCGCGGCGCTTGGATTCGGTGGGGTGCGCGGTGAAAACCGGCATGTAGCGCACATCGTCCAGCAGGTCCTGCAATTGCTCGGGCGCGATGTCCTGCTCGCGCAGGCTGCGCATGCAGTGATCGAAGGAGCCCTCCCACAAGGGCTTGCCGGACGCCGCCACGCGTCGCCGCTGACGGTGTTGAAAGCTCTCCTCCGCAATGTTGACCAGCTGGAAATAGGTCGCGAAGGCGCGAATGATCGGGCGTAGCAAATGCGGGGGCAGACGGTCGATCAGCTTCTTGAGCCGCTCCAGGCGCGCCGGATCGCGCTCCTTGCGCAGGCGCTTGAAGCCCTTGCGCAGGCGCTCGATGTTGTGCAGCACCTCTTCGCCGGATTGGGAGGCCACCACCTCACCGAGCATGTTTCCCAGCAGTCGCACCCGGCTGCGCAGCTTCTTGTCGTGCTTCAGGCACGCCTCGACGAATGAGTCGCTCATCGTAAAATCTCCGCGTGAATGCCTGGATTGAAGGTGGACGTTGTTATACTCGGCGTCATTGCAGTAGTGAACTCGGGTAAATGCTTATGCCACAGGACAAGGGGCCCATCGATCAGACCGGTGAATGGGAGGCGTTGCAGCGCCACTGGGAATCGCTGGCCGGACGCCACATGCGGGACATGTTTGCGACAGATCCGCAGCGCAGCGAACGATACAGCCTTTCGGCGTGCGGCTTGGAGCTCGATTATTCCAAAAATCTGGTCGATGAGAAAGCGATGGAGCTGCTGCTCGACCTGGCCGCGGCCGCCGGGCTCCCGGCCTGGCGCGAACGGCTGTTTGCCGGGGACCGGGTCAATACCACCGAACAGCGGGCGGTGCTGCACATGGCATTGCGCAGTCTGGGCGACCGGGCGTATCGCTGTGACGGCGAAGACGTGATGGACGGTATCCGATCGGTACTGGCGCGGATGCGCGCCTTTTCCGAGAAGGTGCGCAACGGTGCCTGGCGGGGTCATACCGGGGAACCGATCACAGATATCGTGAGCATCGGCATCGGTGGCTCCAGCCTGGGGCCGAAGATGGCGTGTGAGGCACTACGCCCGTATCAGCGCGCGGATCTGCGGGTGCACTTCGTCTCCAACGTGGACGAGGCGCACCTGGCCAGCACCCTCGAATCGCTGGACCCTGCCAGCACCCTGTTCATCGTCGCCTCCAAGACCTTCACCACCCAAGAGACCCTGACCAATGCCCGCTCGGCGCGGGACTGGCTGGTCCGACGTCTGGGCGGCGAGGCCGCGGTGGCCAGTCACTTCGTGGCGGTCTCCACCAATGCCGAGGCGGTGGCGGCCTTCGGCATCGATACCGAGCACATGTTCGAGTTCTGGGAGTGGGTCGGGGGGCGTTATTCGCTGTGGTCCAGCATCGGTCTGCCCATTGCCCTGGCGGTGGGTTTCGAACGATTCGAGGAACTGCTCGCCGGAGCCAACGCCATGGACGAGCATTTCCTCAGCGCGCCGCTCGAGCACAATATGCCGGTGATCCTGGGGCTGCTGGGGATCTGGTACCGTAACTTCGCCGGTTGCGATTCCCTAGCCATCGTGCCCTATCACCAGCACCTGGAGTATCTGCCGGCCTTTCTCCAGCAGCTCGACATGGAGAGCAACGGCAAGCAGGTAACCCGCGACGGCGTGCCGGTGAGCTACCAGACCGGGCCGGTGATCTGGGGCGCACCGGGCACCGACGCCCAGCACTCGTTCTTCCAGCTGCTGCACCAGGGTACCCGTGCCATCCCGGTGGATTTCATCCTGCCCCTGTGCCCCGCCTACGACCTGCCGGGACACCACGACAAGTTGGTGGCCAACTGCCTGGCCCAGGCCCAGGCCCTGATGCGCGGGCGCAGCGCCGACGAGGTAAGGGACGAGATGGCCGCCGCCGGTCTGCCGGCAGAGCGCATTGAGGCGCTGGTGCCGCACCGGACCTTCCCCGGAAACCGCCCCAGCAACCTGCTGGTATTCGATCGGCTCACCCCGCAGGTGCTCGGCGCGCTGATTGCGCTCTATGAGCACAAGGTCTTCGTCCAGGGTGTGATCTGGGGGGTGGACTCCTTTGACCAGTGGGGGGTGGAGCTGGGCAAGCAACTGGCCGGTCAGATCCTGCGGGTTTTCGAAGGGGACGGGGCATCGCAGGGTACCGATGCGTCCACCGCGGGATTGATCCGGCGCTACCAGGAAGCGGCCTGCTCGCGGCAGGCCTAGCTGCTCTTGGTCCTGGAATCGGGCTGACGCAGCGCGGGGCATGAATTCGCCAACACAAAATGCCACGCTGAGTATCACCAACGGCGACAGCGCCGCCACGACCATGCGCGCAGCCGGCATCCCCGATCCTGTATTGGCGTGGCGCGATATCTTGCACGATGGGCCCGTGCCGGGCGGCCTTTCCCCGGACGAACTGGCGAAGGTCCGAGCACGGTTTCTGGCCCGGCCTTCGGTAGGTGACTACGACGCAATACTAAGAGGCTTGCGTGAACGCGATCGTCTGGTGCGCGACTTTCGGCGCTTTGGGCGTGTGACAGTCTGGCTCGAGCACGATCTGTACGATCAGCTGCAACTGCTGCAATTGCTGGATCGATTCGCCGCAGTCGAGTCGGGGGAGACAGCACTCTATCTGATCTGCATAGATCGTTTTCCCGGCGTCGAGCCGTTTTATGGTCTTGGCCAGCTCAGTGCCGAGCAGATGAGAACGCTGGCTGGATCGGAACAGCGCATTGCGGAACAACAACTGGCGCTTGGGCGGCGGGGCTGGCAGGCCTTTACTGCGGAGACTCCGTTGCCACTTGAGTCCTTCATTCGATCGGACCTTTCGGCGCTGCCGTTCCTGAAGGCCGCGCTTGAGCGCCACCTGGAAGAGTTTCCCGACAGCCGGAACGGACTGTCACGACATGAGCGGCAGATCCTGGAAATGGTCGCTTCCGGCATCGCCCGGCCAGGCAGGTTGTTCGCGGCACATCAAGCGCTGGAGGCTGCACCGTATCTGGGTGACTGGAGCTTTTGGCGACTGATCGAAGGCCTGAGTAATGTGGAAAATGCCTTGTTGCGCACATTGTCCGGCAGCCAGTTTGCCGGTCCTCCAGATGTGCCGGCCGATGACGCCTTCCGAGAACAGGCGCTCGAGCTGACCCCGCTCGGCCGGGCAGTGATGAACAACGATGCGAACTGGATTGACCTCAATCCTCCCGATTGCTGGAAAGGTGGAGTGCATCTGCATCCGGACAATACGATCTGGTGCTGGGACCGGGAACGCCGGGCAATAGTCGAGAGGCACCCAGGCTGAATGAGCGCGCTCGATCTGTGCCTAAGGAAGCTCTGATCAATTCGTAACACGGCATCTTGCGGCGCTAAATCGCCCATTTCCGCGTTGCGAATCTTCGCAATAGCTAGCTATTACGTGC
>JANTHJ010000020.1 GCA_024762475.1 Chromatiales bacterium | reverse complement strand
CGGGGACGCGATGATCGTGCCGGGATGGGCGTTCTCGAGCGGATTTCCGACCGAATCAATAGCCAGCCTATTGATGAGGAAGGAAATACCGCTGGAGAGCGGCCAGATCGGTGCGAGGGCGCGCCCAGCGTTTGCCCGGTAAAATTTCGTCACTCGCTAATATACGCAGAATACTTTTGGCGACCAGCGAGTTACCAGTATTTTTCAGCGACCGGGTGAAATATTCGGGGGTAGGTCGACCGCGTCCTTCCGAAAACGCAGGCGCTCAGCTGGGATCGAAGGTGAAGTGCTGGCCGCCCACCGAGGCCTCGGCCATCAGCCCGCCCTTGGTCATGGTGAATACCGCGACCCCGTGGTGATAGTCGACATCGAGGCTGGCGCCCTTGTCGGCCGCGACGGCAGATGCCTGGGCGTCGAACTCGAGCTTTTCCTGCCGGAAACGTCGCAGGGCAGCACGGTCCTTGAAGAAAATGATCTCGCTGTAGGCCTGGCCGCCGAACTGAAATCCCACCGTCACCTGCTTGAGGGTCGTGTAGCCGGCGACGCCTCCTCGTTTGTAGACGACGCCCTTGCCGTAGGCGCCGCCAAGCCAGAAACCGGCCTTGCCGACGGTTGGAAATACTGCCCACCCGGCCGCTGACTTGAAGAATCGCGACAGCGAAGGATCCTTTCGCTTGAAGGCCGCCAGGGTGCGTGCTGCCTCCTGCCGCATTTCGTGTTTTTCTGCGGGATCCCACCCGGCCTGGGCACTGAGCGCAAGTGTGCAAAGCAGGAGAAGGGCGAATAGTCTTGGCAACATGGTCGAAGATCCTCCGTGGATGTCCCGGACAAGGTGAAGCCCGGATCGGCAGATCATCGGCTTTCTTGAGGCGCGGGCCAGGAGACTATTCGACCAGGCGCAGCTGGGAACCGAGTCGCAGCTCTTCGTGAAATTGTTGCAGGTCGAGTGGCGGGCGGCCCAGGTAACCCTGGTAGCTGCTGCAGCCGTGTTCGCGCAGGAACTGCAATTGCTCGCGGCGCTCAACCCCTTCCGCGACGACCTGCAGTCCCATATGGTCGGCTATTCCCAGCACGGTGCGTACAATGGCCGCATCGTCCGGATCCCGGGCAATGTCCTCGACGAATCCCCGATCGATCTTGAGAATGTCGGCCGGCAACTGCTTCAGGTAGGCAAGAGAAGAATAGCCGGTGCCGAAGTCGTCGATGGCAAATCGCACTCCCAGTTGCTGGAGCTCCAGCATGCGCTCCCGTGCCTCGGTGGGGTTGCTCATGATGACCGTCTCGGTCAGCTCCAACAGCAGATGATGCGGGTCGGCACCCGTGTCCCGCAATAACCGACGCAGTTGTTCGACAAAGGCCGGTTGATGGAACTGCTGCTGGTCGATGTTGACCGCGATGTAGTCGGGGGTCAGCATGCCGGCCCCGGCCGCAATGCTGGCCAGGTCTTCGCACGCCCGCCTCAGTATCCACTCGGCGAGGTGCAGCATCAGTGCGCTGTCCTCCAACAGGGGCAGGAAGCGGTCCGGCAGGATCTCGCCATCCTCCGGGTGTTGCCAGCGCAGTAGTGCCTCGGCGCCCAGGATCCGGCCGTCGCGGATGCGCAGGATGGGTTGGTAGGCAAGGCTCAGCTGATCTTCCACAAGGGCCCTGCGAATCTCGTTTTCGGTACGCATGCGCCGGGTCGCCACCTCGTCCATGGCCGGTTCGAATCGGACGATAGTGTCCCGGCCGGCGTGCTTCGCCTGGTACATGGCCAAGTCGGCGTGTCGCATCAGGGTCTCCATGTCCCTTCCGTCGCGGGGGAACACCACGTAGCCGATACTGGCCGTGACATGCAGTTCGTGACCGCTCAGGTGATAGGCAGGGGCCAGGGCCTGCCGAATCTTGTTGCCGATTTCCACCAATTGCCCGTCGACCCCCATGGGGTCAGTGTCCAGTGCCTCCAGCAATACCACGAACTCGTCGCCCCCGAGGCGGGAGATCGTGTCCTCTTCGCGCAGGGTCTCGCGCAGGCGGTTGGCCAATGCCTGCAGCAACAGGTCGCCCACCGAGTGGCCCAGGGAGTCGTTGATGCGTTTGAACTTGTCGAGGTCGAGGAACAACAGTGCCCCCGACCGGCCGCTGCGTTGGCTGCGTTGCAGCGCGTGTTGCACCCGGTCGTGTAGCAGGGTGCGGTTGGGCAGGTCGGTAAGGGTGTCGTGGTAGGCGAGGTGCAGGATGGCGTCACTGGCGGACTGGGCACAGGCGCGATGGGGGGTGTTGTTGGTCACCGTGACGCCCACTGTCCGAGCGCCCAGGCGAAGGAGGCCCCAGGCGGCAACGGTGCTGCCCACAGCGGCGAGGCCAGCGATGCTCCATGCGGGTGCGCCCGCTCCCAGCAGGATGAGCGCGGGCAGGATGCCGCAGGCTGGCGCGATGAGAAACAGGCGGGCCGTAATGCGCCATCCAGGGTTCGGCAGGGTGGATTCGTTGGACAATGGGTCGTCTCGCGGTGCGCCTCGGCCAGGCAGCCCTGGGTCGGGTACCATTGTGCCGCCAGCAACATTCAGCGTCCATGACACAGACCACGGAATCCTCCCTCATCGAGCCCATCGCCCGGGTCGTCTCGCCTTATCGGGAGAAGTTCGGCATTCCCCGTCAGGCTGGCCTGGTCGAGGAGGCGCGGGGCTGGCTGGTGATGCGCCCGGATCTCGCCCGCAGGGAGGCCTTCGACGGCCTGGAGGGCTTCAGCCACATATGGGTAATCTTCGGCTTCCACGCCTCCGAGGGCGGCTACCGGCTGCGCGTGCGACCTCCGCGCCTGGGCGGAAATCGCGAGGTGGGTGTGTTCGCCAGCCGTTCGCCTTTTCGTCCCAACAATCTCGGGCTGTCGGTGTTGGGTTTCGAGGGGCTGGAAGGGCCCGACGGTGATCTGCGCCTGTTGGTCTCGGGCCTGGACCTGCTCAATGACACACCGGTGTACGACATCAAGCCCTACCTTCCCTATTCGGATTGCGTGCCCGGCGCACGCAGCGGCTATGCCGCCAGCCGCCCGGATGCCATGCTTGAGGTCCGCTTTGCGCCCGCGGCAGAGAAGCGATTGACATCGCTGGGCGGGCAGGGCGAGCACCTACGCGCCCTGATTGTCCAAACCCTGGCGCTTGACCCGCGACCGGCCTATCGTCAAGGGAAAGAGGATCGCAGAACCTATGGCATGCGCCTTGCCGAGTTGGATGTCCGCTGGCGCGTAGCCGGCGGGCAGGTCGTGGTCGAAGAGATCGTACCGATGGCCGATTGACCATGAGATGGGATCGGCTCAGTGCATCATGTTGAACAGCCGGCGACGCGCATCGGTGACCAGGGGATCGTCTCCCAGCATGTCGAATAGCCTGAGCAGCGCCTTGCGTGCAGCATCTTCGCCGTACTGCCTGTCCTTCGACATCAGCGTGAGCAGGTGCTCGATGGCTTCTTCGAAACGCTGCTGCAGTACCAGTCCCATGGCCAGGCGATAGCGGGCCTCGCTGTCGTTCCCGTTCTGCTGCAGGCGTGATTCCAGCGCGGGCAGCTCGCTGGCCGGCGGGGCCTCGTTGGCGAAGTGGAGTTGGGCGCGCAGCTGGGCTACCTCCGGCTGCTCCTGCTCCGCTGGCGGCAGGTTGTCGAGGGCGTCCCTGGCGGCCTCCCAATCACCTGCCAGCATGTGCGCCTGGGCCAGCGCCACCGGTATGCGGGGATTCGCCGGGTCGGCCGACTGCGCCTGTTGCAACAGGGCGATGCCCTGGTCTGTGTTCCCGATCGAGATCGCTTGCATGGCCTGTTCCACCAGCGGATCGGAAGGGCGGGGCAGGTGCTTGTCCAGGAACTCCCGAATCGCCGATTCGGGGAGGGCGCCGGTAAAGCCCTCGGCCTCCTGGCCGTCCTTGAACAAGCGCACGTCGGGGATCGAGCGGATACCGAACTGGGCAGCGATCTCCTGCTGTTCCTCGGTATTCACCTTGGCGAGGATGAAGCGGCCTTGATATTCCTCCGCGAGCCCGGCTAGCAGCGGCATCAGCATCTGGCAGGGCTGGCACCAGCTCGCCCAGAAATCCACGAGTACCGGCTGTCGACGGGATCCTTCGATGACGACCTGCTGAAAGTTGTCACCGGTGACTTCCTGGACGAAGGGTAAGTTGCTCATGGTGCATTACTTCTCCGCTAACGGCTGTGGGTTGGACCCCAGCGAGATAGGGGTTACGGCTGAGCGATTCAACCGGTCTGTCCATTGGGCGGCCCTGCGCGCACGCGCGCGCCGGTCGCCAGTTGACTCGCCATCATCGTGCGTCCCTAAGGACAATCCGGGTTCGAGCTTGAAGTAGGGTGCTGTGCCCCCATTTTGGGCCTCACCGAGCATTCTCGCACTCAATCCCAAAGGAATTAGTCATGTCTGAAGCATTGCATATCGTCTGCCCGAACTGTGGTGGGGTCAACCGCGTCCCGGCTGAGCGCCTGCGGCAGCACCCCAAGTGCGGTAAGTGCAAGCAGCCCCTGTTTCAGGGCAAGGCGTTGCCGGTAGATGCCGAGATGTTCACCCGGCAGCTCCAGCGGAGTGATATTCCCCTGCTGGTCGATTTTTGGGCGCCTTGGTGCGGCCCCTGTCGCATGATGGCTCCCGCCTTCGAGCAGGCCGCGGCCCAGCTCGAGCCCCAGGTGCGGCTGTTGAAGCTGAATACGGAAGAGAATCAGCAGATCGCCGGCCAGTTCGGTATCCGCTCGATCCCGACCATGATCCTGTTTGCCAATGGGCGCGAGGTCGACCGCATGTCGGGCGCGCTGGACGCCGGCGGTATCGTCAACTGGACGCGCCAGGCGCTGGGGCGGCGCTGAATGACGCCCTAGGGCAATCCCTTGGCCGGTTAAACCTCGATCAACTCGCGCGCTACGCGCGCCGGCACTTTGTTGACATGGGTCAAAAATCGAAGAGAAGGGGGTGTCTGGAAGCAGGCGACGCGGCCTTTGTCGGCTATTGTCCTTAAGAGTACTAGAGCGCCACGAGGCGCCGCCCGTTCATCCAAAGGAGGAAAGCATGACTAGCCTGGAAGAGCTGAAGACCCAGCAGAATGAGATTCGGGAAATGAGCCGCGCCCTGCGCAACCTGATGACGCCCGAACAGCAGTCGGTCGGCACGATAGCGCGCATTACCCACACGCTTCTGTGTGATCTGTGCGAAAAAGTGAGCAAGCATCTGGCAGAGGAGCATGAGGGCCTGTTTCCACCCCTGTTGAGTCATGGTGACCAGCAGGTGCAGAACCTGGTGTGGGGCTTCATCAATAACGACCGCCCCCTGCGGGAGGCCTTCAACCATTACAAGCGGCAATGGCTGCGGGACTGCAATTACGAGGTCAGTCCTGCCTTTCTGGAAGAGACGCAGCAGATTCTCGAACTGCTCGAGCAGCGCCTGGAGCTGGAAGATGCCTCGATGATTCCCAAGCTGGAGGCAGCTGGCGTATTCGCTACCGCCTGAGCAACACTGTATGCCAAGCCCTGACCGGAAGTCGGTCCGGTCGGGTTCATCGGATCGCGAACAGTAATAAAGTGTCACTCAGGATCAGGGGTTCCGGTGCTGACCGCTCAGGAGCCCGCCGTGTGAGGCGTCGTTGGCGTTCGCCTTGGTTATCGTGTCGCCCGTTTCCTGTCGATTGAATCGGCGTAGCCTTTGGGCGGGTTTTCCCGTAAGATTTCCTCCCCAGTGCTGGGCCTCTCGGCCCATCTTTGAGTCGAATCGAATACTGCCGGAAGATCAGCGCCAGCCGCCGCTTCCGGCCTTTGGTGTGCGCGCACAATGACTAAACCGGCCATCCTTGTTCTTGAAGACGGCAGCGTGTTTCGCGGCCAGTCCATTGGTGCCGACGGGCAGACGGTGGGCGAGGTGGTGTTCAACACTGCCATGACGGGCTACCAGGAAATCCTCACCGATCCCTCCTATTCCCGGCAGATCGTGACCCTGACCTATCCCCATATCGGCAATACCGGGGTCAATCACGAGGACGAGGAGTCGTCCCATGTGCAGGTTGCGGGCCTGGTAATTCGCAATTTGCCGCTGCTTATGAGCAACTTCCGCGCCGAGAAGCCATTGGACGACTATCTGGTCGAGCACGACATCGTGGCGATCAGCGAGGTCGATACCCGCCGCCTGACCCGTCTCCTGCGCGAGAAGGGTGCCCAGAACGGCTGCATCATGGCTGGCGACGACCTCTCGGAGGAAAAGGCCCTGGAAGCGGCACGGGACTTCCCCGGGCTGAAGGGTATGGACCTGGCGAAGGAGGTCACCACGGGTTTCCCCTATGAGTGGGCCCAGGGCACCTGGTCCCTGGAGGGTGGGCTGCCCGAGGCGCCGCACCCGGTGGAGGAAAGACTGCCGCTGCACGTCGTGGCCTGGGACTATGGCATCAAGCGCAATATCCTGCGCATGCTGGTGGATCGCGGCTGCCACGTCACCGTGGTGCCGGCCGAAACCCCGGCGAGCGAGGTACTGGACATGGATCCGGACGGGGTCTTCCTGTCCAACGGGCCGGGTGATCCTGAGCCCTGCACCTATGCCATCGAGGCGATCCGCGAGGTACTCGATGCGAAGGTGCCCACCTTCGGCATCTGTCTGGGTCACCAGCTGCTGGGGCTGGCCAGCGGCGCCAGGACAGTGAAGATGAAGTTCGGCCATCATGGTGCCAACCATCCAGTGCAGGATCTGGACAGCGGGCGGGTGATGATTTCCAGCCAGAATCACGGCTTCGCGGTGGACGAGCAGACCCTGCCCGACAACCTGCGCGCCACCCACAAATCGCTGTTCGACGGCTCTTTGCAGGGAATCCACCGCACCGACGTCCCGGCCTTCAGCTTTCAGGGACACCCCGAGGCGAGCCCCGGGCCCCACGACGTGGCGCCGGTGTTCGACCACTTCATCGAGCTGATGGAGAGCAAGGATTGAATTTTCCACCACTAAGAGCACAAAGAACACGAAGATTTGAAGCGCGACCCCAGATCCTTCTCTGATCGACATCGGTCGATAGGCATGGCTAATCGGCAAAACCGGCCAACGCTGACCGACATGATTCCTTTGTGGTCTTTGTGCCCTTTGTGGTTACACCAACTGACTTAGAAAATGCCCAAGCGTACAGATATCGAAAGCATCCTCATCATCGGCGCCGGTCCCATCGTGATAGGCCAGGCCTGCGAGTTCGACTATTCGGGCGCGCAGGCGTGCAAGGCGCTGGCGGAGGAGGGCTACCGGGTGATCCTGGTGAATTCCAACCCGGCCACCATCATGACCGATCCGGACATGGCCGACGCGGTCTACATCGAGCCGATCACCTGGCGTACCGTGGCCAAGATCATCGAGAAGGAGCGCCCGGATGCCCTGCTGCCCACCATGGGCGGTCAGACCGCGCTCAACTGCGCCCTGGATCTGGAGCGCGAGGGGGTGCTGGCCGAATATGGCGTGGAGATGATCGGCGCCTCGCGTGAGGCCATCGACAAGGCGGAGGACCGCGATCTGTTCCGCCAGGCGATGCAGAAGATTGGCCTGGATATGCCCAAGTCGGCAATCGCCCATTCCCTGGAAGAGGCCTTCCAGGTGCAGGCCCAGATCGGATTCCCCACCATCATCCGTCCTTCCTTCACCATGGGTGGTTCGGGTGGCGGAATTGCCTACAACCGCGAGGAGTTCGAGGAGATCTGCCAGCGCGGCCTGGACCTGTCGCCCACCCACGAGCTGCTGATCGAGGAATCGATCGCCGGCTGGAAGGAATTCGAGATGGAGGTGGTGCGGGATCACAAGGACAACTGCATCATCGTCTGCTCCATAGAGAACCTCGATCCGATGGGCGTGCACACCGGCGACTCCATCACCGTGGCACCGGCGCAGACGCTGACTGACAAGGAATACCAGATCATGCGCGACGCCTCGCTGGCGGTGCTGCGTGAGATCGGGGTGGATACCGGCGGATCCAACGTGCAGTTCGCCATCAACCCCGACAACGGGCGCATGATCATCATCGAGATGAACCCGCGGGTGTCGCGCTCTTCGGCGCTGGCCTCCAAGGCCACCGGCTTCCCCATCGCCAAGGTGGCGGCCAAGCTGGCGGTGGGCTACACCCTGGACGAGCTGCGCAACGAAATTACCGGTGGTGTCACGCCGGCCTCCTTCGAGCCGACCATCGACTATGTGGTGACCAAGGTGCCGCGCTTTGCCTTCGAGAAGTTTCCCGAGGCCGACCCGCGCCTGACCACCCAGATGAAATCAGTGGGCGAGGTGATGGCCATGGGCCGCACCTTCCAGGAGTCGTTGCAAAAGGCGTTGCGCGGCCTGGAAACCGACAAGCATGGCCTGGACCCCCTTGTTGATCCCGGTTCCGAAGGCGCGCTGGAGCATATTCGTAACGAAATCGGTCAGCCCAGCGCCGATCGCCTGTGGTATGTCGCCGATGCCTTTCGCGCGGGCATGACCCTGGACGAGGTGTTCGAGGCGACCAAGATCGACCGCTGGTTCCTGGTGCAGATCGAGGACTTGGTCTCTGAAGAGGCGCGGGTGCGTCACCAGGGTATGGCGGTGCTCGACGCGGGCCGTTTGCGCGAGCTCAAGCGCAAGGGCTTCTCCGACCGACGACTGGCCGAACTACTGGGCGTGAGCGAGGGCGAGGTGCGAGCGCGCAGGCATGGGCTGGGCATCCGACCCGTATACAAGCGGGTCGACAGCTGCGCCGCGGAGTTCGCGGCCAGCACCGCCTATATGTATTCCACCTATGAAGAGGAGTGCGAGGCCGACCCCACCGACCGCAAGAAGATCATGGTTCTGGGTGGCGGCCCCAACCGCATCGGCCAGGGCATCGAGTTCGACTACTGCTGCTGTCATGCCGCCTTCGCCATGCGTGACGATGGCTACGAGACCATCATGGTCAACTGCAACCCGGAGACGGTCTCCACCGACTACGACACCTCCGACCGGTTGTATTTCGAGCCGCTGACACTGGAGGACGTGCTGGAGATCATTGAGAAGGAGCAGCCCACCGGCATTATCGTTCAGTATGGCGGCCAGACCCCGCTCAAGCTGGCCGAGGATCTGGAGGCCGCCGGCGCGCCAATCATCGGCACGTCGCCCAATTCGATCGACCTGGCCGAGGACCGTGAGCGTTTCCAGCAGCTGGTGGACGAGCTGGGCCTGAAGCAGCCGCCCAATCGCACCGCCACCAACTCGGAGGAGGCGGTGGCCCTGGCCGAGGAGATCGGCTATCCACTGGTGGTGCGCCCCTCCTATGTGCTGGGCGGCCGCGCCATGGAGATCGTGCACGATGTCGAAGACCTGCAACGCTACATGCGCGAGGCGGTGAGCGTCTCCAACGACTCGCCAGTACTGCTCGATCGTTTCCTCGACGATGCCATCGAGGTGGACATCGATGCTATCTGCGACGGCACCGATGTGCTCATCGGCGGCATCATGGAGCACATCGAGCAGGCGGGGGTGCATTCCGGCGACTCGGCCTGCTCACTGCCGCCCTATACCCTGAGTCAGGCGGTGCAGGACCGGATGCGCGAGCAGATCCGTGCCCTGGCGCACGGGTTGAAGGTGGTCGGCCTGATGAACACCCAGTTCGCCATCCAGGGCGACGACATCTACCTGCTGGAGGTCAACCCGCGCGCCTCGCGTACCGTGCCCTTCGTCTCCAAGGCCACCGGCCGGCCATTGGCCAAGATCGCGGCCCGCTGCATGGCGGGAACCAGCCTGGCGGAGCAGGGGCAGGTCGAGGAGATCATTCCGCGCTACTACTATGTGAAGGAGGCAGTGTTTCCCTTCATCAAATTCCCTGGTGTGGATACCATCCTCGGGCCGGAGATGAAATCCACCGGCGAGGTGATGGGCGTGGGCGCCACCTTCGGCGAGGCCTTTACCAAATCACTGGAGGGCGGGGGTTCCCGCCTGCCGCGTTCCGGCAAGGTGTTGATCTCGGTGCGCGAGGCGGACCGTTCCCGCGCGGTGCGAGTGGCCAGTGAGCTGGCGGAGACGGGTTTCGATATCTATGCAACACGCGGCACCGGCAAGGCCATCCGGGAGGCGGGCACCGCCTGCACCATCGTCAACAAGGTGGCCGAGGGCCGGCCGCATATCGTGGACATGATAAAGAATGATGAATTCGACCTGATCATCAATACCACCGAGGGTAAGCAGGCAATTATCGATTCGCGCTCGATCCGGGCCGCTGCCCTGCAGCACAAGGTGAGTTACACCACCACCATGGCAGGCGCCGAGGCCGTGGTGCTGGCCCTGCGTCAGCCCGATGAATTGCATGTGCGCAGCCTGCGCGAACTACAGAGTTGAGGTACGAAGATGCACAAGACTCCCATGACTCTTTCTGGCGCGGAGAAACTGCGTGCCGAGCTCCAGGAGCTCAAGAGCGTCAAGCGCCCGGCGGTGATCCAGGCGATAGCCGAGGCGCGCGAACATGGCGATCTCAAGGAGAACGCCGAGTATCATGCGGCACGAGAGCAGCAGGGCTTCATCGAGGGCCGGATCAAGGAGATCGAGGCCAAGCTCTCGCACGCCCAGATCATCGACGTTGCTTCACTGGACGCCGGCGGCAAGGTGGTCTTCGGCGCCACCGTGGTACTGCTCGATCTGAACACCGACGAAGAGAAGACCTACCAGATCGTGGGAGAGGACGAAGCGGACCTCAAGCACAACAAGATCTCGGTCACCTCACCCATCGCACGCAGTCTGATTGGCAAGGAAGAGGGTGACGAGGTCACGCTGCAGGCCCCGGGCGGAACCCACGAGTTCGAGATCCTCGAGGTACGTTACGACTAGGGGGCACCACGAAGGGCACGAAGAACACAAAGTGGCTATTGGCTGGTCCAGCTCGATAAACCGCCAAGGTACGCAAAGGTTTTCATTGCTGCTATTGCCACTATTGTTCTCTTTGCGGTGCTTCGCGTCCTTCGCGGTTGAATGTTCTCCGCAGGAATAGATGCTCAACACTCGCTTTGGGCGGCCACAGGAATTGGGTGTTGCCGCCCTACAAATCGATTCTTCGTGTTCTTTGTGGTGAAAAGAAGAATTCACCGCGAGGGCAGCGCGATCTTCGGTTTTTTCTCGTTGCGTCTGAAGAGCACGGCCATCTGGCCGATGTGTTGAATGAGTTGGGCCCCGGAGGCCTCGGTCAGTCGTTCGATCAGGGCGATGCGCTCTGCCTTGTCCGCGACGACCTTTACCTTGATCAGTTCATGGGCATCGAGGGCGCCAGCGAGTTCTGTCAGGACGCTGTCGCGGATGCCGTGTTGTCCTACGCGGACCACCGGCTTGAGGTGGTGGGCAAGGCTGCGAAGATGACGAATCTGCTTGTCGGAGAGCGGCACAGGAGATTCCGTTGAAACAACAAGCGCGTAATATACCCTTTTCGACAATGTCCGGGTAAGCAATCAGAGATGTCCAGATCGAAAAGCAGCCACCGCTGGATGCAGCGACACGTCAGCGACGAGTACGTCAAGCGCTCGCAGAAGGAGGGCTATCGTTCGCGTGCTGCCTACAAGTTGCTCGAGTTGCAGGAGAAGGATCACTTCATCAAGCCGGGCCAGGTGGTAGTCGATCTGGGGGCGGCACCGGGCGGTTGGCTGCAGGTGGTCAAGCCATTGGTTGGAGAAAAGGGCAAGGTGATCGGTCTGGATCTGCTGGAAATTGATCCGATTCCGGGGGTGGAGCTGATACAGGGCAACTTTCTCGAGGATGAGACCCTGCAGCGGCTCAATGAAGTTTTGGATGGTCGTCCGGTCGATCTGGTGTTGTCGGACATGGCGCCGAATATCAGCGGGATAGCGGCTGTCGACCAACCCCGCTCGATGTATCTGTGCGAATTGGCGCTCGATTTCTGCAGGCAATCACTGGCCGGGGGCGGCACCTTCGTCACCAAGGTATTTCAGGGGGAAGGCTTTGACGCCTTCTTCCGTGATGTGAAATCCAGTTTCGGGCGGGTCGTCACCCGCAAGCCGAAGGCCTCTCGCCCCAAAAGCCGTGAGGTATATCTGGTAGCCGGGAACTATCATTCGTAGTAGCTTACACATATTCAGATCTTGCCGATCGGCGCGTAATCGTGCCGATTGGCCTGCATGCTAGGAAAGAAGAGGTTCTAGAATCTTGAATGACATGACCAAGAACATCGTGCTGTGGGTGATCATCGCCGTGGTGCTGATGACCGTCTTCAACAGCTTCAACGCGCCGCGGTCCAAACTGCAGGAAATCCCCTATTCGCAGTTCGTGGACGAGGTGAAGAATCACAACGTGGCGTCGGCCACACTCATGGAGAATGGGCGTTCCACCCTCATTACCTTCAAGACGTCGTCGGGAGCCCGGTTCACGACCGTCGCGCCACATGACATCTGGCTGGTAAGCGACCTGCTCGAGAACAAGGTGGACTTCCGGGTGAAAAAGGCCGAGGAACCCTCCATCCTGTGGCAGATCCTCATCAACTGGTTCCCGCTGTTCATTCTGATCGGGCTGTGGATCTTCTTCATGCGCCAGATGCAGGGTGGTGGCGCTGGGCGTGGCGCCATGTCCTTCGGCAAGAGCAAGGCGCGCATGCTCACAGAGGATCAGGTGAAGGTCACCTTCGCCGACGTGGCCGGCTGTGAGGAGGCCAAGGAAGAGGTCAAGGAGCTGGTGGACTTCCTGCGGGAGCCGTCCAAGTTCCAGAAGCTCGGTGGCAAGATCCCCAAGGGCGTCCTCATGGTCGGCCCTCCCGGCACCGGCAAGACGCTGCTGGCGCGCGCCATCGCGGGTGAGGCGAAGGTGCCGTTCTTCACCATTTCGGGCTCGGATTTCGTCGAGATGTTCGTGGGTGTTGGCGCCTCGCGGGTACGCGACATGTTCGAGCAGGCGAAGAAGCACGCGCCCTGCATCATCTTCATCGATGAGATCGACGCCGTCGGCCGCCACCGCGGTGCCGGCCTGGGTGGCGGTCATGATGAGCGAGAACAGACCCTCAACCAGTTGTTGGTGGAGATGGACGGCTTCGAGGGTAACGAAGGCGTGATCGTCATCGCCGCCACCAACCGGCCCGACGTGCTCGATCCGGCGCTTTTGCGCCCCGGTCGCTTCGACCGTCAGGTGGTGGTGGGGCTGCCCGATATCCTGGGCCGCGAACAGATCCTGCGGGTACACCTGCGCAAGGTGCCCACCGCTGACGACGTCGATCCCAAGGTGATCGCGCGCGGTACCCCTGGCTTCTCCGGCGCTGATCTGGCGAACCTGGTCAACGAGGCCGCCCTGTTCGCCGCGCGTGCGAACAAGCGCCTTGTGGATATGGAAGACATGGAGAAGGCCAAGGACAAGATCATGATGGGCGCCGAGCGCAAGTCCATGGTGATGAAGGAAGAGGAGAAGAAGTTGACTGCCTACCATGAGGCCGGGCATGCGATTGTCGGCCTCAAGGTTCCTTCACACGACCCGGTCTACAAGGTGAGTATTATTCCGCGTGGCCGGGCCCTGGGCGTGACCATGTTCCTGCCGGAGGAGGATCGTTACAGCCACAGCAAGGAGCATTTGGAGAGCCAGATCTCCAGTCTGTTCGGTGGCCGTATCGCCGAAGAGATGATCTTCGGGGACGAGCACGTCACCACTGGCGCCTCCAACGATATCCAACGGGCCACCGAGATTGCCCGCAGTATGGTGACCAAATGGGGTCTGTCCGAGCGCCTCGGTCCGCTGGCCTATGGCGAGGACGAGGGCGAGGTGTTCCTGGGGCGGTCCGTGACCCAGCACAAGGCGCTCTCGGATGAGACCGCGCATGCCATCGACGAGGAGATCCGTGCGGTCATCGACCGTAACTACGATCGTGCCGAGCAGATTCTCAAGGAGCATCTCGACAAGCTGCACGCCATGGCGGAGGCGCTGATCAAGTACGAGACCATCGACAGTGAACAGATCCGCGACATCATGGAGGGACGCGATCCCCGTCCGCCGGCAGGGTGGGGCGGCACCTCCGAGCCAGGTGCTCCTGGTGGCGGGGCGCCGGCCAGCGCCGGCGAGGGCAAGCCCAAGGACAGCCCCATCGGGGACCCGGCCGGCCAGCACTGAGTCGGCGGCGCGTCGCTTGAACAGGAGGCCGGGGCAACCCGGCCTTCCTCGTTCCGGCCTTCCTCAATCTGGGTCACACCATGCTCGATCTTTCCGGCCCCCGGATCATGGGGGTTCTCAATGTCACTCCCGACTCGTTCTCTGACGGGGGACGCTTCGACCGGCCGTATGCCGCGCTCACTCATGCTCGCAGCATGGTCGAAGCGGGCGCCGACATCATCGATGTCGGGGGGGAGTCGACCCGCCCTGGGGCCGCCCCGGTCGACGAGGAGGGCGAACTCGCACGGGTCATCCCGGCGATCGAGGCCATCGCCAAAGAATTCGATTTGCCGATCTCGATCGATACCAGCAAGCCACGGGTGATGCGCGAGGCGGTGGCGGCCGGTGCAAGTCTTGTCAACGACGTGAATGCCCTGCGTGCCCCCGGTGCCGTGGAAACGGTCGCCGGAATGGGTGTTCCGGTCTGCTTGATGCACATGCAGGGTGAGCCGCGCACCATGCAGCAATCGCCCCACTACGACGATGTGGTGGGGGAGGTGAAAGACTTCCTGTTGGCCCGTGCCCGGACCTGCGTGGAGGCCGGTATCCGGCCGGAGGCGATCCTCTTCGATCCCGGCTTCGGTTTCGGCAAGACGTTGCAACACAACCTGGCGCTGCTGCGCTCGCTCCCGTCCTTGTGCGAAACGGGTTACCCGGTGGTCGCCGGGATCTCGCGCAAATCCATGATCGGCATGCTTACCGGGCGCGATGTCGAGCAGCGCCTGGCGGGCAGCCTCGCGGCGGCGGTCTTGGCGTTGGAGGGTGGCGCGCGTATCCTGCGGGTCCACGATGTGGCGGAGACGCGCGACGCGGTACGTGTCTGGGAGGCCGTACGGCTGACTGGCGGGCCACTGGAATCACCCTGAACAAGGAGGACTCGAAGGATGGGTAGGCGTTATTTCGGCACGGATGGTATCCGGGGACGGGTCGGCAGCTGGCCGATCACGCCGGAATTCGTGCTCAAGCTGGGCTGGGCGGCCGGCAAGGTGCTCGGCGGTGGCGAAGGAGGGAAGGTGCTGATCGGCAAGGACACCCGCATCTCCGGCTATATGTTCGAGTCCGCCCTGGAGGCCGGCCTCACCGCCGCTGGGGTGCACACCCGCATGCTGGGCCCCATGCCCACTCCCGGCATCGCCTACCTGACACGTACCCTGCACGCCGATGCGGGGATCGTCATCAGCGCCTCGCACAATCCGCATCACGACAACGGAATCAAGTTCTTCTCTTCCAGCGGCCAGAAGCTGCCGGACGATGTTGAGGAGCAGATCGAGGCGATGATCGATCAGCCCATGGACTCGGTCAGCTCGGAACGCCTGGGCAAGGTGGTGCGTCTGGAGGATGCCCGGGGCCGGTATATCGAGTTCTGCAAGGCCACCATTCCGGCGCGCATGAATTTCCAGGGGATGAAGATCGTGGTGGACTGCGCCAACGGCGCCACTTATCACATCGCCCCAGCGGTATTCGAGGAGATCGGGGCGGAGGTGATCACCCTCGGGACCGAACCGGATGGACTCAACATCAATGACGGTTGTGGCGCCACCGCGCCCGAGGCACTGCGTCGCCGGGTGGAGGAAGAAGGCGCCGACCTGGGCATCGCCCTCGACGGTGACGGGGACCGTCTGGTCATGGTCGACCACGAGGGGCGCATCCGTGATGGTGACGATATCCTGTATGTACTCGCTCGTTCCCGCCAGCGCACTGGCGAGATGCGGGGTGATATCGTCGGTACCCTGATGACCAATCTGGGACTGGAGTTGGCGCTGCGGGAGATCGGCCTCGGATTGACGCGCGTCCAGGTGGGTGACCGCTACATCATGGAGCGCCTGACCGCGGAAGATTGGATACTCGGTGGGGAGCCGTCGGGTCATATCATCTGCCTCGATCGCACCACCACCGGGGACGGCGTCGTCTCCGCATTGCAGGTGCTGGCCGAGATGCATGTCACCGGCAAGTCCCTGGCGGCCTTGTGTGAGGGGGTGGAGAAGTTCCCGCAGATTCTGGTCAACGTGCCGCTGAACGACCGCCTGGCGGCCGAGGTGATGCAGGAGGCCTGCGTCGTCGAGGCCGTGTCCGAGGCGGAGAGCAGCATGGGTGACGAGGGTCGGATCCTGTTGCGCCCCTCCGGTACTGAGCCCCTGATCCGGGTCATGGTCGAAGGGCGCGAAGAGGATCGGGTCTGCCGTATTGCCGAGCAGGTGGCCGAGCAGGTGCGCGCTATCTGCTGATCACGACGCCTCGTCGGGCTCTTCGTACCAATGCAGCGGGGGCAGTTGCTCGCGCAGGGCATGCAGCCGACTCTCCAACTGGCAAAGGCAGTCCCTCGCCGGGGCCTGGCAGCCCTGGAGCGGCGTTCCGACCGCCATGTCGCAGAAGAAGGGCACGAACAGGGCCTCGCCGCGAGGCAGTGAGCGGCCGGCCCCCTGGATCCAGATCGGTACCACCGGCACCTCGGGATGGCGTTGCATCAGGTGGCGAATGCCGGGGCGCAGCGGGGCCGGCCGTTCCGGATCTCCGCGAGTGCCTTCGGGGAAGAAGATCACGATGTCCCCGCGCCGGATCGCCTCGTCCACCCGGCGCAGCGGGTCGCGACGGCCCTGGCCGCGGCGCGCGATCGGGATGATCCGGATGATCTCCCGGGCGAACCAGGCGAGCAGCCGATTGCGCAGAAAGTAGTCCCCGGCCGCCACTGGCCGGACCCGGCGAAGGGCTGCGGGCGGGAACAGGGTCATCAGCAGCAGGGTGTCGAGGTGGCTGTTGTGGTTGGCCACCAGGATCGCCGGACCGTCCTTCGGCAGATGCCGGCGTCCACGCACATGCACCCCCAGAACGAGCAGGACCAAGGCGCGGCCGATGAGGTTGAAGAAGATCCAGCGCAGGGTTCGGTTGAAGATTCCGTTCATGGGGCTCCCCTCAGTAGTAGAGGTAGTGGACGAAGTGGAAGAACAGGGGCGCGGCATAGGTCAGGCTGTCTATCCGGTCGAGCAGGCCGCCGTGTCCGGGAATCAGGTTGCCGCTGTCCTTGATTCCGAGGTCGCGCTTGACCGCCGAGACCACGACGTCCCCCACGAAACCGGCGGTACCGATCAGCAGTCCGGCGAGTGCAGCGTGGACCGTGTCGAAGGGCGTTAGCCAGGGGGCGAGCAGCAACGCCAACAGGGTGGTGGAGCCGACCCCGCCGAGCAATCCGGCCCAGGTCTTGCCCGGGCTGACCCGCGGCACCACCTTGCGCCGGCCCAGCGACTTGCCCCACAGATACTGGAGCACATCGTTGAGCTGGGTGAGCACCACCAGGAACAGCACCAGGCCGGGGCCACCGCTCGCCGAGGCCGCGCTGGAGGGCAGCACCAGCAGGGCGGCCAGGTGGCTGAGGGCGAACACGAACAGCATCATGCCCCAGTGGAGGGTGCCTGCGGCGCGCAGGAAGTCGCGGGTCTCGCCGATCAGCACCATGCGTAACGGCAGGAACAGGAAGGCGTATACGGGTATGAATATGATGAACATGCCGTACCAGCCGTCTGCGATCCAGGCGTACTGCAGGGGAATCGCGAGATAGGCCCAGAACAGCACGCGCCGGTCCGCACGGCGCGTCGGAATCAGGGAGAGGTACTCCTTCAATGCGAGGAAGCTGACCAGGCCGAAGAAGACCAGCGAGATATTGCGCGACAGCAGCATGGCGGCGGCGAAGATGCCGGTCATGACCCACCACGAGCGGGTGCGGTCGGACAGCTCGCTCCAGTCGCGCTCGGGATAGCGCCGGCGTGCCAGTGCGAGGCTGGTGCTGGCAAGGCCCAGCAGGCCGAACAGGGCCGCCAGGGTCCAGCTGATGTTCGGGATCGGCAGTGTCATTGGCGGGCCTCCAGTGCATGGCGTACACGGTTGAGGGGGGTGAGGGTGGCAAGCAGCGCGGTCAGACCCAGCAGCACAGAAGGCCAGAGACCCGGGGCGATGCCCAGGCCCAGCAGCAGCCCCAGCAGGCCGAAGGCGAAGGCGCGATCGCTCTTGCCCAGCGGCCCGTCGTAGCGGCGCCCGGCACCGACCTGCACCGCCACCGTGCCCGCCATCTCGGCAAGGACCCCAAGCAGCACGATGCCGAACACCAGGCCGGCAGGCAGCGCCGGATGCAGCGCCAGTGGCAGGTACAACGCCGCGTCGGAGACCACATCGCCGAGCTCGTTGAGAAAGGTGCCCAGCGGGGTCTGCATGTCGTGCTCGCGCGCCAACATTCCGTCGATGGCATTCAGCCCCATGCGCACCAACAGGACGCCGGGCAGCAATAGCAAGGGCCAGGCGGCCCCGGGTGCCGCCGCCAGGGCGAGGCCCTCGGCAACCGACAGTCCCAGGGCCGCAAGCGTTATCTGATTGGGGGTAATGCCGGCACGCGCCAGGCGGCGGTTCAGCGGCCGCAGCAGGGCCTGGAAGCGCGGTTTCAGATCGTAGATGGTTGCCATGTCAGTCCTCCGCTCATGTGACGAGAGTAAGACTGGTGCAGGGTTGAGTGATAATCAACGAAGATGAAAAAAGTCGCCTTGTAGGTTGCCAAAGGGAGCACATAGAGATACGTTTTGGCAATGGACGAATCGAAACAACTGGTCGCCACCCTGAAACGTCAGCTGCGTGCGCGCCGCGTCACCTACCGCCAGGTGGCCGATCACCTGGGGCTGAGCGAGGCGAGCGTCAAGCGGATGTTCTCCAAGGGGGACCTGGGTCTGAGGCGGCTCGAGTCCATCTGTCGTCTGATCGAGCTGTCGCTCGGCGAGCTGGTGCAGCTGATGGAGAGCGGGCGCAACCGGGTGGCGCGTCTGAGCGAGGCCCAGGAGCGGGAGCTGGTGGCCGATCCGAGGTTGATGCTGGTCGCCTATTGCCTGCTCAACCACTGGCTGCCCGAGGAGATCCTCGAGGAGTACGATCTGGACCGGCATGCACTGACACGGCTGCTGGTACGCCTGGACCGGCTGGCCCTGATCGAACTGCTGCCAGGCGATCGTGTGCGTCTGCGGGTCGCGCCCGATTTTCGCTGGATTCCGGGCGGACCGGTGGAGCGCAGCCTGCGCGATTCGGTCTACCAGGAGTTCCTCGGCGGCGACTTCAGCGGCCCCCTGGCGGAACGGCGCTTTCTCATCGGCAGCCTGCCCGCCTCGATCATCGAGCGGCTGCGCGCCGGCATCGAGGCGCTGGCAGAGGAGTTCCACGCCAGTGTGCAGAACGAGACCCGCCAGCCGGCGAGGGCGCGTCAGCATGTCGGAATGTCGTTGATGATCCGCCCCTGTGAACTGGGGCTGTTTGCACAGTTCCGTCGGCAGTAGTCTCAACATCGAGACCGCCGCCGCCTGGCCCGTTTTTCATTGATTCTCGATGCGCTTGCGAGTAAAGTACCCCGCCTGATTTGATCTGGTATTGGACCGAGGACAGACCATGCGACAGCCCCTGGTGGCCGGCAACTGGAAGATGAATGGCACCCGCGCGAGCGTGCGCGAGCTGCTCGACGGCGTGAAGGCCGGTATCGGTGAAGTGGCCACGGCCGAGGTGGCCGTCTGCTCTCCGCATATCTTTCTGTGCGACGTTCAGCAGCAATTGGAGGGCACTCCGGTCGCCTGGGGCGGCCAGGATGTGTCGGTGCATGAATCGGGTGCGTACACGGGCGAGACCGCGGGCAGCATGCTGGCCGAGTTCGGCTGCAAGTACGTGATCATCGGTCACTCCGAGCGTCGCAGCTACCACGGTGAGACCGACCAGCTGGTGGCCGAAAAATTCACCGCCGCGCGCAAGGCGGGCCTGGTCCCTATCTGCTGCGTGGGCGAGACCCTGGAGGAGCGAGAGGGTGGCATCACCGAAGAGGTGGTGGGTCGCCAGATCGATGCGGTCATTGCGCACTGCGGGGTGGAGATGCTGGGCGAGGGCGTGATCGCCTATGAGCCGGTCTGGGCCATCGGTACGGGCAAGACCGCCAGCCCCGAACAGGCCCAGGAGGTGCATGCCTTCATTCGCGGCCGCATTGTCCAGGCCAGTGCCCCTGTGGCCGAGGGAATGCAGATTCTCTACGGCGGCAGCATGAATCCGGGTAACGCGGCAGACCTGCTGGCGCAGCCGGACATCGATGGCGGCCTGATCGGGGGGGCGTCGCTCAAGGCGCCGGACTTCTTGGCCATTGCCTTGGCGGCGAACGTCTGACCCCGTTTTTACTACTGATCACTGAGTAACCCGACATGGAAACCGCACTCGTCGTCATCCACCTGTTTCTGGCTATCGGCCTGGTAGGCCTGGTGCTCATCCAGCATGGCAAGGGTGCCGATATGGGGGCCGCCTTCGGCTCCGGGGCCTCGGCGACGGTGTTTGGATCCGCAGGCGCGGGTAACTTCCTGAGCCGTGCCACTGCCGTGTTGGCGACACTGTTTTTCCTGACCAGCCTGGCACTGGCCTATTTTGCGATGCAGAAAGGGGAGGAGGAGTCGCTGCTCGAACAACAGCAGGCGGCCCCCGCGGCGGTTCAGCAACCGGTGGTGCCTGCGAAGCCGTCGGATCTGCCGTCGGTGCCGGCTCAGAGTGACGCCGGTGGTGAGGCGGCGTCCGATGTGCCCGCAGTGCCCGTGGCGCCTGGGGGCGGGAAAGAGCCGGGGGCCAAGCCCGCTATCCCGAACTGAAGAGTATTAGGCCGAAGTGGTGGAATTGGTAGACACGCTATCTTGAGGGGGTAGTGGCGTAAGCCGTGCCGGTTCGAGTCCGGCCTTCGGCACCATATCAGACGGTATCGTCCAGACAGGGCGATACCGTTTTTTTATGGCTGGCAAAAACTAATAAAATCAAAGTCTTGTCCTTTTGCCGGAATTTGACAGGAGGGAGGGCGACCGATATTCTCAGGACCGCCGTAAAAACCCTATAACTAAGGAAGCTCTGATCAATTCGTGACACGACATCTTGCGGCGCAAAACCGCCCGTTTCTGCGTTGCGGATCTTCGTAATAGCGTGCTATTTCGTGCGATCCGCGCCTTGAACTTGGCGATTCTTCACCGCAGTCTGTTCGCGCCGGAATTCATCAGGGCTTCTTAAGCGCCGCGGGCCTTCGAGGGGGAGGTCGAACACTATGCTGGAGAACTATCTGCCCGTTCTGATATTCCTGGCGATTGGCCTCGTGGTCGGCGCGGTAATGATCGCCATGGGTTTCATGCTCTCGCCCAACCGCCCCGACAGCGAAAAGCTCTCGCCCTACGAGTGCGGCTTCGAGGCCTTCGAGGATTCGCGCATGAAGTTCGATGTGCGTTATTACCTCGTGGCTATTCTGTTCATCATCTTCGATCTGGAAATCGCCTTCTTCTTTCCCTGGGCGGTCGTGCTCGACAAGGTTGGGATGGTCGGATTCTGGGCGATGATGCTGTTCCTCGGCGTCCTTGTCATCGGTTTCATCTACGAATGGAAGAAGGGGGCGCTGGAATGGGAGTAGAGGGCATCCTCGAAGAGGGATTCGTCACCACCACCGCCGACAAGCTCATCAACTGGGCGCGTACCGGCTCCATGTGGCCCATGACTTTCGGTCTGGCCTGCTGCGCGGTGGAAATGATGCATGCTGCCGCCTCACGCTACGACATGGACCGATTCGGCATCATCTTCCGGCCCAGTCCTCGCCAGTCGGACGTGATGATCGTGGCGGGCACCCTGGTGAACAAGATGGCTCCGGCACTGCGCAAGGTATACGACCAGATGGCCGAGCCGCGCTGGGTGATCTCCATGGGGTCGTGTGCCAATGGCGGGGGCTATTACCATTATTCCTATTCGGTGGTGCGCGGCTGCGATCGGATCGTTCCAGTGGACATCTATGTGCCCGGCTGTCCGCCCACGGCCGAGGCATTGCTCTACGGCATCATTCAGCTGCAGAACAAGATCCGCCGTACCAACACGATTGCGCGTTGACGGTGGCCCTGCCGAGACCAGAGAGACATTCGAATTCATGAGTCCGGAAGAACGACTGGAAGACCTGCAAGAGGCGCTCGAGGAGCTGCTCGAGGATGTCGAGGGCTGCACCTGGCAGGTGGAGCACGGCGAGCTCACGCTGACAGTGCGCCGCGAAGACCTGCTGGCCGTGATGCAGCGGCTGCGCATCGATACCGGGACGGCGATGGAGCAGTGCATCGATGTCTGCGGGGTGGACTACGCCACCTATGGTCAGTCCGAGTGGGAAGCCGACAACGCGCCCAATAGTGGATTCGAGCGGGGTGTGCAGCCGATAAGACCCGAAGCCGAGCCGGAGAATCGTTTTGCCGCGATCTATCATCTGCTGTCACTCACGCACAACGTGCGCATGCGGGTGAAGGTTTTTCTCGATGCCGAGCACCCGGTGGTCGATTCGGTGACCGGCATCTGGGCATCGGCCAACTGGTTCGAGCGCGAGGCCTTCGATCTCTACGGTATCTTGTTTGCCGGCCACCCGGATCTGCGCCGCATCCTCACCGATTACGGTTTTATCGGGCATCCCTTCCGCAAGGATTTCCCGCTGATCGGCGAGGTGGAAATGCGTTATGACCCCGAGCAGGAGCGGGTGATCTACGAGCCGGTCGGCATCGAGCCGCGTACCCTGGTGCCGCGCGTGATCCGTCACGACCTGCGCTACGAGGAAGGCCACAAGCCGGAGCAGCCGGAAGCGGAGGCGGAAGAGTAAGCCATGGCCGAGATTCGCAACTACACCCTCAACTTCGGCCCGCAGCACCCGGCCGCGCACGGCGTATTGCGGCTGGTGCTGGAGATGGACGGCGAGGTGATCGAACGCGCCGATCCACACATCGGGCTGCTGCACCGGGGCACCGAGAAGCTGGCCGAGAGCAAGCCGTACAACCAGTCCATCGGCTACATGGATCGTCTGGACTATGTGTCGATGATGTGCAGTGAGCACGGCTATGTGCGGGCCATCGAAAAGCTGCTGGACATCGAGGCGCCGATCCGCGCGCAGTATATCCGCACGATGTTCGACGAGATCACGCGGATCCTCAACCACCTGATGTGGCTCGGTACCCATGCCCTGGACGTGGGTGCGATGACCATGTTCCTGTACTGCTTCCGCGAGCGCGAGGATCTGATGGACTGCTACGAGGCGGTCTCGGGTGCGCGCATGCACGCGACCTACTACCGTCCGGGTGGCGTCTATCGCGATCTGCCCGAGCAGATGACCCGCTTCGAGCCGGGCCGCTTCTGCAGCGAGAAGGAGGCCAAGATCCGCAACCGCGCCCGCGAGGGCTCGCTGCTGGACTTCGTCGAGGACTTCGCCGACCGTTTCCCGGGCCTCGTTGATGAGTACGAGACCCTGCTCACCGACAACCGCATCTGGAAGCAGCGAACCGTGGGGATTGGCGTGGTCTCACCCGAGCGGGCGCGCCAGCTCGGTTTTACCGGCCCCATGCTGCGTGGATCGGGCATTGCCTGGGATCTGCGCAAGAAGCAGCCCTATGCGGCCTATGACCAGGTGGATTTCGACATCCCGATCGGCACCAATGGTGACTCCTACGATCGTTACCTGGTGCGCGTCGAGGAGCTGCGTCAGTCGACGCGCATCATCAAGCAGTGCGTGGCCTGGCTGCGCGAGAATCCCGGCCCGGTGATGATCGAGGATTACAAGATCGCGCCGCCCCGGCGGTCTGAGATGAAGCAGAGCATGGAGGCGCTGATCCATCACTTCAAGCTGTTCACCGAGGGCTTCTGTGCGCCGGAGGGCGAGGTCTATGCCGCAGTGGAGGCGCCGAAGGGGGAGTTCGGTGTCTATCTGGTCTCCGATGGTGCCAACAAGCCCTACCGGTTGAAGGTAAGGGCTCCGGGCTTTGCCCATCTTTCGGCCATGGACGAGATGGCACATGGTCACATGCTGGCGGACGTGGTGGCCATCATCGGCACCATGGATGTCGTGTTCGGGGAGATCGACCGATGAGTATGCGCAGTCAACCCATGCAGCCTGTGCATCGCTGCGATGGCAAGCACGAACTGTTCACACCGGAGATTCGCGCCGAGATCGACCAGTGGGTCGCCAAGTACCCGGAAGAGTGGAAGCAGTCCGCCTGCATGGCGGCGCTGCGAATCGTGCAGGATGCCAATAGCGGGCACCTGACCACCGAGCTGATGGACCGGGTGGCCGACTACCTGGACATGCCGGCGATCGCGGTCTACGAAGTGGCTACCTTCTATTCGATGTACGAGCACAAGCCGGTAGGGCGCCACAAGATCTGTCTTTGCACCAATGTCTCGTGCATGATCAATGGCTCGGACAATATCTATGAACATCTTCGCTCGCGCCTCGGTATTGGCTTTGGCGAGGTAACCACGGACGGTCGCTTCAGCATCAAGGAGGTCGAGTGCCTCGGCGCCTGTGGCGGTGCACCGATGATGCAAATCGACACGACCTACTACGAAAACCTGACCCCCGAGCTGGTGGATCAGATCCTGGATGGTCTGGAGTAACGCATGGCCAACGAAGTCTGCTTCAGGACACTGCACAAGGATCGGCCCTGGCGGCTCGAGACTTACGTCAATGAGGGCGGCTACGAGGCGCTGAAGAAGATCCTGTCCGATAAGGTCTCTCAGGACGACATCATCGAGATGGTGAAGCGTTCGGGTCTGCGGGGCCGCGGTGGGGCGGGGTTTCCCACCGGTCTGAAATGGAGCTTTATCAACCGCGCCGCGCCCGGAGACAAGTACATCGTTTGCAATTCGGACGAGGGCGAGCCCGGCACCTTCAAGGACCGGGACATCCTGCGCTACAACCCGCATGCGCTGATCGAGGGCATGGTCATCGCGGGCTATGCCATTGGCGCGACTGCTGGCTACAACTACATCCGCGGTGAATTCTGGGAGCCTTACGAGCGCTTCGAGGCGGCCCTGGCCGAGGCGCGCGAGGCCGGTCTCCTGGGTGAGAACATTCTCGGCTCCGGATTCGACTACGACATCCATTCCCATCTCGGGGCCGGCGCCTACATCTGCGGGGAGGAAACGGCCCTGCTCGAGTCCATCGAGGGCAAGAAGGGACAGCCGCGCTTCAAGCCACCCTTCCCGGCGATGTTTGGTCTGTATGGCCGACCCACGGTGATCAACAATACCGAGACCCTGGCCTCGGTGCCCGACATCATCCGCCAGGGCCCCGACTGGTTCCGCGAGCTGGGCGTGGAGAACTCCGGCGGCCCCAAGCTGTTCTCGGTCTCGGGCAATGTCAATCGTCCCGGCAACTACGAGGTGCCCATGGGCACGCCCTTTGCCGAACTGCTGGAGATGGCTGGCGGTGTGCGGGAAGGGCACCGGCTGAAGGCGGTCATTCCGGGAGGATCCTCGGCTCCGGTGTTGCCGGGAGAGACGATGATGGACCTGAACATGGACTACGACAGCATCCAGCAGGCCGGCTCCATGCTGGGCTCCGGTGCGGTCATCGTCATGGACGATTCGAACTGCATGGTGAAGGTGCTCGATCGGATCTCCTATTTCTACTATGAGGAGTCCTGCGGTCAGTGTACCCCGTGCCGTGAGGGCACTGGCTGGATGCACCGGGTGGTGCATCGCATCGAGAGCGGCCAGGGAAAAGCCGAGGATCTCGATCTGCTCGATGACGTGGCCAACAAGATCATGGGGCGCACCATCTGTGCGCTCGGCGATGCCGCCGCCATGCCGGTGGCCAGCTTCGTCAAGCATTTTCGCGACGAGTTCCAGTATCACATCGAACACAAGAAGTGCATGGTGTAAGCGGCATGACAGAAGAGATGATCACAATCGAGGTCGATGGTGAGCCGCTGCAGGCCAAGCCGGGCCAGATGCTGATCGAGGTTACCGATGCGGCGGGCATCACGGTGCCGCGTTTCTGCTATCAGAAGCATCTGTCGGTGGCGGCCAACTGCCGCATGTGCCTGGTCGAGGTGGAGAAGGCACCCAAGCCGCTGCCTGCCTGCGCCACGCCTTGCGCAGACGGCATGAAGGTCTATACCCGTTCACCATTGGCACGGGCGGCGCAGCAGGGAACCATGGAGTTCCTGCTCATCAACCATCCGCTGGACTGTCCCATCTGCGACCAGGGTGGGGAGTGCGAGCTGCAGGACGTGGCGATGGGCTTCGGCGGGGACGTCTCCCGCTACACCGAGGGCAAGCGGGTGGTGCCGGACGAGGACATCGGTGCGCTGGTGGCCACCGATATGACCCGCTGTATCCACTGTACCCGCTGCGTGCGCTTCGGTGGAGAGATCGCCGGGTTGCGCGAGCTGGGCGCGACCGGGCGCGGCGAGCACATGCGCATCGGGGTCTTCGTCGAGCACAGCATCAGCTCGGAACTGTCGGGCAATATCATCGACCTGTGCCCGGTAGGCGCGCTCACCTCCAAGCCCTTCCGTTTCAAGGCGCGCGCCTGGGAGCTGGTGCAGCGCGATTCGATCGCGCCCCATGACGGGGTGGGCAGCAATGTCCATCTGCATCTGCGACGCAACCGGCTGATGCGGGCGGTGCCGCAGGAGAACGATGCGGTCAACCAGACCTGGCTGTCCGACCGGGATCGCTTCTCGTACGAAGGCCTGTATACCGAAGACCGCTTGACCACGCCGATGCTGCGCGAGAACGGCAAGCTGCGGCCCGCGGAATGGGACGAGGCGCTGCAGGCGGCCGCCAAGGCACTCAAGGACACGCCGCCCGAGCGTCTGGGTACGCTGGTGTCGCCCAGCGCAACCCTCGAGGAGATGGCCCTTGCGGCGCAGCTGACCCGGGGCCTGGGCAGCGACAATATCGACCATCGCCTGCGCCAGTGCGATTTCCGGGACGATGCCAACGATCCGGCCCTGCCCTGGCTGGGGCGCCGGTTCGCCGAGGTGGCCGGGAACGATGCCACGCTGCTGGTGGGGAGCTGGCTGCGCAAGGACCAGCCATTGCTCAATCACCGGGTGCGGGAATCGTGGAGGAACGGCGGGGCGGTGCTTTCGCTCAACCCGGTCGACTTCGACGTGAACTACGAACTCGAGGTCGACGTGGTCTGCAGGCCCTCCGAGATGGTGACCGAGCTGGCTGGTATCGCGGCTGCCCTGGGCGCCTCGACCGAGGGACTGGACGTCACGCCGGATCAGGCCCATCAGGGCGCGGCCGATATCCTGCGCGAGGCAGGGCAGGGCAGCATCGTCCTTGGCACCCTGGCGATGATGCACCCGGACTTCTCTCTGCTGCGTCGGCTCGCCGCGGGCATTGCCGATGCAGCCGGGCTGGACTGGGGCGTGGTGGGTTTCGGGGCCAACGACACCGGGGCCTGGTTGGCTGGCGCGGTACCGCACCGACGCGCCGACGGCTCCCAGGCCGCGGGCATCAACGCCCGGGGCATGCTCGAAGACGTCTGCGACACCCTGCTGGTCTTGGGTGCCGAGCCGGAATTCGATTTCGCCGATCCGCGACAGGCGACCGAGGCCGTGGCCGCGGCGCAACTGATCGCCCTGGCGACCCATCTGTCCCCGGTACTGGAGACCAGTGCCGACGTGATCCTGCCGATCGCGGCCTTTGGCGAGACCTCCGGCACCTATGTGAACCTGCAGGGCGATGCGCAGTCCTTCGCCGGTGCCATGCCACCTCCCGGGGAGGTCCGGCCCGCGTGGAAGGTGTTGCGGGTGCTCGGCAACCTGGTGGACCTGGAGGGTTTCGAGCAGAACGACAGCAGCCAGGTGCGCGACGCCCTGCTGGCCAGCCGCGGTGAACTGAAACCGGACAATAGGCTGGGCAGCGATGGCGCGTTGGCGGTCCAGTTTCAGGGGGCTGAGGCCGAGCGGATCGGTGGCGTGCCCATGTATTCGGTGGATGCGCTGTCGCGGCGCTCCACGCCCCTGCAGGCCACCCCCGATGCCTGGGACGGTTGTGTGCGGATGAACGAGGCGATGGCCGCAAGCCTTGCGCTCAGCGACGGTGATCGGGTGCGACTCACCCAGGAGGGTGTCGCGGTGGATCTGCCGGTGAAGATCGACGACTGCGTGGCGGACCGATGCGTATGGCTACCGGTAGGTGTGCCAGAGGCGGCGACACTGGGCTGCAGCTTTGCCGAAGTCAGCGTGGAGAAGGCCTGATGGAAGGGTTGGTGGAGTTCTGGAACGGGCTGCCGGTGGTGATTCAGATCCTGCTGAAGATCATCGTGATCATGCTGCCGCTGATGATCCTGGTGGCCTACTACACCTATGCCGAACGCAAAATCATCGGTCACATGCAGGTGCGTATGGGACCGAACCGGGTCGGCTTCTTCGGCTTCCGCCTGCTGGGGCTGGGACAACCAATCGCCGATGCGGTCAAGTTGATGTTCAAGGAGATCATCGTCCCGACAGGGGCCAACAAGCTCCTGTTCCTGATCGCGCCGATGCTCTCGATCGGACCGGCATTGGCGGCCTGGGCGGTCTTCCCGTTCGATGCCGAATGGGTGCTGGCCGACGTGAATGCCGGCCTGCTGTATGTCCTGGCGCTGACCTCGCTGGGGGTCTACGGGGTCATCATCGCCGGCTGGGCGTCGAACTCCAAGTATTCCCTGCTCGGTGCCATGCGTTCCGCGGCGCAGATCGTGGCCTATGAAATCGCGATGGGCTTTGCGCTGGTGGGGGTGCTGGTGGCCGCGGGCAGCCTCAACCTGCGCGAGATCGTACTGGCCCAGCAGGGTGGCCTGCTGCACTGGTACTGGCTGCCGTTGTTGCCGCTCTTCGTGATCTATTTCGTCTCCGGTGTGGCCGAGACCAACCGCGCGCCCTTCGACGTGGCCGAGGGCGAATCCGAGATCGTGGCGGGCTTCCATGTGGAGTACTCGGGGATGACCTTCGCAGTATTCTTCTTGGCCGAATACGCAAACATGATCCTCATCTCGGGCCTGACTGCGCTGATGTTTCTCGGTGGTTGGATGTCACCCTTCCAGGGCACAGCGATCGAGTCCTGGTTCGACTGGGTGCCGGGTATCATCTGGCTGCTGCTCAAGACCTTTATCTTCATGTTCCTGTTCCTCTGGTTCCGGGCGACCTTTCCCCGGTACCGCTATGACCAGATCATGCGCCTGGGATGGAAGGTGTTCCTGCCCATCACCATCGTCTGGATCGTGGTGGTGAGTGTCATGAAGATTCAGCATGCGCCGTGGTGGTTCAATTGACAGGGGGAGAGACCAGCCGATGAAAAAGGTCGTCGATTACATTCGCAGCCTCTTCCTGTTCGAACTGCTGAAGGGGTTGAGTCTGACCGGGCGCTACATGGTGACCAAACCCTTTACCCTGGAGTATCCCGAGGAGAAGGCGCCGGTGTCCCCTCGTTTCCGCGGCCTGCACGCGCTGCGCCGCTATCCCAACGGCGAAGAACGCTGCATCGCCTGCAAGCTGTGCGAAGCGGTGTGTCCGGCACTGGCGATCACCATCGAGGCGGAGCCGCGCGAAGACGGTTCGCGCCGCACCACGCGCTACGACATCGATCTGTTCAAGTGCATCTTCTGCGGCTTCTGCGAGGAGTCCTGCCCGGTCGATTCGATCGTGGAGACGCGAATCTACGAATACCATTTCGAGAACCGGGGCGAGCAGATCATGACCAAGGCGAAGCTCCTGGACATTGGCGACAAGTACGAACAACAGCTGGCGGCCGATCGGGCGGCCCAGGCAGCGGTCCGCTAGGAGTGGCCAGGACATGAGTTTCGAGAAGTTCCTTTTCTACCTGTTCGCGGTGTTCCTGATCGGTGCCGCGGTGATGGTGATCACGCGCAAGAACCCGGTGCACTCGGTGCTGTTCCTGGTGCTGGCCTTCTTCAACAGCGCCGGACTGTGGATGCTGGCCGAATCCGAGTTTCTCGCCCTGGCACTGGTGCTGGTCTACGTGGGGGCGGTGATGGTGCTGTTCCTGTTCGTGGTCATGATGCTCGACATAAACATCGCGGAGCTGCGCGCGGGGTTCGTGCGCAACCTGCCGGTCGCGCTGGTGGTGGCGATCCTCATGGTTGCCGAGCTGGTGATGGTGCTGAGCCCCGAGCGCTTTGGCCTGAAGCACTATGCGGCTCCTGCGCCCAAACCCGCCGACTACAGCAACACCGCGGAGCTGGGCATGGCGTTGTTCACTCAGCACATCTATGCCTTCGAGATCGCGGGCGCGATCCTGTTGGTGGGGATCGTGGCGGCGATCAGTCTGACGTTGCGCCGTCGGCCGGATACCAAGTACCTCGATCCGGGACAGCAGGTGCAGGTGCGGGCGGCCGACCGCTTGCGGGTAATCGAGATGAAGCCGGAGGAGAAGGCCTGATGATAGCGTTGTCCGATTACCTGATCGTGGCTGCTGTGCTGTTCTCGGTGAGCGTGGCCGGCATCTTCCTGAATCGGAAGAATGTCCTGCTGTTGCTGATGTGCATCGAGCTGATGCTGTTGGCGGTCAACATCAACTTCATCGCCTTTTCGCATTTTCTGGGTGATGTACATGGCCAGATCTTCGTGTTCTTCATCCTCACCGTGGCGGCTGCGGAGGCAGCCATCGGCCTGGCCATCCTGGTGGTGCTGTTCCGTACCCGGCGCACCATCAACGTGGCCGATCTGGATACCTTGAAGGGGTAGGCGCAATGGAATCGGTCCTTCTTGCCATCGTTCTCGCACCGCTGATCGGATCGGTCATTGCCGGCCTGTTCCGTAACCAGATCGGTCGCGCGGGCGCCCACTGGGTGACCATTCTCGGCGTGGCGACCTCCTGCGCGCTATCGTTTTGGGTGCTCTACCAGTTCGTTTTCGAGGATGCACCGGTCTACAACCAGTCGGTCTATACCTGGATGGTGGTGGACGGATTGCGCATGGAGATCGGCTTCCTGATCGACAGCCTGACTGCGATGATGATGGCAGTGGTCACCTTCGTGTCGCTGATGGTGCATATCTACACCATCGGCTACATGGCCCACGAGGAGGGCTACCAGCGTTTCTTCAGCTACATCGCGCTGTTCACCTTCTCGATGCTGATGCTGGTGATGGCGAACAACTTCCTGCAGCTGTTCTTCGGCTGGGAGGCGGTGGGTTTGGTGTCCTACCTGTTGATCGGCTTCTATTTCAAGCGCGAGTCGGCCATCTTCGCCAACCTCAAGGCCTTCCTGGTCAACCGGGTGGGTGACTTCGGCTTCATCCTGGGGATTGCCGCTGTGGCCATGTACTTCGGCACCCTCGACTACGCCGAGACCTTCGCGCGTGCGCCCGAACATGCGGCGACGACGGTCAATGTCTGGGGCGACCAGCACTGGTCGCTGATGACGCTGATCACCATGCTGCTGTTCATCGGGGCGATGGGCAAGTCGGCACAGATCCCGCTGCAGGTCTGGCTGCCCGATTCGATGGAAGGCCCAACACCCATCTCCGCCCTGATCCATGCGGCCACCATGGTGACCGCCGGTATCTTCATGGTGGCGCGCATGTCGCCGCTATACGAAATGTCCGAGACGGCCCTGAGCTTCGTCATGATCATCGGCGCGACTACCGCCTTCTTCATGGGCCTGATCGGCATCGTGCAGAACGATATCAAACGGGTGATCGCCTACTCGACCCTGTCCCAACTCGGCTATATGGTCGCCGCCCTGGGGGCCTCGGCCTATGCCGCGGGCCTGTTCCACCTGATGACCCATGCCTTCTTCAAGGCACTGCTGTTCCTGGCCGCCGGCTCGGTCATCATCGGCATGCACCATGACCAGGACATGCGCCACATGGGCGGTCTGCGCAAATACATGCCGATCACCCACTGGACCTTGCTGATCGGCACCCTGGCGCTGATCGGATTCCCCGGCTTTGCGGGCTTTTTCTCTAAGGACGCTATCATCGAGGCGGTGCATCATTCACAGATCTTCGGCAGCGGCTATGCGCATTGGCTGCTGGTGGCCGGTGTCTTCGTGACCGCCCTCTACAGTTTCCGGCTCTATTTCATGGTGTTCCATGGCGAAGGGCCGCGTAAGTTCGAATCGCACCACGAGGCCCACGACGAGGAAGGCGGGGCCGAAGCGAGCGTGCATCACGAGGTGCCAGACGAGCCGGTGCCCCACGAGTCACCCAAGGTGGTGACGGTGCCCTTGATGCTGCTGGCCATCCCCTCGATCTTCGTCGGTTATTTCACCATCGGGCCGATGCTGTTCGGCGATTATTTCGACGGGGTCATCTCGGTGGCGGCGGTGCATGACACCCTCGGCGAAATCGACTTTCACGGGGCCTTTGGCTTCATGCTGCATGGACTCACAGGGATTCCGATCTATCTGGCAGCGGGTGGTTTCCTGGTGGCGTGGTACATCTATACCCGTCGGCCGATTCTGGCCACCGAAATCGCTACGCGCTTCGACTGGGCCTACTGGATCCTGGACCGCAAGTACGGGTTCGATGATTTGTATCAATGGCTATTTGCCAGGGGATCGCAACTGCTGGGCAAAGGCCTCTGGCAGGCGGGCGACCGCGTCCTGATCGACGGGATCGCAGTGAACGGCTCGGCCCAGTCCGTCGGCTGGCTGGCATCGGTGATGCGGTTTCTGCAGACCGGTTATCTGTATCACTATGCCTTCGCCATGATCATCGGCCTGCTGGGGCTGCTGACCTGGTTCGTGATCGTCTGACTCAAGGCATTTGGAACTGGAATGAACAATGACTGCTGAGTGGCCCATATTGAGCACCGTCATCTGGCTGCCGATCATCGGCGGGGCCTTGGTGCTGGCGAGCGGGGACAAGGCGCCGAACGTGAGCCGGTGGCTCGCGCTCTGGGTGTCGATACTGACGTTTCTCCTGAGTATTCCACTCTATACCGGCTTCGATGCGTCGACGGCGCAGATGCAGTTCGTGGAGAATCTGCCGTGGATCCCGACCTTCGACGTCAACTACCACCTCGGCATAGATGGCATCTCGATGCCGCTGATCCTGCTGACCACCTTCATCACCATTCTGGTGATCATCGCCGGCTGGGAGGTGATCCAGTACAAGCCTTCTCAGTACATGGCGGCCTTCCTGATCATGGAGGGGGTGATGGTGGGCGTATTCTCTGCCCTCGATGCCATGCTGTTCTATGTCTTCTGGGAGGCAATGCTGATTCCGATGTTCCTGATCATCGGTGTCTGGGGCGGGCCGCGTAGGGTATACGCGACCATCAAGTTCTTCCTCTATACCTTCCTTGGCTCGGTGTTCATGCTGGTCGCCCTGATCTACATGTACTTCAAGAGCGGCTCCATGGAGATCCTGGCCTTCCATGACCTGAAGCTGGGCATGACCGAGCAGGTGCTGATCTTCCTGGCCTTCCTGCTCGCCTTCGCGGTCAAGGTGCCGATGTGGCCGGTTCATACCTGGCTGCCGGATGCGCACGTGGAGGCGCCGACCGGCGGTTCGGTGATCCTGGCGGCGATCATGCTGAAGATCGGGGGCTATGGCTTCCTGCGCTTCAGCCTGCCGATCACCCCGGATGCCAGTCAGACGCTCGATTGGCTCATCATCGCCATGTCACTGATCGCGGTGGTCTACATTGGTTTCGTGGCGCTGGTACAGCAGGACATGAAGAAGCTGATCGCCTATTCGTCCATTGCCCACATGGGCTTCGTGACCCTGGGCTTCTTCATTGTATTCCGTATCCTGGCCAATCCGGCGGCCGATGGCGGGGCAGTGCTCGGCGTGCAGGGCGGGATGGTACAGATGGTCTCCCATGGCTTCATCTCCGCCGCGCTGTTCCTGTGCGTGGGCGTGCTCTACGACCGCCTGCACAGTCGCGAGATCAAGGACTACGGTGGGGTAGTCAACGTCATGCCCTGGTTCGCCCTGTTCATGGTCTTCTTCGCCATGTCCAATGCCGGCCTGCCGGGCACCTCGGGCTTCGTGGGTGAGTTCATGGTGATCCTGGCAAGTTTCCGCGCCGATTTCTGGTTCGCGTTCCTGGCCGCGACCACGCTGATCCTCGGCGCGGCCTATACGCTGTGGATGGTGAAGCGCGTCGTCTTCGGACCGGTGACCTCCGAGGGTGTCGCCGCACTACAGGATATCAATGCCCGCGAGGCACTCGTGTTGACCTCGCTGGCCGTGGCGGTACTGATTCTGGGCCTCTGGCCTGCGCCGCTCATCAACGTCATGGATGCCTCGATCGGCAATCTCGTTCAGCACATCGGCATCAGCAAGCTCTGATTCCGACTCACTCGGGTAGCTCAATGCAATACGACCTGACAAGCCTGCAACCGGTCCTCCCCGAAATCTTTGTGCTCGGCGCTGCCTGCCTGGTATTGGTCGTCGACCTGTTCCTGACGCCGCGTACCCGCATGTTCAGCTATGGCCTGACCCTGTTCAGCCTGCTCGGTGCCATCGCGCTGGTAATGGCGGGTGCGGGTGACGCGCGGCAGGTGCTGTTCGACGGCAGCTATGTGCGCGATCCGGTATCGGATGTGCTCAAGGTGGCGATACTGGCAATCAACATCCTCGCCATGGCCTATGGTCGCGGCTACCTGATCGGGCAGGGGATCTACCGAGGGGAGTATTTCATCCTCAGCCTGTTCGCGACCCTCGGCATGATGATCATGGCTTCGGCCTATAGCTTCCTGACCCTGTACCTTGGGCTGGAGCTGCTGGCGCTGAGCATGTACGCCCTGGTTGCCTTCGATCGGGACTCGGTCAAGGGGGCCGAGGCGGCGATGAAATACTTCGTCCTGGGCGCCCTGGCCTCGGGCATGCTGTTGTATGGCATCTCCATGCTCTACGGTGCCACCGGCTCGCTCAGTTTCCCCGAAGTCGCCGATGCCATCGCATCGGGCAACGTCGATCAGACGGTGCTGGTGTTCGGCCTGGTGTTCGTGGTGATCGGCCTTGGGTTCAAGTTTGGCGCCGTTCCCTTTCACATGTGGGTGCCCGACGTCTATCACGGTGCCCCCACCGCGGTGACCCTGCTGCTCGGCAGCACGCCCAAGCTGGCCGCGTTCGCCCTGGGCCTGCGACTGTTGGTAGACGGGGCGGCGCCCCTGGCGGTGCACTGGTCGCAGATGCTTACCATCCTGGCGGTACTGTCGCTGGCCATTGGTAACATCGTTGCCATCGCCCAGCACAACCTCAAGCGCATGCTGGCCTATTCCACCATCTCCCACGTCGGTTTCATCTTCCTGGGCTTCATCGCGGCAAACGACAACGGCTATGGGGCGGCCCTGTTCTACACGGTGGTCTACGCGCTGACCGCAGCCGGGGGCTTCGGTCTGCTGGCGCTGCTGAGCCGCCGCGGCTTCGATGCTGAGAACCTGCATGACCTGAAGGGTCTGAACGACCGCAGCCCCTGGCTGGCGGCCATGATGATGCTGATCCTGTTCTCCATGGCCGGCGTGCCCCCCACCGTCGGCTTCTTCGCCAAGCTGTTCGTGCTCGAGGCCGTGATCAACGTGGACATGGTATGGCTCGCCGTGGTGGCCGTCTTCTTCTCCGTCATCGGTGCTTACTACTATCTGCGCGCAGTCAAGATGATGTACTTCGACAAGCCCATCGACGCCCAGGCGATCGTGGCGACGGTGGATGGGCGCATCGCC
>JANTHJ010000019.1 GCA_024762475.1 Chromatiales bacterium | reverse complement strand
CCTCGCTGTAGCTGGCGATACTCACGCGCCTGCCAGGGCTGCGAGCTGCCATTCCTGACCAACTGCTCCATGCGGAACGAATGTTTGCCACGGGTGAAGACAAAGCGCTTCACCACCTCGACACCTGCAGGAGAACGCCACTGGAAGTCCACCGAAAGCGTATCGCTGCCGTCGGCCATCCGATATTCCTTCTGCGAGGTCTCGAAGAACGCCTTGTGAGTGGGCGCGGGTGAGTTCTTGTCTCCTATCAGACCGGATTGAGCGATAAAGAAATCCTTCGGATCCCGGCTCATCAGGCGCGTCGGGACGTCCGGCTGGTCCACTGATACGGGATACTTGATCAGGTCCGCCTCGACGATGGTGGCCCCCTGCGTGTCGATGAGAAGCCTGAGCGTATCGGTGCGGATCTCGACTAATTTCGCCTGAGCCGATTCGGAACCAGCCGCCTGGGGCGCCACTGGTACTCCGGTGTCTGTCTGCACCGCAGAGACCTCAGGGACTGCCGCGTCTCCGGTTGACCCAACCGCCTGTTCACTGCTGGTCTGTTGGGCCTGCTGTTGCGGCAGCACATAGTCCTTTTGCCATGCCTCCCACAGCAACAGAGAGACAAAAGCAAGCGCCATGAAAAGCAGCAGACGTATGTTATCCATTGGAAAGAAATCCTGAACTTGATAACCGGGGGATCGGCAGAGACTCCACGAGGAAGCGAAGTTTAAGCCACCGGGGTGAGGGTGTCACTCGGTCAGCGCTCGCGCAGGCGCCGGACATGCTTCGAAAGAGAGGCCCGCAGAGTGGCATTGCCGGCCAGTTTGACCGCAGACCGCGCCATCACCACATAGTCGCGCATAGTCTCCTCGGCCGGGAGGACTTCGGTACGAAAATACTCGCGTACCAGCCGTTTGATCCGGTTACGGTCGACCGCGCGGCGCAACTGCTTCTTGGCGATCGCCAGACCCAGTCGCGAAGTGCCCTGCTTCGCATCTGATGGCTGGCGTGTTCGTGCCAAAACAGTGAAATAACGGTCGGAAGATCGCTGAGCGACCTTGAATACACGACCATAGTCGATTGGTCGCAGTAAACGACGCGCACGCGAAAAGGCCCGGGACGGTTGCCCATCCCCGGCCTTTCGGAAGTCCGGCTGTAAGGGAATCTTGCTCAGGGAGCCAGACGGGCTCGACCCTTGGCGCGACGGGCGTTGATGATTTTGCGCCCGGACTTGGTCGCCATGCGTGCCCGGAAACCGTGGGTGCGTGCGCGCTTCAGGTTGCTCGGTTGAAAGGTACGTTTCATCACGTCCACCCTAATCTATATGGAATCTGGATACCGCAGAACCACCCCATCTCGCCATTGGAGATAAGGAGGTGGAAATCGGAAAGGCGCGAACCGTACCCAATGCGCGGCCTCGTGTCAAGGCAGCGGTCCGGTTCATGTCCGACTACGACATGTGACGACGCAGGACGCTCGTGTATCGAGAGCCCGGAATATGAGAAAGCCCTCCTGGCTCGCGGCGCGATCCTGGATGATTGCCTCTGCGATTCGAGGAAAATCGTTCGTTTCTTGCTCAGGGACTGTCAAAGCTGACAGGGAAGCCGCGGGAATCGTTGCCGGCTGCACATGGCCAAAGTCAAGAGTAAGTGAACACTATCATTAAATGCCCTGAATCTAAGTAAGGCCCCTCATTTTCATTCGGCTGTGGATAACTTTCTCCCTCGGCGCTAGAATCACCCCCTCCCGGGCTGGGGTGAATGCGCTAAATGCTCTCCAACGAGCGATCGTCGGGCTTGGCTTCAGCAGAGATCGGGCACCAATAAATCCAGGGAGAACCCGAACGATTCAGGCCCTCCTTACAGAACATGATCCAACAAAGCACCTTGACCACCAATACCTGGAACAATCTACTGGAACGGCTCGGCAACGACATTCCCGAACAACAGTTCAATACCTGGATCCGGCCTTTGCAGTGCATTGAACAGCCGGACCAACTGCGCCTGATGGCGCCTAATGCCTTCGTACTCGACTGGGTAAAAAAGCACTACCTGGGGAAACTCGAAAACTACCTGCAGGACCTGGGTCCGGGCAACGACGTACCACAGATAACCCTGGAGATCGGCAGCGCTCCACGCCCAACCGGGCCCAGGCAGCAGTCCGGAAGAACCGCACCCTCGTCACCTGGGCAGGCGCAGACAGCACCAAACCAGCCGGTCCTGCTTGAGGCTGAAAGCACTCGCGATACCGAGTCATCTGTACGCGAGCCGACTACGACCAATCCCGATTTCACCTTCGATACCTTCGTGGAGGGAAAATCCAACCAATTGGCACGTGCCGCGGGTATCCAGGTCGGCGAGAATCCCGGTCGCATGTACAACCCGCTGTTCATCTATGGCGGAGTAGGGCTGGGCAAGACACACCTGATGCACGCGGTCGGCAATCTCATCCAGGAAAAGAACCGCGGTGCCCGGGTGCTCTATATGCATTCCGAGGGATTCGTTGCGGAAATGGTCAAGGCCTTGCAGCATGGCACCATCGACCAGTTCAAACGCCGAATGCGCGGTGTCAATGCGCTCCTGATCGATGACGTCCAGTTCTTTGCCGGCAAAGAACGGTCACAGGAAGAGTTCTTTCACACCTTCAATGCCCTTTTCGAGACCCGACAGCAGATCATCCTCACCAGTGACCGTTTCCCGAAGGAGGTTGACGGTCTGGAGGACCGGCTGAAATCGCGTTTCGGCTGGGGCCTCACGGTATCGATCGATCCACCCGATCTGGAAACGCGCGTCGCCATTTTGATGAGCAAGTCACAGCAGCTGTTCGATATCGAACTGCCCAGTGAGGTCGCCTTCTTCATTGGCAAGCACGTGCGCTCGAATATCCGGGAACTGGAGGGTGCCCTGCGCCGAATCAACGCCAACGCCACCTTTACCGGACAAGCCGTTACTATCGACTTCGCCCGCGAGGCCCTGCGGGACATGATCGACGCGCAGGCGCGAATGGTCACCCTTGACAACATTCAGAAAACTGTCGCTGAATACTTCAAGATCCGCGTTTCGGATCTGCTCTCGAGCAAGCGTAGCCGCACCATTGCCAGGCCGAGACAGATCGCCATGGCGTTGGCCAAAGAGTTGACCAATCACAGTCTGCCGGAGATCGGCGAGGCCTTCGGTGGCCGGGATCATACGACTGTGCTCTATGCCACGCGTAAGGTGGCCGAGCTGCGGGATGCAGATGTACATGTGGCAGAAGACTACAACAACCTGTTGAGAACCCTGAGCAGTTGACGGGGATAACCACGGCAGAAATTGGCAAGCAGGTTATCAAGCGAATCTATCCACAGTCGTTCCCCAGCGTATGGATGATCCATACAGTCGTTTGAGCAAGCCAATTTACGTCGTAAGTGATTGATAAAAAAAGATATTTATTTCTTGTCAACGGTTATCCCCAGGCCTAATAGCAACAATAAGTCTTTTATATAAAAACTTTATTTATCATTAAGACGAGATCTGACCGATGAAAATCAAGGCGAACAGAGACGACCTGCTCACCCCATTGCTGAAGGTGAGCAATGTAGTGGAAAGGCGACAGACCCTGCCGATCCTTGCCAATGTCTTGATCGAGGGCAGTTCCCATGGAATCAGGTTTACCGCCACGGATCTGGAGGTGGAATTGAGTACCTCTGGTCCAGCGGAGGGAGAAGGGGATATAGCGTTCACGCTCCCGGCACGCAAATTGGTCGATATCGTCAAGGCGCTGCCGGAGGGCGCTCCGCTCGAGTTGGAGATAGAAGGCGAAAAAGCAACCTTACGCAGCGGTCGAGCCCGATTTACCATGGGAATGTTGCCGGCTCAGGACTATCCCAATATCGAACCGACGGCTGCAAGTGAAAGCCTTTCGCTACCACAGTCGCTGCTGAAGCGGCTGATCGATAAGGCAGCGTTTTCGATGGCGCATCAGGATGTGCGCTACTACCTGAACGGACTTCTCCTGGAGATCAGCTCAAAGCGGGTTCGTGCGGTTGCCACAGATGGCCACCGGCTTGCAGTGTGCGATGCCGATCAGCAGATGGAGGTTGGCAGTGACCTGCAGGTTATCCTCCCGCGCAAAGCGGTACTCGAGTTGGGTCGTCTACTCCAGAATAACGACGAGCACGTGGAATTGGAGGTAAGCAGCAGCCATATCCGCATAAGCACTGAAGGCACGGTGTTCACATCCAAGTTGATCGATGGGCGTTTCCCTGACTACGAGCGGGTAATGCCGGCTGGCCCTACTCAGCAGCTGATTGCAGATAGAGAGCTGCTTCGCCAGTCTTTAACCCGGACCTCCATACTGTCCAACGAGAATTATCGGGGTATCCGCTTTCGACTCTCCCCGGAGGGACTGCACCTGCAAGCCCACAACCCTGAGCAGGATGAAGCCGAGGAGGAGATGCAGGTGGAATACGATGGGCCGCCGATCACGATAGGTTTCAACGTAAGTTACCTGTTGGATGTGTTGGGCGTTCTGGATACGGAGCAGGTGAGTATGGCTTTGATCGATGCCGATTCAAGTTGCCTGATAACTGCTAACGGGTCCGCGGAATGTCGTTATGTGATCATGCCGATGCGGCTGTGAACGGCATACGCGGAGCAGGCCACGTGGATGCATAGCAGGGGCCGGGTGGCCCCTTTTTCGTGATGATCGAGTCCCTTTCGATAAAGAATCTCAGGATCGTTGAAGCACTCGAGCTGAGTCTCAGCGAGGGACTCAATGTTGTAAGTGGCGAAAATGGAGCGGGTAAGACGACCGTACTGGAGGCCGTCTACCTGCTGGCCAGGGGGAAGAGTTTCAGGCACCGTGAGGTAGCGCCGTTGGTTCGGGAGGGCACCGATCACCTGGAGGTGGTAGGCAGATTCCGTGAGGGCGTGGGTGCGAGGCATGTGCTCGGCACGCGCCGTTCGAGGTCGGATAGCCTGGTGCGACTCGATGGTCGGACCAAGGTTAAACGCTCCGAGATCCTGGGTCTATTGCCAGTTCAACTGGTTGGCGCGGACGCGGCGGAACTGGTTTCCGGGGAGCCGAGGCTAAGGAGAAGTTTCATCGATGCCGGGTTGTTCCACGTGGAACCTGGGCATCTGAAAGTTTTGCAGCGATATCAACGGACCCTCGATCAGCGCAACAGGGCGCTGAGGGAGGATCGGCCCGAGTTTCGTCATTGGGACGATCAACTGGTCGACTATGGCGTCACGATTGATTCCGCCCGCAAGCGCTATCTCGAAGAACTGGAGGAACAGATTCGATCTTGGCTCGCTCGGTGGGAGCTCGGGGTATCCGTTGACTTTCATTATCGCCAAGGCTGGGCGCAGACTGAAACACTCGCCCAGGCAGTTGAGCGCTTGGGCGCGACTGATCGTCTACAGCATTTCACGAGCTGCGGGCCCCATCGGGCGGACTGGGTCCTCGTGGGCGCGACGACGCGTAGCGGAAAGACACTTTCGCGCGGCCAATTAAAGATGTTGGTCGGTGCCTGTCATCTGGCTCAGGCCGAGATGCTAAAGGAACGCGGCAGGGCGGTTCCGGTCTTGTTGTTCGACGATCTTCCTTCGGAGCTGGATAGGGGCAACCGCGAACGGCTTCTGGCTGGGATTGTGGACAGCTATCCGCAGGTGCTCCTAACCGCTTTGGCCGCGGAAGATCTGCCCATCAACTCGGGGCGCCTGTTCCACGTGGAACAAGGCAGGCTGGTCCCGTAGTTGTCAGCAGAATAATGTATAATTAATTGATCGATCTTACGTTTTCTGTCACTGAAGCTAATTCATGAGCAAATCTCAAGGCTACGATTCTTCTTCTATCAAGGTGCTCAAGGGCCTGGACGCCGTACGCAAGCGACCCGGGATGTACATCGGGGATACCGACGATGGCACCGGTCTGCACCACATGGTGTTCGAGGTTGTCGACAACTCCATCGACGAAGCGCTGGCCGGATATTGCAAGGAAATTCAGGTCATTCTGCATCCCGACAACTCGGTGACTGTCTCCGATGACGGCCGGGGTATCCCGGTAGGAATCCACGAGGAGGAGGGTAGATCGGCGGCGGAGGTGATCCTCACCGTGCTGCATGCGGGCGGCAAGTTTGACGACAACTCCTACAAGGTCTCTGGCGGTCTCCACGGTGTGGGTGTGTCGGTGGTGAATGCCCTTTCCGAGACGCTGGAGCTCGAGATACATCGGAACGGTCATATCCACCGGCAGGTCTACCATTTGGGCGTGCCAGAGGCGCCCCTGGCGGCGGTAGGTGATTCGGCTCGCACCGGTACGACGATAACCTTCAAACCGTCCACAGAGATTTTTACAGATATCGAATTTCACTACGATATCCTCGCGAAGCGTCTGCGGGAGCTATCGTTTTTGAATTCAGGCGTGCGCATCGCACTTCGGGATGAGCGCACGGGGAAATCTGATGTTTTTGAGTATGAAGGGGGCATTCGCGCCTTCGTGGAGCACCTGAATCGCAAGAAGACCCCGTTGCACGAAAAGGTCTTCCATTTTTCGGCCGAACGTAACGGGATCGGGGTCGAGGTGGCGATGCAGTGGAACGAGTCGTACCAGGAGAACATTTTCTGTTTTACCAATAATATTCCCCAACGTGACGGCGGTACCCACCTCGCGGGTTTGCGCGCTGGTCTGACACGGACCTTGAACAACTACATCGAGAGCGAGGGCCTGGCAAAGAAACAGAAGGTGAATACCACAGGTGATGACGCGCGTGAGGGTCTGACCGCCGTGCTGTCGGTAAAGGTGCCCGACCCGAAGTTTTCGTCGCAGACCAAAGACAAGCTCGTTTCCTCCGAGGTCAAATCGGTGGTCGAATCCCTGATTGTCGAGAAGCTTGGCGAGTTTCTGGCGGAGAATCCCAACGAGGCGAAGGTGATTGCCGGGAAGATGATCGAGGCGGCACGGGCCCGGGAGGCCGCCCGTAAGGCCCGCGAAATGACCCGTCGCAAGGGCGTCCTCGATGTCGCTGGTTTGCCGGGCAAGCTGGCAGATTGCCAGGAGAAGGATCCGGCCCAATCAGAGCTGTACCTGGTGGAGGGTGATTCCGCCGGAGGCTCTGCCAAACAGGGACGGGACCGTCGCACCCAGGCCATTCTGCCATTGAAGGGCAAGATCCTGAATGTGGAGAAGGCGCGCTTCGACAAGATGCTTTCTTCCGCGGAGGTGGGGACACTGATCACCGCGCTGGGGTGTGGTATCGGGAGAGAGGAGTTCGACCCGGACAAACTCCGCTATCACCGGATCATTATCATGACGGATGCGGATGTGGATGGAGCGCATATCCGCACCCTGCTGTTGACGTTCTTCTATCGGCAGATGCCGGAGTTGATCGAGCGTGGCCACATCTATATTGCGCAGCCGCCTTTGTACAAGGTAAAGAAGGGGAAGCAGGAGACCTATCTGAAGGACGACATGGCGCTCAATGCCTATCTGCTGCGCACAGCGTTGGACAATGCCACGCTGCACGTGAGCGTGGATGCGCCACCGCTCTCCGAAGCGGCCTTGGAGTCGCTGGCCAATGACTATGTGGTGGTCGCCGCCATCCAGCAACGGCTGGGGCGTCGCTATGACGAGCGGTTCATGCAGCGTTTGCTGTCCATGCCGCCAGTGGACGAGGCGATGCTCGCGGACAAGCAGGGCTTCGGCGCGTGGCTGGAAGAGTTACAGACACGCCTTCAGGCCGATACTGGTGTATCCGACCAATATCGCCTGCGTCTGGTCGAGGCCACTGAGGAGCACGGAGAGGCCTTGTGTCTGGAGCGCTGGACCCATGGGATCGCCACAGAGCGCCTGATACCGCTGGAGTTTTTCCACAGCGTGGACTATCGAAAGATCGCGGATCTGAGTGAACGCCTGACGGGCTTGCTCGGGGACGATGCAGTCGTCCGTCGGGGGGAGAAGGAAAAACCGGTCTCCAGCTTCGGCGAGGCGCTTGCCTGGCTGATGGAGGAGGCCAAGCGCGGTCAGCACATCCAGCGTTACAAGGGCCTGGGCGAGATGAATCCCGAGCAGTTATGGGAAACGACAATGGATCCCGAAACACGGCGTTTGCTGCAGGTGAACATCGAAGATGCCGTCGGATCGGACGAGATCTTTACTACCCTGATGGGCGACCTGGTGGAACCGCGGCGCGAATTCATCGAGCGTAACGCCCTGACTGTGGAAAATCTGGATATCTGACCATCTATCTATGTTGGCGGGAAAGCGCAGGGATTGAATGCGATTCGACGTGTCGCCGGTTCCTACCGAGACGTTACTCTGGCGTTTCCGGCTTGACAATATTATCCCCAGAGTTATCCACAGGGTTCAGGATCCTTTCAGGGGAAGTAGCGAGGCCGTGAAGTATATTGATCGAGGCACAACAGGAAGCAGGCAATCAATTTGTAAGTGAGCGAACACTTACTTTTTAAGCAGGTTCTTTAGGGAGATTTTCCAGCTCCCCCTCGATCCACTTCTCTACTTCCTGGATGATTTCCTGGGCCTTCTTCCCTTCGCTTGGGATGGGAGCACCGACCCGGACCTCGATGGTCCCTGGATATTTCTTCACACCGCGTCGCCTCCAGTAGACACCGGCGTTGTGCGCAATCGGGATCACCGGATAGGCGGATTTTTCCGCAAGAATGGCCCCGCCGACACCATATTTTTTGCGTTGCCCCGGGGCGGTTCGCGTCCCTTCCGGAAAGATCACCACGATGCGGCCGTCATCGAGCGCCCGTTTACCCTCCTTGACCACCTGCAATACCGCGCGGCGTCCCGCCTTCCGGTCGATCGGAATGGCCCGGCAATAGCCGAGCGCCCAACCGAAGAAAGGCACTTTCAATAGTTCCTGTTTAAGCACCCACGATTGTGGCGGTGCCAACAGCCCGCGCAGCGCGATGGTCTCCCAGGTGGATTGATGTTTCGACATCACGATGGCGCTGGCCTCCGGCAGGTTTTCTCGCCCGACGATGTGTACCTTAAGGCCGCAAATGACTCGCTGGAGCCAGATATTGATTCGCCCCCAGTGGGTGGCGACCCTGTCGCTGAAGGACGAGCCGAGAAATCGTCCCAACAGAACAATTGCGGTGCCGTGGGTTACCACGGTCAGCGACATGAAGATGAAGTAGAGCAAGGAACGGATCAGGATCATTGGGGATCCAGCAGCGATGATACGGCATGCGTCAGGTCGTCATACAGGGCCAGATGGGGATAGCTGCGGTGGGTCTGTTCGCCATTTCCGGTCGCTAACAGGAAAGGCCGGGCCCGCAGTCGATGTGCGGCGTCCATGTCGGCGCTATCGTCGCCAAACACGGGCACTCCCTCGAGCGAGAGATCGAGGCGGTGGGCGATTTCCTCGAACAGGCCTGTATCGGGCTTGTGGCAGCCGCAGCGTGCCTTGGGCCCATGGGGACACACGAGGAGCGCGTCCAGGTGGCCCCCGGCCCGGGTCAACAGCTCGTTCAGCCGGGCGTGGACCGCATTCAGGGTATCGATATCCAGCCCGCCTTCCTGCAGCGCGGGCTGGTTACTTGCGACTGCGACGCGATAGCCGGCGTGGTTGAGCCGCGCCACGGCTTCCAAACTCCCCGGGATAATCTGCATATCCTCCAGCGAGCAAATGCCGCCTTCGCGCGACTCGAGGATGACGCCATCACGGCCAAGCAGGGCGAGTCGGGTCATTACACAGATCTCATTCCATATCCCGGAACTCGGAGACCCGGATGCGGCCGTTGACCATCCGCGAGTCGCGCTGCATCAACTTGCCCATCTTGTCCCAAAAGGCCTGTTTGAGATCGAACTCCGCCGCGATCCCGGTACCCATCAATAGGATCAAGAGGTCGGCAACTTCTTCGGAAAGTGAGTCTTTACTTTTCCCTTTCGTCACGCAGCTGGAGATCTCCCCGAGCTCTTCGGCCATGAGTGCGACGCGATAGGTGAGCTCCTCGCCCCCGGTGTTGCGAAAATCGTGTTTGTCGTGAAACGCCTGGACCGCGGCAAGCATGGCGTCCCAGCTATCGCGGTCATCGGTGTTGTGCATCGATCATCCCTCCCTGTCCAGGGATTGTAGATGGGAGATATCGGCCACTTTGAGGAACAGGCCCTGAACCCGCGCCAGCAGTGCCAGGCGATTGTCGCGCAGCGCGGGATCTTCGGCCATCACCATCACGTCGTCGAAGAAATGATCGACTGGCTGGCGCAAACCGGCCAATGCCTTGAGTACGCCGGCATAATCGCCCTCCCCCAGCATCGGCCGGACTTCGCCGGCCAGGCGCTGTACCACGCCATAGAGTTCGTGCTCGGCGGGGGCCTCGAAGCGCGCCGGGTCGATCTCGCTGGGCAACTCGCCCTCGACCTTCTTCAACAGATTGCCGATGCGCTTGTTGGCGGCCGCCAAGGCCTCGGCCTCCGGCAGATGGCGAAACTGTTCCACGGCGACCATCCGCCGGTCGAAGTCACCGAGATGGGGCGGGTCCACCGCCTTGACGGCGTCGAACACGTCGCCAGGGATCGCCTGCTCCGCATACAGCCCCCGCAGGCGTTCCAGCATGAACAGCTCGACCTGGTCTATGACGTCCGGCTCGGTCAGACGGTCTGCCAGGCGTTCTGCTGAAAGTATCAATAACTCACGGATATTCAGCGGAAGTGAGTGCTCACGCAGAATGCGCAGCGCACCGAGTGCGGCGCGACGTAGCGCGTACGGATCCTTGTCGCCGGTAGGCTTCATTCCGATGCCGAAGATCCCCACCAGGGTATCGATACGCTCGGCCAGGGCAATGGCGATCCCGGTGGGCGTCTGCGGCAGGCGGTCACCGGAGAAGCGCGGCATATAGAACTCGTCCAATGCCTGGGCAAGTTCCGGGTCCTCAGCGTCGCGCAGCGCCTGGTAGCGGCCCATGATGCCCTGCATGCTGGGAAACTCGTAGACCATCTCGGTCATCAGGTCACAGCGACTGAGTTCACCGGCGCGCTGGGCCTTGGCCGGGTCGGCGCCGATCTCTTCGGCGATATACCGTGCCAGTGCCGCGACCCGTTGGGACTTGTCGTACATGCTGCCCAGGCGCTTCTCGAATACCACCTCCTTGAGGGACTCGATGTGATCCTCGAGGCGCTTCTTGGCATCCTGCTGCCAGAAGAACATGGCATCGGCCAGGCGCGGGCGGATCACCCGCTCGTTGCCGGCGCGGATCACCGAGGGATCGCGGCTCTCGATATTCGCGATAGTGATGAAATGATTCATCAAGCGCCCTTCGGTGTCGAAGACCGGAAAGTACTTCTGGTTGGTCTTCATGGTGGTAACCAAGGCCTCGTGGGGCACGCTGAGGAAGTCGGCCTCGAAGCTGCCCGCGATGGGGATCGGCCACTCGTTGAGCGCCGTCACCTCCTCCAGCAGGGCCTCGTCGATGTCGGCCCGTCCACCCAGTTCGTGGGCCTTGGCCTCGACCTGTGCGCGGATGCGTGACTTGCGATCCGGAAAGTAAGCGACCACTTTCCCCACTGTCTCCAGGATCGCGGAATAGTCTGCGGGATCGTAGAGCGTGATGCCCTGCGGATGATGGAAACGATGGCCGTAGGTGACCCGGTCGGCGGTCGCATCGAGGAGGGTGCAGTCCACCACTTCCTGACCATGCAGGAATACCAGCCAATGCACCGGGCGGACGAATTCGGCCTCCGATTGGCCCCAGCGCATGCGCTTGGGAATGGGCAGGCGTTCGAGTGCCCGCTCCGCGATCGCGGGCAGCAACACCCCCGCCGCCTTACCGGTTTCGTGGACCTGGTAGACCAGCCACTCGCCCTTGTCAGTGCGCAGGCGCTGTAGTCGATCCACCGTGGTGCCGCAGGAGCGGGCAAAGCCCTCGGCCGCCTTGGTCGGCCTGCCCTCGGCATCGAAGGCCGCCTTGATGGCCGGCCCGCGGCGCTCGATATCCCGGTCCGGTTGGCGTGCGGCGAGGTCCTTGACCAGCACTGCCAGGCGCCGCGGCGTGGCGTAGCCGATCACCTCTCCGTGGGTCAGCGAGGCATCGGCCAGGCCGGCCTCGAATTCGCGGCACAGTGCCTCGGAAAGGCGTTTCAGGGCGACCGGCGGCAGCTCCTCGGTGCCCAGTTCGAACAGCATGTCGGCGTGCTCAGGCATTGGCCACCTCCTGCTGCGTCGGCTTCAGCAGGGGGAAGCCGAGCCGCTCGCGGGACTCGTAGTAGGCCTGGGCCACGGCGCGGGCGAGGGCGCGCACGCGCAGGATGTAGCGTTGACGCTCGGTGACCGAGATGGCGTGCCGGGCATCGAGCAGATTGAACGCATGCGATGCCTCGAGCACGCGCTCATAGGCGGGCAGCGGCAGGCCCAGCTCGTTGAGCCGCTGCGACTCCTTCTCGCATTGGTCGAACAGGGCGAACAGGAAATCCACGTCCGCCTCTTCAAAGTTGTAGCGCGACTGTTCCACCTCGTTCTGGTGGAACACGTCGCCGTAGCTCACAGGGCCCTGCGGGCCGCGCGTCCATACCAGATCGTAGACCGATTCGACGCCCTGCAGATACATGGCGATGCGCTCCAGGCCGTAGGTGATCTCACCGGTCACCGGCCGGCAGTCCAGGCCGCCCACCTGCTGGAAGTAGGTGAACTGGGTGACCTCCATGCCATTCAACCAGACCTCCCAGCCCAGTCCCCAGGCGCCCAGCGTGGGCGATTCCCAGTTGTCCTCGACGAAACGGATGTCGTGCACCAGCGGGTCGATCCCCAGCATCTTCAATGAGCCCAGGTAGAGATCCTGGATATCCAGCGGCGAGGGCTTCATCACCACCTGCAACTGGTAGTAGTGCTGCAGGCGGTTGGGATTCTCGCCGTAGCGGCCGTCGGTGGGACGCCGGGAGGGCTGCACATAGGCGGCGTTCCAGGGTTCGGGCCCGATGGAGCGCAGGAAGGTGGCGGTGTGGAAGGTGCCCGCGCCCATTTCCATGTCGTAGGGCTGGAGGATCACGCAGCCCTGCTCGGCCCAGTAGCGTTGCAGGGCGAAAATCAGCCCCTGAAAGGTCGATACGTCCGTTTCCTGGCTCATCTTGATGGAATGTCTCCGCTTACGGGTTTCACGGTCTCCCTATGGGAACCCGGCTAAAAACCGGGGATTATAACCGCTGATCCGGCCGGTACTCCTTATAATGCGTGTTTTTGCGATCGCAGACCGATATGACCGAACAGCGCAAGGCACTCGCCCTGATCTCAGGGGGGCTCGATTCCCTGCTCGCCGCCAAGGCGGTCCAGGAGCAGGGGATCCACGTCGAGGGCGTGAATTTCTTCACCGGCTTCTGCGTCGAGGGCCATACCCATGCCATCCGCAAGAAAGACAAGGCCAGGCCCAAGCGCAACAATGCCCTGTGGGTGGCCGAGCAGCTGGGCATCAAGCTCCACATCATCGATATCGTCGAGGAATACAAGGACGTGGTGTTCAACCCCAAGTACGGATACGGGGCCAACCTCAATCCGTGTCTGGACTGCAAGATCTTCATGGTGAAGAAGGCGGCTGAATGGATCCATGCCCATGGCTTCGATTTCGTCATCACCGGCGAGGTCGTCGGCCAGCGTCCCAAATCACAGCGCAAGGACACCATGCCGGTGGTCCAGCGTGACTCGGGGATCGGCGACCACCTGCTGCGCCCGCTGTGCGCGAAGAACCTGCCCCCTACCCTGCCCGAGCGCGAAGGCTGGGTCGACCGTGAGCAGCTGTTCGACTTCTCGGGGCGCTCGCGCAAGCCGCAGATGGCCCTGGCGGCGAGATACGGATTCGAGGACTATGCCCAGCCGGCGGGCGGCTGCTGCTTTCTCACCGATGAGCAGTACTCGGTGAAATTGAGCGATCTGTGGCAGGCACGCGGCGAGCGCCGCTACGAGCTGGACGACATCATGCTGCTCAAAGTGGGGCGCCATATCCGCCCGGCACCGCACTACAAGCTGATCGTGGCGCGGGAGGAAGGCGAAGGAAAATTCCTGCAGGGCTATCGCAAGCAATACCCCCACCTGCGGACGGTCAGCCATGGCGGCCCGTTGACCCTCATCGACGGCGACATCAGCGAGGACGACCTGCAACTCGCTGCCCGCATCGTCGCCCGATACAGCCAGGGCAAGCAGGCCGAGCAGGTGCAGCTGGAATATGTGGACGCGGAAGGAAATCCGCACCAGCTGGCGGTGGCGCCGCTGCCCGCACACGAGCTTCCCCAGGCGTGGATTCTGTAAAAATTTCCCACATTTGCTAGACTTCGCCCATGGAAGAGGCACTGGACGAACTACCGAAGCGGGTGATGGGGGCGGTACGACGCCTGTTGCGCCCCCTTGCGCGGCTGATGATCCGCCATGGCATTACTCTGCCGGCCATCGTCGAGCTATTCAAACAGGTCATGGTGGATGTCGCCATCCATGATTTTCCGGTGGAGGGCAAACGTACCACCGACAGTCGCATCAGCGTCCTGACCGGGGTGCATCGCAAGGACGTGAAGCGCTTCCGCGAAATGGGATTCCAAAGGAACGATGTGCCGAAGCGGGTGTCGGTGGGAGTGCAGTTGGTGAATGCCTGGATGACTGCGCCCGGCTGGCAGGACGAGCAGGGTCACCCGCTGGTATTGCCGCGCGACTCCAAGGTGGAGGGGGAGAGAGATTTCGACATGTTGTCGAACGAGATCAGCAGCGACGTACGCCCGCGTGCCATCCTCGACGAACTGCTGCGGGTGGGCGTGGTCGCGCTCGAGGATGACCGGGTAAGACTGGTCACCGAGGCCTTCGTCCCGACCCAGTCGGAGGGTGAGAAGCTCTACTACTTCGAGCAGGCCGGGTATGCCCATCTGATGGCCGGCGTGCGCAACCTGGAGGGACAGGAACCACCGTATTTCGACCGGGTGGTGCAATATCACAGCATTCCGCCCGAGGCCCTTCCGGCCATCCGTGACCTGCTCGAGGAGCAGGGCATGGCCTTGCTCAAGGAGATCAACCGTCAGGCCAGCGCGGCCAAGGACCCGGAGGCGCCCGACCGCCGACTGCTCGCGGTCGGTCTCTATTACTACGACGAACCCGCGCGAGATGATCAGCCGTAACGCGCTGTTTGCCGCTTTATTGCTGTGGTGGCTGCCTTGGGCAGCGGCCATGGCCAACCCCTGTCAATTGCCGGAGCTTGCCGCTATCTACGATGGCCTGGGTGGCACCGGCCTGCGCGAGGAAAAGGGAGACACCGATGGCATCGGCGGTACCGGGTTGCGCCGTGACCGGGGTGGCTTGGGGGGAACCGGGCATCGGGGCGAGGGCCTCGGGGGTACCGGGCGCCGGGTTGGTGCGGTGTTGCCGGAAGGCTTTGGTGGCACCGGACATGCCGAGCGGGGGGGCCTGGGTGGTACCGGTCGTCCAAACCAACTGTTCGTGCGCGGCGTGGTCACCGGCTTCGGCAGCGTTTGTGTCAATGGTCTGGAAATCCACTACGCCAGCGACACGCCGGTACGCATCGACGGGCGCCCTATTGCGGCGAATGAGCTGGCGGTCGGTCAGTTGGTTGATATCCGTGCCATTCGGGCGCCGCGCGGATTCGTGGCCGAGGACATCAGCATCGAGTATGCCGTGGCCGGGGCGATCGAGGCCGTAGATCCCCTCGCCGCCCGAATCCGGGTGGCGGGCGTGCCGGTGGATGTGCCGGCATCTGCGATGGCCAAACTGAACGCCGGCCAGACCGTGGCGGTCAGCGGATTGCAACGGCCGGATGGGGGTATCCACGCAACCCGTATCGATTCGGCGCCACCGGGCCTGGTCATAGACCGGCCAAGGCCCTTGCGATTGCCGGACGCGGGTATCGCGGTGATTCAGGCCGTTGTGGCCCGAGCCCAGCAGGGTGAATTGCAACTGGTCGAGGGCCCGAGCGTCGCAGCGCCCCGAGGTGTGAGGGCAACGCCGGGCGAGCCGGTGACGCTGCTGGTGCGTGACGGCGCCGCCGAGGTACTGGTAGAGCAGGATTTCGATGATCTGCACGATCAGGCCGGCGCCGCTCGACCGGGTCTGGAAGACAGAGAATCGCGTGAGCAGCGGGGTCCTGGCAAAGCGTCGGAGACTGGCACCGGACGGCATTCGGAAACCCGATCAGGGCGTGGTTCGGTCAGCGGCGGCGGGCGAGATGATGGCGGCCGTGACAGGGGTGCGGCCGCGTCTGCCACCAGGCATTCTGAACACGACCGAAGAGAAAAAGATGAAGATCCTGGTAAGACGGGATCGGAAAGAGCGTCCGACGAATCCACCGAGCAGCTCCGGCGCGTGGCGGGTGGAGATGCCGACGCCGAGGATCGCGGCAGAAAGCATCGGGGGCCAGAATTGCCGGAGGGCGACCCTTCCGGGCGGAGCGCAGAAGCCGCCGAAGATCTGGATGACCACGGAGATCCGGGCGAACACGCGGGCCGGGATCAGCCCGACACCCCGGATGAGCCCGACACCCCGGATGAGCCCGAGACCCCGGATGAGCCCGAGACCCCGGATGAACCCGATACCCCGGATGAGCCCGATACCCCGGACGTGCCCGACACCCCGGACGAACCCGATACCCCGGATGAGCCCGATACCCCGGATGAGCCCGATACCCCGGACGTGCCCGACACCCCGGACGTGCCCGACACCCCGGACGAACCCGATACCCCGGATGAGCCCGACACCCCGGACGAACCCGATACCCCGGACGTGCCCGATACCCCGGACGTGCCCGATACCCCGGACGTGCCCGATACCCCGGACGTGCCCGATACCCCGGACGTGCCCGATACCCCGGATGTGCCCGACACCCCGGATGAGCCCGATACCCCGGACGTGCCCGACGTACCGGACGACAGTGGCACCGATTCTGATTGAGGGCTCCGGCCGAATCGGCTCTGCGTGTCCGAGGTCACAGAAGAGCTTGCCGGTCCTGCGCAAAATCCCCTTCCGGTAGCCTGCGCGCGACGCAGTGTCAATACACCAAAGGCTGGACTCGAGGAGAACAAGATGAACAGGGTGTTAGGGTTTTGCATGGCTTTGGCGCTGTGGACTGGCGCCAGTGCGGCGGCAGATCAAACCAGATTGTCAGTGAGTGCCTACTTTTCCACTGGTGACTACGGCACCAACACCGATACCGATATCCAGAGTCTGTCGTTCGGGATCCGGCACAAGTCCGGCCCCTGGACCTTCAAGGCCAGCATTCCCTGGCTGCGCATCGAGGGTGCCGGCAACGTCTTGCCCGACGGTACGGTCTTGTCGGGCTCGGGGAGCACAGGGGTGCGCGAGGGCCTCGGCGATATCGTGCTGAGTGCCGGCTATCGCCTGTTCTACGATCGTGGGCGCCGAGTGGGCGCCTCGCTACGCGGCAAGGTCAAGCTGCCGACTGCGGACGACGACGAGGCGCTGGGTACGGGGAAGGCGGACTTTACTGTCGAATTGGCGCCCTATGCGTTGCTCTCCCGCACCACCCTCTTCGGCGCCCTCGGCTATCGCGTCTATGGAGACACGGCAACCACTGACTACCGCGATGTGTGGCTGGCACGTGCCGGGCTCTCCCACCCTGTGGGCCCGGAGCAGGATATCGGAGTGAGTGCCGGCTATCGGCAGAACAACCGCAACGGCAAGGATGACCGGCGCAGTCTGATGGTGTTTCATGTCTGGAAGCCAGACCCTGCCTGGCGCTTCCAGACCTATATCATCAAGGGCTTCGGCGATGCCACCGCGGACCTAGCGGGAGGGGTTTCTCTAATGAGAAATTTCTGACTTTTTTCGAAACCGTTCTCAATATCGTTTCGGGGACTTGACATGGGATATTTTCCCACTATGCTCTCCTACACAAGATAGTGGCAGGAGCAGCGCCTGATGAATGTGATGACCTACCCCGGGGCACGGGAAGAATTTCAGCCCTTCGATTCGGAAAATCCTCTCGCCCGGGCCAAGCGCAGCTTCGTCACGCGCCGGGTCGAGCTGTCGGATGTGTCGGGCCTGGTGACTGCTGGCCATGCCCCGCGCAGCGGGGATCTCCTGCTGGCCAGGGTGGGTCGGATTGGCCACCACAAGCGCCTGGAACGACCCGATGGCAGGCGCGCGCATCTGTTCGCCGGGGACCATGTCGTGGTCGCTTACGGAGAGCGTTATGCGCCCGACCAGTTTGGCGGGGTGCTGCCGGCCGATCTGGAACAGTGCGCTCTGGTGGCCGCCGGTGGCATCGCCGCCCAGGAGCAGTGTCGCCACCGGGCGGTATCTGCGCCCACGGTCCTCGAACCGGTAGGCCTGCTGGCCGATTCCAACGGCCATGTCCTGAACCTGATGCGCTATGCGGTAGCGCCGGACGACCTACCCACCGAAGCGCGCCCGATTCCCGCCCTGGCGGTCTTCGGCAACAGCATGAACGCGGGCAAAACCACTGCCCTCGCGCGGCTGGCATTGGGCCTGGCCCGGGCTGGCAAGCGGGTCGCCTGTATCAAGGTTACCGGGACCGGTGCCGGCGGTGACTACTGGATGATGCATGATGCGGGCGCCGTCTGGGTCGGTGACTTCACCGATATGGGCCATGCCACCACGGTGTCATTGTCGCGCGAGCGCATCGAGGCGCTCGCAGCTGGGCTGATCGCTCACGCCCACGCGGCATCCCCGGATGTGGTGCTGATCGAGATCGCCGATGGGCTTTTGCAACGGGAGACGGCGCTGCTTGCAGAAAGTCGCGATCTGCGCGAGCGCATCGACGGAGTCATCTTTGCCGGCGCCGATGCCATGGGCGCCCTCAACGGCGTGGCCATGCTCCGACACCAGGGCCACCGTGTGCTCGGGGTGAGCGGGGCCTTTACTGCGGCGCCGCTGGCAATGACGGAGGTGGCGGCGCATCTTGATGTCCCCGTGCTGGAAAAGACCGACCTGTCGAATCCACATCAGGCTGCGGCCTTGCTCGCAGCGGCAACCCGCCAGGGAGCGCGCGATGAGACTGCCCAGGCTGTTTAGGGGACGCCGCCGGCATCATTTCGGGCTGTTGCTGGCCGTCGGGGTGGCGCAGCCGCTGCTGGCCATCCTGTTCGCTTGGGAGGGCCGCCACTTGTTCGAGGCCTACCTTATGGCGCCGGTGCGCGGCGGCCCGAGTCTCTGGCTGCAGGCGCTGGGACTCCCGCTGATTGCACTGGCCATCGGGCTGCTGCGGCGGCGCGAGCGGGTGGAAGCGGAACTGCTGGGGCAGTTGTATGTGCGGGATCTCCGCAAGCGACTTTTCAACCGTATCCTGCTCAGTGACACCGGGTCCCTCAGTGGCTTGCGCAAGGGGCAGCTGCTGTATCGCCTGGTCGGCGATCTCAACGCGGTACGCCAATGGATCAGCCTTGGTGCGGCTCGACTGTTGGTCGCATTCATTGCCTTCACAGTGGTGTTTGTGGCCCTGTGGAGCCTGCACCCCTACTATGCGTTGTCCGTCGGCATGGGCCTGGGCGTCACTGCCGCTGTGTTGGTTCGCCAGGGCGTCAGGCTGCGCCAGGCGGTAGGAGAGGCGCGCCGCCGACAGGGGCAGCTGGCGGCCAATCTCACGGAGAAGGTCTCGGTCGTCCCGACGATACGATTGTTCGCCCGGACCGAGCATGAACGCCGACATCTGGCGAGGCAGAACCGCCGCCTGATCGAGGCCGCGCGCACCAAGGCCGCGCGCATCGGTGACCTGCGCGCGACGGTGGAGGTGGGCGTCGGGATCACATTAGTCGCCGCCTTTGTGGCGGCGGGACAACTGGTGCCGGTCGGACTGAGCTCGCCGGGAGATCTGCTGGCGGTGTTCTTCCTGGTGGCCTTCCTCGCGACGCCGCTGCGTCATCTGGGGCGTGCCCAGGAATATCGTCTTGGCTCGGAGGTGGCCCTGGAGAACCTCCAGCGCCTTGCAGGTCGGCTCGACCGGCAACCCGCGCCGGCTGTGCCGGCAGTGCCAGCGGATGTGGACGGCGAAATCCGGCTGGAGGCGGTGTCCGCGCAGGGCGCACTGAACGCTTTGACCGTCTCTGCCGCGGCCGGCGAAAAAGTGGTGATCGCCGGCCCGAACGGGGCAGGGAAGAGCACGTTGTTGTGCCTGCTTGCCGGCCTGCGGCGTCCGCGTACAGGCCGGATCCTCTTGGGCGGGGTTGACCTGGAGGACCTGCCGAGCGACGAGTTGGCCGGCCTGGTGGGCTATGTGGGGCCCGAGGCACCCCTGCTGCGGGGCACCCTGCGCAGTAATATCCTCTATGGCCTGCCGGGCAAGGCGACTGCCGATACCGTGGCGCGACTGCAGCAGGTGGCCGAGCTGTGTGGTGTGACCGAGTTTGCAGCCCGGCTCCCCAAGGGTCTGGAGGCCCGTGTGAATGAGGGGGGAAGCAATCTCTCCCAGGGTCAGCGGGTGCGTCTGAGCCTGGCCCGGGCGCTGATCGCGGCGCCGAAGATCCTGCTGCTGGACGAGGCCGATGCGCACCTGGACATGGCGGCCCGTAGGGCCCTCGAGCGGGTGGTGGCGGAATTTCCGGGTACGGTGCTGATGGCCAGCCACCGGCGCGATCTGATGCTTGCCGCCGACGGGCTCTGGTTGTTGGAGAATGGTGACCTGGTCGCTACCGGCGAGCCGGGTGCACTGCTCCAAGGAGACGACGCGATGCGGCGGTTGCTGGGGCTTGCCTCCGAACCGGACGTGCCGACGCTGCGCGCAGTGTCACTGGGAGGCCAGTTGTGAGCAGGCTTTCGGGTGCCCCGCGAGCCTGCCTCTACCATATCCGTACCGAGGGTGATCCTGCCCTGCCCTGCACCCTGCTGCTTCCCTCTGTCGGGATGGCACCGCGCAGGTGGCTGGTCAGCGTGCACGGTATCTCGCGCAATGACCGGGAACATCTGCAGGCCTTCGCGCCGTTTGCGGCCTCGCGGGGCGTGGCCATGCTGGTGCCCCGCTTCGGACGCGGCGACTTCTCCGACTACCAGCGTCTGGGTCGACGCGGACGTGGCCCGCGCGCCGATCTCGCCCTGCTGCAGGCGATCGAGGAGATCGAGCAGATGTTCGGGTGGGATTTGCCGCCCTTCGATCTGTTCGGCTTTTCGGGCGGGGCACAGTTCGCCCATCGCTTTGCCCTGGTTCACCCGGAACGGGTACGGCGATTGGCCCTGGGTTCTGCCGGTTGGTACACCTGGCCGGACGAGCGGGTTCGCTACCCACTGGGCATCGGGTCAAGTTCGACTTTGCGGGCGTCCTTCGACCTGCCGGCGCTGTTGCGCAAGCGGGTGCTCGTGTTCGTGGGAGAGCGTGACCGACATCGCGATGCCTCGTTCAATACGCGGGAGAAGATCGATCGCCTGGAGGGTCGAAGCCGCTTCGAGCGGGCGCGTAACTGGGTTGTGGCAATGCGCGGGGAGGCGCGGGAGCGGGGACTCTCACCCAGGGTGGACCTGGATATTCTGCCGGGCGTGGGGCACGACTTTACCCGGATGGTCAGGCCCGGAGGCCTGCCACAACGCCTCTTCCAGGCGTTCTATGACGAGGATTGGACGCCTGGCCGTACCGACCAGGGGTCGATTCCTTCGGAGAATAGCGCGATGGAGGCTCGACCCTCTCGGCCGGTAGCGGGAGAGGTGGCATGAAACCAATTTACCGCCTGAAGTGGCTCATCCTGATCGCAGGTTGCATGCTGGGGGCGAAGGTGGCTGCCGCCCCGACGCCGGGGACGGTACTGGTGTACTCCGATGGCTCTGTCTACCGGTTGCAACAGACCCGAGGTGGTGAGCAGGTCTGGCAGGACCAGCGCCTGCGCACCGAGCGGCGGTCCGCCAACCCGCTGTTGCCACCGCTCGAACGAAAGGGGTTGGATGGTACCGTCCGCTATCGGCATCGGCTCGTTCAGGGGAGCCCCGCTCGCCTGCTCCGGGCCCAATCCGGTACAAAGATAGAATTTGTCATGGACCGCAGTGACCGGCGTGGCAACCGCGAGCGGCGAAACTATGAGTGCACCGCACTGGGTGAGGTCCGCAGGGCGGTTGCAGGGCGGACCGAGAGGGTTCGGCGCTTTCGCTGCGAGCGCTACAAGATTCATCCCAAGCTCTGGACCCGCAAGGTATTGGAGACCCGATTCATCGAGTGGTCGCCGCGGCTGGGGGTAGAGACGCGGCTGGAACGCCAGACGCGCAAATCGCATCGAGAGCGCGGGCTGATCGGCATACTCCCGCCGCGTGCCTACCGTTATCAAAGAGTGATCCAATTGCTGCAATCGGTGAACCGTAATAAGGGAACGGATCGATGAAGCTCCGATGTCTCTCGGGCCTGGCCCTTTCGTTGATCCTGGCCGGGTGCGTGACGGTACCCGTGCTGCAGAGCGAGCGTCTGCTATCTCGCGGTGAGGTGGAGGCGTTGTTTGGCGGTCGAACGGTGGAATCGCACAATGTCAACACGGGCCTGAGCAGCTTCACCTACTACCGGCCGGACGGGCGGGTGGTGCAGCAGCGATTCTGGTCCTGGCGAGCCGGCAGCTGGCGGGTGACGCCGGAGGGCAGGATCTGTCTGAAGTTCGAACGGGAGCGTTGCCGCTACATTCTCGCCGAAGGCGATCGCTACGCCAAGGTGAAACGCAAGAGCGGCCGACTGGTGCGGCTGGTGCGCTACCGCACCTTTCTCGACGGGAATCGTATCCCCCTGCCCGCGGGCAAGTGGCCTCGATCAACACGCTTCCGTCCCTGAGCTCGCCCCCCGCGCCGGGAGGCAGGGTATAATCCGGTGCCATCCGCACCGCCCTGCCCTGCCCCATGCCGTCACGCCATTCCCTAGACTGTCGCCGCCTACTCTGCCCAATGCCGGTAATCCGCGTCCAGGACCGGGTTGCGGAGCTGGCACCAGGCGAAGAGCTGGAGGCGGTCTGTACCGATCCCGGGGCAATGAACGATATCCCTGCCTGGTGCCGTATCAATGGCCACCAGGTGCTGGAACTGCGTGAGCAGGGCGACGAGTACATCTTGGTTGTGCGAGTTGGGGGTGGCACGTGAATGGAACGGCCACTCCCCTGCTCCAGGAGCGCGCCAGCGCCAGCCAGCGGGTGACCCTGGTCGGGGCAGTCGTCAATCTGCTGCTCTCGGCGCTGAAGCTCGTAGTCGGCGTCATGGCCAGTTCCGCGGCGCTGGTCGCAGACGGGATTCACTCGCTCTCCGACCTGGCCTCCGATGCCCTGGTCTGGTTCGCGGCGCGCCACGCCGGCGAGGAGCCGGATGAGGAACACCCCTACGGGCACGGTCGCTTCGAGACCGCGGCGACACTGGGGTTGGGCATCCTGCTGGGCCTGGTGGCGCTGGGTATCGTGTGGGATGCGGTAGAGCGGGTCGCCGCAGGCGCCTACCCGACCCCGGGTGTGTTGGCGGTCTGGGCCGCGGCCGTCTCGATCCTGGCAAAGGAGGCGCTCTATTGGTACACCATCGTGGTGGCGCGCCGGGTCCGCTCACGCATGCTCGAGGCCAACGCCTGGCATCATCGCAGCGATGCCATCTCATCTATCGTGGTGTTGCTGGGCATTCTCGGCGCCATGGCCGGCTGGCCCTACCTGGATGCAGTTGCCGCGGTCGTCGTCGGTGCCATGGTCGCCAAGATCGGCTGGGACCTGGGTTGGGAGGCGATGCAGGAGCTGGTGGATTCGGCGCTCGACCCTGAGCAGGTCAGTATCGCGAGGCGGGCCATTCTGTCGGTCGACGGGGTGCGTTCGATTCACATGTTGCGGACCCGTCGCCATGGCCACCAGGCCTCGGCCGATGTGCATGTCCAGGTCGATCCCCGGCTCTCGGTGTCGGAAGGCCACATGATCAGCATCGCGGTGGAGGAACGGCTCAAGGAGGCGGTGGAGACCATCAATGACGTCACGGTGCATGTCGACCCTGAGAACGACGAGCAGGCGCCACCCTGTACCGATCTGCCGCTGCGGGGCGAGGTACTGCAGCTTCTGCGTCAGCGCTGGCCCGATGATCTGCCGGAGGACCGGGAGGTCGTGCTCCATTACCTGTCCGGCCGCATAGAGATCGATCTCGAACTGCCGGTGGTCGACTGCCAGCCAGAGCAGGCGGAACAATTACGCCAGCGGTTGCAGGGGGCACTGGGAGAGGATCCGCGTTTCGGGGTGGTTCGACTGAAATACCGGACAAGCGCACCATTGTAGTGCACCTTGGCGAGTGGGGCACAATAATGGTGCGCTCCAGGGGACGGTAGATTGCATCGATCCTTGCTGCCGGGTCGGGTCCATGGGCTCATAAACAGATCTGTTGATGCCAGGTATTGCGAATTTCCTTATAGTTTCAGTCGAAAAAAGCGATTTGGGGCAAGCGAATAGCCGCCCGAGGCAATTTCTTTGGGCGTGGCACGTTGTTTGCCCTGCAACTGCGAGCCCCCCTGCCCGCACTACCGGACTCGGCGGGAACGCAATATTGACCGGGCCTGCCAATCGGCAGCCCATTCTTGGAAACCTTCTTGGAGAGATCGAGATGGCCGCAAAGAACGTCCTGAAAATGCTCAAGGACAATGACGTCAAGTACGTCGATTTCCGTTTTACCGATACCCGCGGCAAGGAGCAGCACGTTACCGTGCCGGCCTCCACCATTGACGAGGACTTGTTCGAGGATGGCAAGATGTTCGACGGCTCCTCCATCGCGGGCTGGAAGGGCATCAACGAGTCCGACATGATACTGATGCCGGATGCAGACACCGCGGTGATGGATCCGTTCACCGACGAGTCCACCCTCAACCTGCGCTGCGACATCCTTGAGCCGTCCACCATGGAAGGCTATGAGCGCGACCCCCGCTCGGTAGCGAAGCGAGCCGAGGCCTATCTCAAGTCCACCGGCATTGCGGATACCGCCTACTTCGGCCCCGAACCCGAGTTCTTCGTCCTGGACGACGTGCGCTGGAGCGTGACCATGGCCGGCTCCATGGTGCAGATCGACTCCGAGGAGGCAGAGTGGAACTCCGAGAAGGTCTACGAGGATGGCAACGTCGGTCACCGTCCGGGCGTGAAGGGCGGCTACTTTCCAGTCCCGCCCGTCGACTCCCTGCACGATCTGCGTGGCGCCATGTGCGCTGCCATGGAAGAGATGGGTGTGACCGTCGAAGTGCATCACCACGAGGTGGCCACCGCCGGCCAGTGCGAGATCGGCACCCAGTTCAGCACCCTGGTGAAGCGCGCCGACTGGAACCAGATCATGAAATATTGCATCTGGAACGTCGCGCATGCCTATGGAAAGACGGCCACCTTCATGCCCAAGCCGATTGTGGGTGACAACGGTTCCGGCATGCACGTCCACCAGTCTCTGGGCAAGGATGGCGAGAACATCTTCGCCGGCGATCAGTACGGCGGCCTGTCCGAGATCGCGCTGTACTACATCGGCGGCATCATCAAGCACGCCCGTGCCCTGAATGCCTTCACCAACGCCTCGACCAACAGCTACAAGCGACTGGTTCCGGGCTTCGAGGCGCCGGTCATGCTGGCCTATTCGGCACGTAACCGTTCCGCATCGATCCGCATTCCCTGGGTCTCCAGTCCCAAGGGCCGCCGCATCGAGGTGCGCTTTCCGGATCCGACAGCCAACCCCTACCTGGCCTTCGCGGCCATGATGATGGCGGGCCTGGACGGCATCCAGAACAAGATCCACCCAGGCGACGCCGCGGACAAGGATCTGTACGACCTGCCGCCGGAAGAGGCGGCTGCCATTCCGACCGTTTGTCACGCCCTCGACCAGGCCCTTGAGGCACTGGATGCAGATCGCGACTTCCTCAAGGCAGGTGGCGTGTTCACCGACGACCTGATCGATGGCTATATCGATCTGAAGATGGAGGAGGTTACACAGCTGCGTATGACCACCCATCCCATCGAGTTCGATATGTACTACAGCCTCTGAAGACTGTCGGCCCGACCTTGGCCGCAAGGGCCCGCGACCTACCGGTCGCGGGCCTTTTTGTGATCGGCTTCTTGGCAGCGCCTGGCCAGTCCTCTATGCTCGAGGCATGTCTAGAGTTGCCCTGTTCATCGTTCTCACCCTTGTGCTGAATCCTGCTGACGCGGTCATCTGCAAGCAGGTCGATGCGCAGGGTGTCGTGTCCTATTCCGATTTGCCGCCGGACGAATGTCCTCAACCGGTGCAACTACCCGATTATTCGCGCTATTCTCCGCGCCCGGTAGTGCAACAGGGCGTTGGAAAACCCGTCGGTACTTCGGATCAGTCAGCTGGCGGCGAGGCGTTCCTGGGATATAAGAACTTCGTCATAGAATCACCTAAGGATGGCAGCAGCGTTCATGATGAAACCGGACGCCTCGATATCTATTTCAAGATAGAGCCCGGTCTCCGTGAAGGCGATTTGATAAAGATCATTCTCGACGGCCGGGAACTGGAGCCACCTTTGGCTACTAGCAGCGGCCAGGTAAACAACGTCGAACGCGGGCGCCACTCCTTGCGAGCAGTGACTGTCGACGCGCAGGGTAACCAGCTCGCCGAGTCGCAGACCGTAACCTTTTTCATGCACAGGCTGACCGAGGCGGAGCGGGAAGCGGCGAACAAGCGCGAGGAGCAGCGTCTGACCGAGGAACAGCTTAAGCGCAAGGAAAAGCTGGACAAGGAACGCCGTGAACTGAAAGAACAGACCGAAAAGGACATTCGCCAACAGCGCCAGCGCCAAAACGCGCAGCGCAAGAGTGATTTCACCGCCGAAGGAACGACACCAGTCTTTGAACCGGCCAGCCCCGGCGAAACCAGCCCGGCGTTTCCTCGGCTGCCTAGGGCCGCATCCCCTCAGGACGAGCGCTATCGATCGGAGGCAGAGAGTCTCAAGGCCAAGGAACGTGAACGTTCACCAAGCAGACGGAACGAATTAAAGAACTACGATCCGCTCGAATCGACACGGACCGAGCGGGGAGAGCCGAAGGAACTCGATTATCGAGCTGCTCCCAAGAGTGGGCCCATTCCCCAGTTCCCTAAGGGCAAGCATCCAGCTTATAGCCCGCCAACACCCCAATTCAAGGCGCCGGCAAGGAACTAGCCCGGATATTTCACCCGGTCGCTGAAAGATGCCGACAACTCACGGGCTACTCGCGATAGTCTTCGTATACAGGTGGGTAACGAAGTGTCACGCGGCCGACGCTGGACGCGCCCTCGCACCGATCTGGCCACCCTCGCGCGGTATTTCCTTCCTCATCAATAGGCTGGCTATTGATTCGGTCGGAAATCCGCCCGAGAACGCCCATCTCGGCACGATCATCGCGTCCCCGGGTGAAATATCCGGGCTAGAGCTTGGATTTGTGTAGGGCACTATTATGGTGCGCGAACGTCCCTGCCTGGACCTAGGCCGCCTATGGGGGCAACCGATTCCCGACCCTTGTTCCAGTTCCCTCTGTCCCCAGACCCACCGTGAGAACCAAGGGCGGGAGAAGGGCAGCCTCGGTCTTGCCGATCCGTCCGTTTTCGTTGTTGGTCTGTTTTTTGCTTGACGATCAGGCATGACCCAGAACCCGTGCCCCGAAACCCAGATTCTCGACAACCTGACGACGGGGGTGGTCGTGTTCGATACCGAAGGCCGGGTCGCCTATCTGAACCAGATGGCGGAGTTCCTGCTCGGTATCAGTGCACGGCACGCGGTTGGCAGCGTGCTGGATACCCATATTCGCTGTGACGACCAACCATTGGTAGCGATCGTCGCGTCGGTTCAGCAGGGCGAGGTAGTCGGTAAGCGTGGTGCCTCCCTGGTGCGGGCGGACCGGGAAGAGATCACCGTCGATTGCACCATCACCCACTCGGAGGGGGACCAGGCGCGCACCATCGCCGAATTGCAGCAGGTGGACAGGCAATTGCGCATTCGGCGGGAGACCCAGTTGATCACCCAACAGGCGGCGACGCGCGATCTGTTGCGGGGCCTGGCTCACGAGATCAAGAATCCGCTGGGCGGCCTGCGGGGCGCTGCCCAGTTGCTGGCCGCCGAGCTGCCCGATCCGGACCTGGAGGAATATACCCGGATCATCATAGAGGAAGCCGATCGCTTGAAATCCCTGGTGGACGCCATGCTGGGCCCCAACCGGCGCCCGGAGATGCAGTCGGTTAATGTTCACCATGTACTGGAGCGGGTCCGTAGCCTGGTCCTGGCCGAGCCGGGCCATGAACGCCTCGAGATCGAACGCGATTACGACCCCAGTATCCCAGACGTCGTCGGCGACGCCGATCAGTTGATCCAGGCGGTGCTGAATATCGTACGTAATGCCATCCAGGCGATGCAGGGTGTGGACGCGCCCCGTATACGCCTGGTGACGCGGGTTGCACGCAATTTCACAATCGGTGAGGTACGCCACCGCTTGGTGGCAAAGATCGAGATCCGCGACAACGGTCCCGGCATCCCGGAAGAGATTGCCGAGACGCTGTTCCTGCCGATGGTGACCTCGGGAAGCGGGACCGGGCTGGGGTTGTCGATCGCCCAGTCGCTGATCACGCGGCACCAGGGCCTGGTGGAGTGTCAAAGCAAGGAGGGTGAGACCGTATTTACCCTGCTGCTGCCCCTGCCCTGAGGTTTGAATCAAGGAGTATCGAGATGAACAGGCCGAATACCGTTTGGGTCATCGATGATGATCGATCGATCCGGTGGGTTCTTGAAAGAGCGCTGCAAAAGGCCGGGATGACTGTGCGTACCTTCGAGCGGGCGGATGGCGTGATGCGCGCTCTGGAGAAAGAGCGACCCGACGCTATACTGTCGGACATCCGCATGCCCGGCATGGATGGCATCGCTTTGCTGGAACAGGTGCGGGAGCGCTACCCCGACCTGCCGGTCATCATCATGACGGCCCACTCCGATCTCGACAGCGCGGTGTCCGCCTACCATAGTGGCGCATTCGAGTACCTTCCCAAGCCCTTCGATGTGACCGAGGCGGTCGACCAGGTGCAGCGTGCCTGCCGGCTGCACCGCGAGGGCCGTGCAGATGGCGGTGGCGGAGAAGAGCCCGAGGCGGAGATCATCGGCGAGGCGCCGGCGATGCAGGAGGTCTTCCGTGCTATTGGCCGCCTGGCGCGATCCAATATCACGGTTCTGATCAATGGGGAGTCGGGTACCGGCAAGGAGTTGGTCGCACACGCCCTGCACCGCCACAGCCCGCGTGCCGAAGGACCCTTTATCGCCCTGAACATGGCGGCAATTCCCCACGATCTGCTGGAGTCCGAACTGTTCGGCCACGAGAAGGGCGCCTTTACCGGGGCCCAGGGGCGTCGCGCCGGTCGCTTCGAACAGGCGAACGGCGGGACCCTCTTCCTCGACGAGATCGGGGACATGCCCTTCGAGTTGCAGACCCGTCTGCTGCGGGTATTGGCCGATGGGGAGTTCTATCGCGTCGGCGGTCATGAAATGGTCAAGGTGGACGTGCGCATCATCGCCGCCACCCACCAGGACCTAGAAGGTCTGGTGGCTGACGGTCGGTTCCGCGAGGACCTGTTCCATCGCCTGAACGTGATCCGTATCCATATACCGGCGTTGCGCGAACGACGCGAGGATATTCCGCTGCTGATGCGCCATTTCCTCAAGCTCGCCGCACAGGAGCTGCAGGTGGAACCGAAGACGCTGCTGCCGGAGACCGAGGTGCTGATTGAGCAGATGGACTGGCCGGGCAATGTTCGCCAGCTGGAGAACACGGCACGCTGGTTGACGGTCATGGCCTCTGGCCGCGAGATCCACCCGGACGACCTGCCACCGGAACTGCGCGAGAAGGCCGCCGAGGGAAGTCGCGCGCTGGGAGACTGGCAGGAGGATCTGCAGGCTTGGGCGCGCTCGGCATTGGCCAACGGGCGTGCCGACCTGCTCGGAGAGGCGCTCCCGGCGTTCGAAACTGTCCTGATCCGGGCCGCATTGGAGCATACCGGCGGGCGCCGTCAGGACGCGGCCCGGTTACTCGGGTGGGGGCGCAATACCCTCACTAGAAAGATCAAGGAGCTTGGACTGGAAGACGAGCTTCGGGATGCCGGCTGAGCGCGTCCAACCCTGATGGGACCGGGGTCCAGGCAAGATATCCGCTGGGTATAATTCGCCTTTTGCCTACGCGGAGAGTGGCATGGACAGCACCAGTATCGACCTGGTCGGGTCAAAGATCAGTGAAGTGAAATGCGAACAGGGCCAGGTGAGCGTCCGGCTAGAGCCTGCCTACCTGGTCAAGACGATGACCGGCTCGGTGGAGCGCACACGTTGGTGGCAGAATGGCTGGTTGGTGTTCGATGAGGCCGAACTGGAAGACTCCAGTGTACATGCCGAGCTGCCCGCCGAATGCGCCGGTGGTGATGTCGGTGAGAATATCTATACCTATCGCGACATGCTGCCAGTGCCCCTGGAAAGTGCCGGTCAGGCCCACTGCGAGCTCAGGCTGGTTGGGAGTGATAGGCGGATCTCGGTACGGGCCGGAGGGGTCGCCCTGAAGATGGAGGGCGTGCCCCACTATATCGAGCACATCCGCCCTGAATAGGGGTCAGGTGCCGAGCAGCGAATTGGCGCGAGCCACCGCGTCTTTCGCCGCCTGCATGATCTTGAGACTGAGTTCGGGCGATATCTCTCCCAGCCCCAAACGCTTGATCGCCGGCATCTGGTCGAGCGGTGGGCCGGCGGCCGCCTCGGGCTGGCCGATATCGGCATGGCGGTCGGCCACGACCAGGATGTCTGCATAATCGGCTGCACCCGGGTGTGAGCGCGAAGGGTCGCCCGACTCGCTCAGGGCCACCTTCAGTTCCGGACCGTAGTAGCCCATCGATCCAATGATCCGGGTCACTTCGGCGGTGTGGTCGGAGAGGATCTGCTGCAGGGTCTGGGCATCGATCCGTTCCTGTAGCGAATTGGCATAGCAAAGGAGCACCGGCTCGCCGATGCGGTGCAGCAGACCGGCTGTTGCCGCCAGGTCCGGGTCGAATCGCTCGCTCAGGCGCGCCAGTACATAGCTGATGGCCGAGACGCGCAGGCTGCGCTCCCACCAGCTGCGCATAGCAGCCTGGATGGCGGGGTTGCGGCTGCGCAGGCTCTCGCGGAGCACACAGTTGACTGCGGCGGACGCAACCTTCGCGGTACCGAGCAGGCGGACCGCTCGTGCCACGCTCTCCACCCCCTCATGACCAAAGGCGCGATTGGCGGCCTGGACCATCTTGGCGGCCAGTACCGGCTCGATCATCAAGGCCTTGACCACCTGTTCTTCGTCGTCGCCGGCCGCCAGTATGGCGCGCCCCGCCCTTTCGCCGACCTCTGGTGGCGAGGGCATCATCAGCCGCCCCTGGCGCAGGTCCTCGAGAATGCGGCTGGTGAGCAACTGCTCACTTTGGCTGGAAGTCTCGTCAAACCCCGTTTCTTCGACCAGATAGCTCTCCTGCACCAGGATCGAAGAGGCGCGTTCGAAATGCAGCATCTCTTCGAGCAGGGTATTGTCAATGCTGATGTAGCGTACCGGCGTGCGCGCAGTCACCCGGTACAGCGAAGGGCGCAGCCGGCTGATCGGCATCTGGGCCGCAGGGTCGCCGGCATTGATGATCCGCGTGAGGCCGTCTTCGGCACGCAGTTCCACCTTGCCCTCGATAAGATAGAGGGTCGTGTCGGCGGTACTCCCAAGCTCCAGCAGGCAGTCACCGGCCTTCGCCGTGGTGATCTCCAGGCGCCGTGCGAGGGCGACACGTTCGTCCGTGGTGAGCGATTGAAAACGTTGGAAATGGTTCAGCAGGTCCGGAGTCAGACGGGTTCCTGTTGTCTCTGGCATGCGCATCCTTGAATCCTTTGCACGACTCGCTAGTGTGATCATGTTCACATTTTTGCGATCGGTGAGTCAATGGAGAGGGGCGATTGCAGGAATGCAATTCGCCAATCGGCATTTTGCTCGATCTTTCTCCGCCAATCAATCATCCAGCAGGCTCAGCATCTCCCGCAGTTCCTGTTCGGCCTCGTCCAGGAGGGCGGCTATATCCTCCGGATCGCCGTCGGGGACGTGAATACGCCTGCAGGCGGCGGGGACGGGCGCGTCGGGATCGTGGCGCCGCCGGTATTGATGTCGTGCGACAGCCAGAAGGTCCCCATAGTCGCAGTCGCCCTGGCGGTCGTCATTTTCTTCGCCGAGGTCCTTTACCGCCTTCACGAGCATGGCCGGAAAGTCCCATTTCTCCAGCATCCTGGGCCCGAGTGCTGGTCCAGCCTGGGATACTGCCTGCACCAGCGCCTGCGGATCTGTCGTCAGGGCCGAGAACTGGCGGGCATAGGACAGTGCGGCCACCTCGCCGATGTTGTGTACCAAACCGGCGATGAGGGCCGTCTCGGGATCGAGGGACTCGCAATGGCGGGCTAACACATGACCAATGGCGGCGACGTGTCGGGCGTCGTTCCACAGTCGGTGCATCAGCGCCTTGAGCCTCGGGGACTGGGTTCGGAACAGTTCGCGCAGGGCGAAGGTGATCACCAGCCGGTGCGTCGTCGACAGGCCGATGCGTGCGATCGCCTCCGGCAGGGAGGCGATGGCCGCACTACCGGCATAGCGTGCGCTGTTGGCGACGCGGAGCAATTTTGCAGTGATCACCGGATCGTTCTCGATCACCTTCGCGACACGCTTGGCGTCCGCCAGTTCGTGGTTCACTGCCTGCCCGACCCGGATCGCCACTTCGGGCAGGCTCGGCAGCAGTAACTGGTTGCTGTTGAGGTCCTCGTACAGGCGGTAGATGAGTTGGTCGCTCACCTCGTCCTTTGCCTCGCCGTCTTCTTCCACGACCTCGTAGAGATCGAGCCCGCCAGTCGGCGCCTGGGCGGGTGCCCGTTGCAGCAGGGGCTCGGGAATCAGCAGATAGGTGACAGGCGTGCGGGCCACCACCTCGTAGTGGGAGGGCCGCAGCCGCGCGATAGGTGCCAGGGCCGAGGGATCGTCGTGGCATATCCGTTGCACGGCCCCGTCCTGGGCGCGCAGTTCCACCTCGCCGCGCAACAGGTAGAGAATATTCGGCTCGACTTCACCGATCTGCAACAGGGTGGCCCCGGGCGAGGCGTGTAGACGCGGCGCCTGACGCGCCAAGGCGCTCAGGGTTTCGGGTGCGAGGGTGTCCAGCGGGCTGAGGCGGCGGAGTTCCTCCACCGATGGATGCTCGGTGGTTTGGGCGGTCTGCAGCATGGATTTTACCGGTCAGATGCGTTCATACCCGGTCTAGCGGCCGGTCGGGCGATCCCTTTAGCCGGTTGCGAACCTGTCCAGAAACGAAAAAACCCGCCATTGGCGGGTCTTTTTAGGCTTGTGGCCCAGCGATCAGGGATGGGATCCCACGATCTGGTGCGAGAGTTCCACAACGCGCATGGCCTTTTCCATGTACTGCTGGCGATAGTCCTTCAGCAGGCCCTCGTCGCTGGCCCAGTAGTCCTTGCCGGAAATGCCACCGTTGTGCTCGCGCTCGATGAACTTCTTTTGAAGTTCGAGCATTTCGCCGATCAGTTTTTCCTTCTCGGCCTTCAGTGCGTCCACGTCGCTCATTGTCAATCTCCGAACGTCGTTGCAATGCCGTGACCGGGATTGATCACGGAAGCCGAATATAACACGATGCTAATGTTGCTGCGAACCTGCCCGAAAGAGATAGATCAGCAGCCGCATCCAGGGGTCGGACGGTTCTCATTCAGCACCAGGGCGCCGGTGATCTGGGAGACGCGCTCGAGCCCGTGGCGTGTCATGTAGTCGAGGATGCCCTCGTTGATCCGGGGCAGAATCAACGGGTCGTAGAACAGTGCGGTTCCCACCCCGACCGCGCTGGCACCGGCGAGCAGGAACTCGATGGCATCTTCTGCGCTGGTCACCCCACCCTGCCCGATGATCGGCACGCCGTGCGCGCGCGCCACCTGATAGACCTGATGGGTCTTGAGTATCGCCACCGGCTTGATCGCCGGCCCGGAGAGGCCGCCCTGGTTGTTGCCGATGACCGGGGTGCGCGACTCGATGTCGATCGCCATACCCATCAGGGTATTGATCACCGCAAAGGCGTCGGTGCCGGCCTCGATACAGCGGCGCGCGTTCTCCGCGATGTCGGTCTGGTTCGGCGAGAGCTTGGTGATCAGCGGCTTGTCGGTGACTTCGCGGCAGGCCGTGACCACCCGGGCCGACATCTCCGGATCGTTGCCAAAGGCCACCCCACCCTCCTTCACGTTGGGACAGGAGATATTGATCTCGATCGCATCGATGGGCGAGTTGTCGAAGCGGCGGGTGACCGCGGTATATTCCTCGATGCTGGAACCGGACACGTTGGCGATAAAGCGGGTCTCGGAGAAGTCGAGCGCCGGCAGGATTTCGTCCACGACCCGATCGACCCCCGGGTTCTGCAGGCCGATCGCATTGAGCATGCCACCCGGGGTTTCATAGACCCGGTGCGCGGGATTGCCCAGGCGGGCGGGGCCCGTAGTCCCCTTCAGGCAGATGGCGCCGGCATCACGGTTGGAGAAGCCCTGCACCCGCGTGTATTCTTCGCCAAAGCCGACGCAGCCTGACAGCAGCACCAGTGGTGACGCAAAGTCCAGGCCACAGAAATCGACGTGCAGGCGGGGGTCGGCGGTAGTCATTGCGGGGAGCTGAGTTCCAGGTGTTCCATGTCATTCTGTATCAGCCGGAGATTCCACCCAATACGGGCAATATCATCCGACTGTGTGCCAACAGCGGCAGCGCCCTGCACCTGATCGGTCCTCTCGGGTTCGAGCTCGACGACCGGCGGCTACGCAGGGCAGGCCTGGATTATCACGAATTTGCCGACGTCGTGCAGTACCGGTCGCTCGCCGGCTGTCTCGAGCGACTCGGGGGACCGCGACTGTTTGCCTTTTCGACCCGCGGGTCGAGCCGTTACGACGAGGCGAGTTTTGGCGCAGGGGACGCTTTGCTCTTCGGCCCCGAAACCCGGGGTCTGCCGGCAGCGGTCCTCGAGGGTCTTCCTTCGGGCGGGCGGCTGCGGCTTCCGATGCGGCCGGGACAGCGCAGCATGAATCTCTCCAATGCGGTGGCGGTCGTGCTCTACGAGGCGTGGCGCCAGCAGGGATTCGCTGGCGGCAGCTGAGGATTTCGGCGGTAGTCAGGCGGCCTTGTCCGGCACGATGCGGTCCATCCAGCAGGCGAGGCACAGGAAGACCTTGGGACGCACGCGCCTGCGCAGGGCCTCAGGCATCTGCCGGTTCGGCAGGCACACCATGACCCGGTTGCGGATACGCAGGGAAAATGTCTTGCGAATGGCCTTAAGCATATTGCGTCCAGCGGTTGGGAATTGCTCCATTAGAGCACCCTTATATACGACCGTCAATGGTCGGGTTGACCGGCGTTGCGCGAAGGGATGTTCATGTGGGGGCAGGGGATCCCCAAGTGGATGGGCACGGTCGCAGGGTGGGGAGCAAGCCCCCCAGTGCCCCTGGTTTGTCGCGCTGAATGGAAGACTATCGACGTTTTGTGAAAGTCTCGCATCTCTTTGCCCGCGGATCCCTGGATCAAAGGCCCTCGGCCCGGGGCTGGCGGGCGAGGAGGTTATGCACCGCCTCGTGCGGGGCAAGCCCCTCGAACAGCACCCGGTGGGTCTGCTCGGTAATGGGCATCTCGATACCCAGCGCGAGGGCCTTGTTGCGCACCTCCTGTGCGGTATTGATCCCTTCGACCTCCTGACCGATCTGTTCCTTTGCCTGGACGATCGATTGCCCGGCCGCGAGTGCCAGACCCATGCGCCGGTTGCGTGACTGATTGTCGGTGCAGGTCAGTACCAGGTCGCCGAGGCCGGCCAGTCCCATGAAGGTCTCCTGTTGCCCTCCGAGCGCCAGGCCGAGGCGGGTGATCTCGGACAGCCCGCGGGTGATCAACGCGGCGCGGGCGTTGGCGCCGAAGCCCAGACCGTCGGAGATGCCGGCCGCGATGGCCATGACGTTCTTGGCCGCGCCACCGACCTGTACCCCGACCAAATCGTCGGAGGTGTAGGGTCGGAAGTGCTCGCTGCGCAGGCGGGTGGCGAGTCGTTCGGCATGCTCTGCGGCGTCAGACGCCACCGTGATGGCCGTGGGCAGGCCGCGAGCTACCTCCGCCGCGAAGGTGGGGCCGGAGAGGACCGCACGCGAGGCTCGAGGCATATAGTGGGTGGCCACTTCGCTCAAAAGCCTTCCTGTTCCAGGGTCAAACCCTTTGGTGGCCCAAGCGAGGCTGGTGAGTCCAGGTGCTATTGCGGCGACCTGTTCGAGTACGGCCGCAAAGGCGTGGCTGGGGACGACCACCAGCACCTCGTCGCTGCTCTCTA
>JANTHJ010000018.1 GCA_024762475.1 Chromatiales bacterium | reverse complement strand
TAGTGGCGGTTTTCCCGGTCGTTTTGCAGGGCCGCCACTTCCTGCGCGCTGTGAGACCAGAGCAAGACCGGTTGATGGCGACCCAGCGTGATCGCCAGGGCCGTGCCCCAGGAGCCTGCTCCCAGCACCGCGATGGGATTAGCCGGCATGGACCCCCCTCAATGGGGTTGTTGCTCCGGCTGGCCCTCTGCTGTGTCCTGTTGCTGGGCCATCTGCTGCGCGTACATGGCCTCGAAGTTCACCGGTTGCAGAATGAAGGGCGGGAAGGTCCCGCGGGTGGTGAGGTCGGAGATGACCTCGCGGACATAGGGCAAGAGGGCATTCGGGCCACCGATGCCGAGCAGGGGCTGGAGTTGCTCTTCCGGGATGTTGCGCGCCAGGAAGATGCCGCCCTGGTGGACTTCGACCATGTAGACGGTGTGTTCCTCGTGACGGGCCTCGACGGTCACGGTCAATACCACCTCGTAGGTGTCCTCGCCGACCGGCGTGATATTGGTCTTGAGTCCGACATTGACCTCGGGTGTCCAGTTCTCGACGAATACCTGGGGCGCATTGGGCGATTCGAAGGAGAGATCCTTGGTGTAGATGCGCTGGATCAGGAATTGCGGCTCGTTGCCCGCTTGCTGTTCTTCGGTCATGGCTATTTCCTTGTCTGTTACTTACGGGTCACCGGAAGGCCGGCATTCTCCCACGCGAGCATCCCGCCGCGCAGGTTATAGGCCTGCTCGTAGCCGGCCTTGCGCAGCATGCTCGCCGCCGCACCCGAGCGCGAGCCGCTGCGGCACACGAGCACCACCGGCCGCTGCTTGTATTTTTCCAGTCTGGAAAGTTGGTCCTTTAAGCCGCTCAACGGGATGTTCTCGGCATGCAGAATATGTCCGTCCGAAAATTCCTTCATCGACCGCACGTCGACCACCATGGCGTCGTCGTGGTTGATCTTGAGCGTGGCATCGGCGGGATCGATAGTGAAGCGGCTGGCCCCATCGCTCACCAGGTTCCAGATCAGCGCAGCCAGGATCGCAAAAAAGGCGCCAACCAGAAGATAGTGGTTGGCCGCGAATTCCAGGTATTGTTCCATGGTACGGGCGGTCTCTCGACAGAATAGACGGAAGGTCCGGGCACTCCCCTGGCTCGGGGCACCCGTGTAGTACTCTCTTTCTTTCTTTGTTCAGGCGGCCGGATCGTTCGCAAGCCGGGCGCGCCCTACGGCGATGCCTGTGCAGGGCCTGTCAGTGACCTGCCGAGCAGAAAACCTCGCGCATCATGCCGATCAGTTGCAGGGTGCGGTTGTCACCGACCCGATAGAACACACGGTTGGCGTCCTTTCGGGAGGTGAGGATACCCTTGTCGCGCAGGATCGCAAGGTGCTGGGAGATATTGCTTTGAGACGTGCCAACGCGTTCGACGATGTCTTGTACGCTCACTTCCTGGTCGCCCAAGGTGCATAGAATCTTCAGCCGCAGGGGGTGCGACATGGCCTTCAGGGCGCGCGAGGCCCGGTCAATATCCTCGTCCCCAGACAGCAGCTCGAGATCGTTGTCTTCCTGATTGTTCATGCCAGGCTCCGAATCCTCTACAGTAAAACTCATCACCCCGTCGCTCCTCCAAGTTGCAGCCCGATCAAGGCACCAATCGGCACATTCCTGTTTTCTTATATGGTAATGGAGCCCGGATTTAAGCAGAAAATGGGGCCTTGGTGCGACATTTTTCTTTGATTCGGGTGAAAACTCGATTTATTTTGACTGCTCGGCCCCTGGATTGGCCCGGTTTGACCCAGTGTGGTTTAATTCGCGCGCCTGGCGCGCTATGGCCAGCAGCGCCGGCACCGACCCCGACATCTTTAGTACCTGATATCTCACAACCCGGTCGTTTCCCCAGGGAAGCGCCCCCTGTTGGACCATTGACACGATGAGCAGCAAGGTCAGACCCGCCATTCTAATCATTCTGGACGGCTGGGGCTTGAGCGACAAGAAGGAATTCAACGCCATTGCGGCCGCGCGCAAGCCACATTGGGACGACCTGTGGGCGCGTTATCCCCATACCGCCATCCGGACCTCGGGGCCGGCGGTGGGGCTGCCCAGTGGGCAGATGGGCAATTCGGAGGTGGGGCATCTCAACCTGGGTGCGGGCCGTGTGGTGTACCAGGAGTTCACGCGCATCAGCCGTTCCATCCGCACCGGTTCGTTTTTTACCAACCTGACGCTCACCGAGGCGGTGGATACCGCGGTCAAGGCGGGCAAGACAGTACATATTCTGGGGTTGCTGTCACCGGGCGGCGTACACAGCCACGAAGACCATATTCACGCCATGGTACGGTTGGCGGTGCAGCGGGGCGCCAATCCCCGGGTGCATGCGTTTCTCGACGGGCGTGACATGCCCCCCAAGTCGGCCGAGCCGTCGCTGCAGAAGCTGCAGGCGGTGTTCGATGAATTGGGCGCTGGCCGCCTCGCCACCATGGTGGGCCGATACTTCGCGATGGACCGCGATCATCGCTGGGAGCGCATCAAGAAGGCATACGACCTGATCGCGTTGGGAGAAGGCGATTATGTCTTCGACGACGCCCTCACGGCACTGCATGCGGCCTACGAGCGGGGCGAGACCGACGAGTTTGTGGCGCCTACCCGCATCGGCCCGGTGGACCGCGTGGAAGACGGCGATGTGATCATCAACATGAACTATCGCTCGGATCGGGCACGCCAGATTACGCGGGCCTTCATCGAACCGGACTTCGACGGATTTGAGCGCAAGGCGGTGCCCAAGCTTGGCCGTTTTGTATCTCTGACCGAGTACAGCAAGGACTTCGATATCCCGGTAGCCTACCCGCCGGAGCGTCTGGACAACACCTTTGGCGAGTACATCGCCAAGCTGGGCCTGCGCCAGTTGCGTATCGCAGAGACCGAAAAGTATGCCCACGTCACCTTCTTCTTTAATGGCGGGCGGGAAGAGCCGTTCGAGGGGGAAGAGCGCATTCTGGTCCCTTCGCCGCAGGTGGCGACCTACGATCTGCAGCCGGAGATGAGCGCTCCGGAAGTGACAGACCATCTGGTGGAGGCCATTGCCGGCCAGACGTTCGATGCCATCATCTGCAACTACGCCAATGGCGATATGGTGGGCCACACCGGCAACTTCGATGCAGCGGTGAAGGCCATCGAGGTGCTGGATGAGTGCCTGGGAAGGGTCGTGCAAGCTGCCCTGAAGGTCGGGGGAGAACTGCTGATCACCGCCGATCATGGCAACGCCGAGCAGATGCGCGATCCGGAGATCGGGCAGGCATATACCGCGCACACCACCAATCCGGTACCGCTCATCTACGTGGGAAACCAGGCCGACTCCCTCAAAGACAATGGTGCCCTGTGCGATGTTGCCCCCACCCTGCTCGATATCATGGGGCTCGAGCCACCGATCGAGATGGCCGGCCGCTCGCTGCTGGGGGATCGTGACCCACAGAACTGACACCGCGGTGGCCCGTATTCCAGTTGCCGATAGGAGGCGGGCGTCAAGGTTCCTTTCGCTCCTTGTGCTGTGGCCGTTGCTGGTTGTCTGTTTGCTGCCGACCCCTCCGGCCTGGGGCGACGACCTGAGCCGGCGCGAGCAGCAGCTGCAAAAGCTACAACAGCGTATGGCGGGCATTCGGGCACGTCTCGATGCGGCACGTGGTCAGCGTACCGAACTGAACCGGCAACTGGAACACAGCGAACAGGCGATCGGACGCCTCGCCCGCCGATTGCGGGTGTTGCAGGGACAGCTGAAACGCCAAGGACAGCGGGTCCAAGCACTGCGCGACAACGAGCGCCAGCAGGGCGAGGCGCTCCAGCGTCAGCGCGCCTTGCTGGCACGACAGATCCGGGCTGCTTATACGATGGGCCGCCAGGAGCAGCTGCGTATCCTGCTCAACCAGGAAGATCCGGCAGGGGTGAGCCGGCTGTTGACTTATTATGACTACCTCAATCGCGAGCGGGCACGTCGCATGGCCGACATTCGGCAGCAGCTGCAACGACTGTCAGAGACGCGCAAGACGATGGAGCTTGAACAACAGCGCCTGGCGCACCTGGAGCGCGAGCAGCGCGAGCGCAAGCTGGCGTTGGAGAAAGAGCAATTCGCGCGGCGCAAGGTGGTGGCCCAACTGGCGCATGAAATCGAGGGGCAGGGTGCGCACCTGTCGCGTCTGCACAAGGACGAAAAGCAGCTGCAGGCGCTCCTGCAGGGCCTGCAACAGGCACTCGCCGACATTCCCGTGGAGACAAGCCGGCAGATTTCCTTTTCGAAGGTGCGTGGACGCCTCCCCTGGCCCGTTAAAGGTGTGATCCGCAAGGCATTTGGTGATCCCAAGATCGGTCAGTTACGCTGGGATGGTGTTATGATCGCTGCACCGGAAGGGCGTGAGGTCCGCGCGGTGCATGCCGGCCGCGTGGCATTTGCCGACTGGCTGCGCGGATTCGGTCTCCTGCTCATCGTCGACCACGGTGATGGATACATGACCCTGTATGGTCACAACCAAAGCCTGTTCAAGGAAGCAGGCGACTGGGTGGACAAGGGTGAAACCATCGCAACTGCCGGTAACACCGGAGGGCGCAGGGAAACGGGGGTCTATTTTGCCATTCGTCACAAGGGCAGGCCAGTCAATCCGGTGCGATGGTGTCGCAAGGCGCGAGGACGCAGGGTGGGGTGAAGAGCCGCACCGATCCGATCGAGGAGACAATGAATAAAAGCCGCTATGCGCTGACAGGCCTTCTCCTGATTGCCCTTGGGGCGATGCTGCCTCCGGTGGGAGCCAAGACTACCGGCGATGGTGCGGGCGAGAAACAGAGCCTGCCCCTGGATGAGCTGCGGATCTTCGCTGAGGTGTACGGCCGCATCAAGCAGGACTACGTCGAACCGGTGGAGGACCGTAAACTGCTTGAGGACGCCGTTCGTGGCATGCTCAGCGGTCTCGATCCGCACTCGGCCTATCTCGACGAAGATGAATTCAACGAACTGCGGGTGGGTACCAGCGGGGAGTTCGGCGGCCTGGGTATCGAAGTGGGCATGGAGGACGGCTTCGTCAAGGTCATAGCGCCCATCGACGATACGCCTGCCGAGCGGGCCGGCATAAAGGCGGGCGATTTGGTCATTCGCATCAACGACCAGGCGGTAAAGGGCATGAGCCTGGACGAGGCCGTCAAGCTGATGCGCGGCAAGCCGGGCACCAAGGTCACCCTGCAGATCGTGCGCAAGGGGCGCGAGGCGCCGTTCACGGTCACTCTGGAGCGCGCGGTTATCAAGACGGTCAGTGTCAAGTCGCGGCTGTTGAAGCCGGGCTTCGCCTACCTGCGGATATCGCAATTTCAGGCCAACACGGGGGATGATCTGCGCAAGGCCGTAGGGCGCCTGCGACGTAACAGCGATGGGCGCCTGGATGGATTGGTCCTCGACCTGCGCAACAACCCGGGGGGAGTGTTGCAATCTGCAGTGGCAGTGGCGGATGCCTTCCTGCGCGAAGGCATCATCGTCTATACCGAGGGGCGGATCGAGGATTCGAAGCTGCGCTTCCAGGCGGCATCCGATGACATCCTCGAGGGTGCGCCGATCGTGGTGCTGGTCAATGGGGGCTCGGCCTCGGCATCGGAGATCGTGGCCGGGGCATTGCAGGATCATCGCCGTGCGGTGGTGGTTGGCCAACAGACCTTTGGCAAGGGTTCGGTGCAAACCATCATCCCCGTCAACGATCGCGCCGCGATCAAGCTCACCACGGCACGCTATTTCACGCCGAATGGGCGTTCCATCCAGGCCGAAGGGATCCGTCCGGACATCGAGCTCGAAGAGGTCGCCTTCAAGCGCGCGGACGATGATGGCCTGGCTCTGCGAGAATCTCAGCTTGCCCACCACCTGGACAATCCCAATGGGGAAACCGGCTCCAAGGATAATGCTCCCGGCCAGGCACAAGAGGCGAAGTCTCTGGTGGAGCAGGACTATCCGCTCAGCGAGGCCCTGCATCTGCTCGAAGGCATGGCCATCCTACGCGGCAGGGATGCCACTTGATGTGGCGCGTCTTGCCAGCGCTGCTGTTTCTGCTGAGCCTGCCTGCCGCGCGCGCGGAGGCCTTGTTGTCGATCATCATCGACGATGTAGGAAACAACTATGAGCGGGCCCGCGAGACCATAGACCTGCCTGGCCCGGTCACGATATCGATCCTGCCACGCCTGGCCCATAGTCGAAGGGTGGCAGAAGAGGCCCATCGGCAGGGGCACGAGGTCATGCTCCACCAACCTATGGCGTCCTTGCACCACAACGTGCTGGGACCTGGCGGGCTGACCCTGGACCATACCCGCGCCGACCTGCGGGCCGTATTGTCGGCCAACCTGGCGTCGGTCCCGTATGCGTCTGGCGTCAACAATCACATGGGCAGCCTGCTCACCAGTGAGGCGCGGAGCATGCGCTGGTTCATGGATCTGCTGCGCCAGCGCGGTGGCCTCTACTTCGTGGACAGCCGCACCAATGCCGGCTCTGTCGCGTTGCAGGCGGCACGTGCCGACGGGGTGCCCACCGCCAGGCGGGATGTCTTTCTCGACAATGAACGCGATCCGGTCGCGATCGCTCGCCGCCTCGGCGAGGCCGTGCGGCTTGCGCGCCTGAAGGGTTCGGCGATTGCCATTGCCCATCCCTATCCGGAAACACTGCAGGTGCTGCGGCGGGCCCTGCCGCGTTTGCACGAACTGGGCATCAGCCTGCGGCCGGTATCACATGTTATCGCCTATCAGAGGAGTCCAGAGACATGGCACGCGTCCTCGTACCCCTTGCCCCAGGTTGCGAAGAGCTCGAAGCGGTAACGGTCCTCGACCTGTTGCGCCGCGCAGGCATCGAGGTGGTCGCTGCGGGCCTCGAGGAAGGACTGGTGCGCTGCAGTCGTGGTACCGTCCTGATGCCCGACACAACGCTCGACGAGGTCATTGAGCAGCGATTCGACATGATCGTGTTGCCGGGCGGCCTGCCGGGCGCAGACCACCTGAACGATGACCCGCGCATCCAGCAACTGCTGCGGCGGATGGCCGAGGAGGGGGTTTATACGGCCGCCATCTGTGCCGCCCCCAAGGTGCTGGCAAACGCCGGCCTGCTCGATGGCCGCAAAGCGACCTCTTATCCTGGGGTGTTGGAGGCTGCCGAGCAGCCGAGCATCCAGGTCCTGGATCGGCCGGTGGTGCATGATGGCAACGTGATCACCTCGCGCGGACCGGGCACCGCCATGGACTTTGCGTTGGAGCTGATCGAATCGCTCGAAGGCAAAGACAAGCGCGACGAGGTGGAAAAGGCCCTGGTGCGTCCCTGATAGCGGGGAAGCGGGCCAGCAACTGAATGAAAGGGAGATTCCCGTGCGACGCAAGACCCGAAGAAAGCTGATACTGCTCGTCCTCCTGCTGGCAGCCATTCCGTTTGCGCTGAAGGGGCTGATGTACCTGCGCGTCAAGATGGCCGTGGACGGTTTCATCGCCGATCTCGCCGGTCGCGCAAGCATCGACTATCAGGACATAGCGACCGAGTTCTCTGGCGCAGCGAATATCCTCGGAGTGCGCATTCGACCCGACGGATTGGCTGCGCCGGTCGATGTCCAAAGAATCCGTTTGGCTACAGATGATCTTTGGTTCTTTCTGGACCCTCGCCCCCTGTTTGGCGACTCGAACGTACGCCGGCCCGATCAGATGCGTCTGCAGGCCGTAGGCATTTCGGCGCCATTGGATGGTCGGGTGCTCGGCGCACTGCAACCGCCCGGCGCCACGGCTCCCCTCGCAGGTGGTTGCGACGAGGTCTCGTTTGGCCCGGCGATGCTGAAGGAACTGGGCATGCAACGGCTCGAGGCCGACTTGGAGGGTGCCTACCGCTTCGATCGCGGGGCCGAAAAGTTGGCACTGGAGAGCACCATCGATATCCACGGTGTCGAGACCATCCACCTGGCACTCGAACTCTCCGGGATCGTGCCCGAGGATCTCGAGCTTGGACGTGCCAGCAAGGCGAAGCTGGCCGCGGCAGAGATGGCGGTAGAAATCCAACCGGAATTCGGCAAGCGCTTCCTTGCGCACTGCGCAGCCAAGCAGCAACAAGACCCGGATGCCTATGTAACAGCCATGATAGAACGCTCTCATCAGCGCCTGGCGGCCGAAGGCATCGAGCTTGGGCCGGCATTGCAGAAGGCATTGGACGATTACAACCGGCAGTGGGGCAGGCTGGTACTCCGCTTGCAGCCGCCCGAGCCCCAGGCAATGCTGCAGCTGCTGAGCGTGCCACCCGACAAGATGGTCTCGGCCCTGGGTATGAGCCTCACGGTGAATGACCGTCAGGTCACCCCCCTGGATGTCCGCATCAATCCCCGACAGATAGAATCCGAGCTCCCGGCGATCAACAACGGCGCGCCCAGGAGTTCGGACAAGGATGCACCGCGACGTTATCTGATCCGGCGTCAGTTCGTTCCGGCGTCGATCGACGCGCTCGGGGGCCTGCTTGGGAGGCGGGTCCGGATCACCCAGCAGGGTGAGCCGGTGCGCGAGGGGATTCTCGTGGCCGTGAGGGGCGGCGAGGCCCTGGTCGAGCAGCGCGAAACCAAGGGCAAGGTGGTGGCCTACGTCCCGGTCAAAGAGATCAGCGCCGTGCAGGTCGAGAAGGTCGAGCGGATTCCGCAGCCGTGACAATATCGTGCGCTGTGGTCAACGGCGCCGAAGCAGGACCTTCAACAGCAGGACCAGGCCGGCGGTGCTGCCGGCCAGGGCGAGGGTGGCGTTGGCGAGACCGGGCAGCAGCGGTGATCCTCCCAGATTGAGCAGCAGACCGCCGAGTAGCAGGCTGCCGCCCACCAGGGCCTCGTGGGTATCGCGTTGGCTGCGGCGCAGCTCGGCGCGCAGGCGTCCCAGTTCGGCGGATTTCCAGCGGATCTCCAGCTCGCCCTCGCTGGCCTTCTTCAGTACCTTGTAGGCCAGGTGCGGCACCTCCGGCAGCTCCTCGGAGAGCTGGGGCAGGGACTCCTTCACCCGGCGGGCGAAGGCGCGCGGCCCCACCTGGTTGGCCATCCAGCGCTCCATAAAGGGCTTGGCCGTGCTCCAGAGGTCGAGCTCGGGATAGAGCATGCGGCCCAGGCCCTCGATATTCAGCAGGGTCTTTTGCAGCAGCACCAGCTGCGGCTGGACCTCCATGTCGAAGCGGCGCGCGGTCTGGAACAGGCGCAACAGGAACTGGCCGAAGGAGATCTCGCTGATCGGCTTTTCCCATATGGGCTCGCTGACGGTGCGGATGGCCGCCTCGAATTCCTCCACCCGGGTATGCTTGGGCACCCAGCCGGACTCGACGTGCAGCTCGGCCACCCGCCGATAGTCGCGGTGAAAGAAGGCGAGCAGGTTCTCGGCGAGGTAGCGCTGGTCCTCGGTGGTGAGCGTGCCCATGATCCCGAAATCGACACTCACATAGCGGCCATCCCGAGTCACGAAGATATTGCCCGGATGCATGTCCGCGTGGAAGAAGTTGTCGCGGAATACCTGGGTGAAGAAGATCTCCACACCCCATTCCCCAAGGCGCTTCAGATCGATGCCGGTGCGCTTCAGCTCGTCCACCTGGTCGACAGGGATGCCATAGACGCGCTCCTGCACCATGACGTTGCTGCGCGTGTAGTCCCAATAGATCTGCGGCACGATCAACATCGGGCTGTTCTCGAAACTGCGCCGCAGCTGGGTGCAGTTGGCGGCCTCCCGCATCAGGTCCAGCTCGTCGTGGATGGTCCGGTCGTACTCCTGGACCACCTCGACCGGGCGCAGGCGCCGTGCCTCGCGGGAGTAACGCTGGGCCATGCGGGCGATGGTATAGAGCAGCTGTACATCGTGATCGATGGTCTTGGCGATACCGGGTCGTACCACCTTTACCACCACCTCGCTGCCATCGTTCAGCCGTGCGGCATGCACCTGCGCGATGGACGCGGAGGCAAGCGGCCGCACGTCGAACTCGGCGAACAGCTGGCCCACTGGCGCGCCCAAAGCCTTTTCGATCAGTGCCTGGGCCTGTTCGCCGGGAAAAGGGGGCACCTGATCCTGCAGTTTGCTCAGTTCTTCGGCGACGTCGTCGGGAAGCAGGTCCCGCCGGGTGGAGAGAATCTGGCCAAACTTCACATAGATCGGTCCCAGGTCTTCCAGGGCGCGGCGGATACGCTCGGCGCGCGGGGCGCGCCGGCCGAAGCTCGCCAGCCAGAACGGCGAGAGGTAACGCAGAAAGCGGATCGGCCGAAACAAGTGCGCGGCGAGGATGATCTCGTCCAGGCCGTGGCGCATCAGCACCCAGGCGATGTACGCCATGCGCAGGCCCTCGCGAATAGGGATCATTCGGCCGGATCCTGTCCCTGTTGCTCCAGCAGCGCGACGCGTGCAGCGAGACGTTCGACATCATCCCGTGTCTTCTCCACCCCGCGAATCCATGCCTCGATCTCGAAGGGGTGGGGTATCAGCCGCGCCTCCTCGGTGAGGTATTCCGACAGGTTGTGCCGCAGGGTGTCGCCGACCCGGGTGCCCTCCTCGCGGACCCCACGGGCCAGACGGGCGAGCTCATGCGCGGCCACGTCGCCGACATAGTGCGAGAGCTGCTCCTCCCAATCGATGTCCAGCCCACCGAGCACCTCGCTGAAGCGGTGCGCCAGCTCGGTATCACCCTGGATGCGCACATGCCCGGCGAACAGCTGCGCCGTGCCCTGCTGTTTGTCCGAGGCGCGCATCAGGTCGATGGGGCTGCCCTCGATCAGCGCATCCGGCTCACCTTCGTAGCGGCCCAGCAGCTGCAGTCGCCCTTGTTGATCGGGGATGAAGTACAAGGTCAGGCCGGTGCCGCGCAGGGCAATGGCAATGACCTTGCCGTGCCAGGCAGCGAGCCGTTCGCCGGCCTGCGGGTCCATGGCGATCAGCTCGTTGAGCAGGGTTTCGATGGATTCGAGGGCGAGATCGCGGATGGTCATGGCCTGTTGTTCGCCCCAAGATCAATGATGGTTGAGCCGCTTTGCGGCAGTTTGTTCCTGAAAGCGGGCGGCGGCCCGCGCGCGCCCTACTTTTCTTTGCTTGCCCAAAGAAAAGTAGGCAAAAGAAAAGGCACCCCAAGGCTTGCCCTCCGCTACGCTTCGGGTGCCCTGCGCTCCTCGAGCGGAAGCGGCGCTGCGGAACTCGTTCGCTTCGCTCACTCAGACAGTCCTCGCGCTGATCGCTTCCGCTCTTGTGGTGCTCGGCTGCGCCAAGGGGACGGGGCACTCCGTAGCCGGATCAGTGCTCCCGGTGCGACTGCGAGCCGCCGAGCAACGCAGGCTCCCGCCGGTAAAGCGAACGTCGGAGCGACCGTCAGGGAGCGACTCGTGAGCGCGGCGGGAGGCGAGTAGCGCAGGGAAGCCCCGGCATCGCCGGGGCCGGCTTGCTGGAGCGAAGCGCTTTTGGTTACTTTTGGCACGACAAAAGTAACAAGGCCTCTTACCTCGCCACTCTCGGTCAACCTCGAAGCTGGAACAGACGCACTTGCGACCCGAGCGCCAGCTCGATGGTGAGGTCCAGAACGGGGAGGGCAGGGAGGAATCACAACTTGAACCCACGATGCACCGCCACGATACCGCCGGTCAGGTTGTGCACATCACAGCGTTCGAAACCGGCGGCCTCCATCATCCCCTTCAGGGTCTCCTGATCCGGATGCATGCGGATCGACTCCGCCAGGTAGCGATAGCTCTCGGCATCGTTGGCCACCAGCTCGCCCATGCGCGGCAACAGGCCGAAGGAATAGAAATCATAGAGCTTTTCCAGCGGCTTGTTCAGCGGCTTGGAGAACTCGAGCACCAGCGCCCGGCCGCCAGGCCGCAGCACCCGGTACATCTCGCGCAGGGCCGCCTCCTTGTCGGTGACGTTGCGCAGACCGAAGGCAATGGTGATCAGGTCCACGCCGCTGTCGCGGATGGGCAGTTGCTCGGCGTTGATCTGCACGAAGGCCATGTTCCCGGCGTGCCCGTGATCGAGCATCCGGTCGCGACCGCGCTGCAACATGCTGGCGTTGATGTCGGACATCACCACCAGGCCCTGGGGGCCGACCAGCCCGGCGAAACGGTCGGCCAGGTCGCCGGTGCCCGAGGCGAGATCCAGCACCGTGTGACCGGGGCGAACGCCCGCCAGCTCGATCGCGAACCGCTTCCACAGACGATGCACGCCGAACGACATCAGGTCGTTCATCACGTCGTACTTGTCGGCGACCGAGTCGAAGACGCCGCGCACCAGCGAGGCCTTTTCCTGCTTCGGAACCTTCTTGAAGCCGAAATGGGTCTGCTCTTGCTCGTTCATGGCGGTTTATCCTCAGGAGGCCGGCTCCTTACGGGTATAGCCTTTCTCCTTCAGCTCCTCGAGATAGGACGCCCAGAGGTCGTCGTAATGTTTCCCCAGATTGTACAGGGTTTCCCAGGAATAGATGCCGGTGTCGTGGCCGTCGTCGAACACGATCTGGATGGCATAGTTGCCGACCGGCTCGAGCCGGTCGATGCCCACGTTCTCCTTGCCCAGCGGCACCTTGCGTTGCCCCGGGCCATGTCCGGCGACCTCGGCCGAGGGGGAGTAGACCCGCAGGTATTCCGCGGGCAGTTTGAAGTTGCTGCCATCGTCGAAACTGATCTCCAGCACCCGTGACAGACGGTGCAGATTGAGTTCGGTCGGGTTCGGGGTATTGAGCATGTCTTGTTTTCCAATGTCGCGATATCGATGGCCTATTGTCCCCCAGTCGCGTGGCCCATTTCACCCCCTGACCGGGGAGGTAGTGGTGTGGCCGCCCTTGTCGCAGGTCAAGGCGCGGCCAGTTCGCTCCCACCGATACAAGTGCTGTGCTATACGTTGGGGCGATAGCCCCGGAGGAGACCGCTTGAACCAATCCGGATTCCTGCCACGTGCAGACCTGCAACGACTGATCGACCGGTTGCGCCGCGAGCACGCCGACTGCCTCGGTCCCCAGGTGCGAGATGAGGCCATCGTGTTCGCCTCTTTGGAGCGGGCAGAGCAGCTGCCCTTCGGCTACCTTGACCGACAGCGGCCCGGCAGCTACCGGCTCGAGTTCGGCGACAGCGAACGCGCCTTTGCCTGGGCGAACGGGCCACAGGCCCTCAAGCCGCTGGTGTTCGAGCCCGAACAGCCCATGTGGCATTCCGTGCGGGACCCCGATGGCAGCCTTCAGTTCCATCCGGTACCGGCTAAACCGAGTTCGCTGGCGGTGATCGGCGTGCGCGCCTGTGATCTGGCGGCGCTGGCGTTGCAGGATGCGCACTTTCTCGAGGAGCCCGGCGACCCCTGGTATGCAGCGCGGCGCGAAGGCCTGTTTCTGGTGGCAGTACATTGCACCCACCCGGCCGAGACCTGTTTCTGCGCCAGCACCGGAGACGGCCCGAGCTGTGGTGCTGGGTTCGATCTGGCGCTGCACGAGCTGGACGAGGGTTTCATCGTGGAGGTGGGCAGCGATGCGGGCCAGGCGGTGTTCGAGGCGTTGCAGACCCTACCGGTCGCACCCGGGCAGCGGGCCGCCGCAGAGGCGCAGCAGGCCAGGGCCGCCGAGGTACAGCAGCGGCGCCTTCCCGCGCCCGCGAGACTGGCCGAATTGATGCAGGCCGCCACTGATCCCCATTGGGAGGAGGTGGCCGAGCGCTGTCTCTCCTGCGGCAACTGCACCGCGGTATGTCCCAGCTGCTTCTGCCACCGCCACGCAGAGACGCCGGCGCTCGACCCGTCCCGGTCGGGCCATGCGCGGGTCTGGGATTCCTGCTTCAGTGCAGCCCACAGCCTGCTGCACGGTCGCCCGCTGCGTGCGCAGACGGCCCAGCGCTACCGCCAGTGGCTGACCCACAAGCTGGCGGGGTGGCAGGTCCAGTACGGGCGAATCGGCTGTGTGGGCTGTGGGCGCTGCATCAGCTGGTGTCCGGTCGGGATCGATCTCACCGCAGAGGTGGACGCCATTCTGGGAGAGGTCCATGACTGAGGCCTGGCTGCCCAGGGAGGCGGAGGTGGTCGAATGTGTTGCGGAGACCGGCGACACCCATACACTGCGGCTGCGACTGACCGATCCCGCCCGTCACGACGCCTATCGTTTCGCGCCGGGGCAGTTCAACATGCTCGCGCTGCACGGTATTGGCGAGGTACCGATCTCCATCGTCTCGGATATCGAGGATGTGCGCTTGTTCGACCATACCGTGCGCGCAGTTGGCCGGGTTACACGCGCCCTGGTACGGCTGCGACCCGGTGACCGCCTCGGAGTCCGCGGCCCCTTTGGGCGGGGCTGGCCACTGGCGGAGGCCGAGGGACGCAACCTGGTGGTGGTCACCGGCGGCCTGGGTTGTGCGCCGGCGGTGTCGGTGATTCGGCATGTGCTGCGTCGGCGGGAACGCTTCGGCCGGCTGACGATTCTGCAGGGGGTCAAGCACAGCAACGACCTGTTGTGGCGGGGGCAGTACGAGGCCTGGGCCCGCGAGCCGGATACCCAGGTGTTGCTGGCGGCCGACGTGGCGACCCCCGACTGGCCCTGGCATCGTGGGCTGATCACCGAGCTGTTCGAGCAGATCGAAGACGCGCTGGCGGGATCCCTGGCGATGATGTGCGGCCCCGAGCCGATGATGGTCGCCGCCGGCAGGATGCTGCTGGAGCGCGGGATGGCCGGCCCGGACATCTATCTGAGCATGGAGCGCAACATGCACTGCGGGATCGGCCAATGCGGTCACTGCCAACTGGGGCCGCACTTCGTGTGCCGGGACGGGCCGGTGTTCGCCTGGCCCGCGGTGGCGTCCTTGTTGGGCATCCGGGGGTTCTGAGCCATGTCTGGGAAACCGAAGATGGCGGTGCACAAGTTCAGCTCCTGCGATGGCTGCCAGCTGGCGCTGTTGAACCTCGGCGAATCCCTGCTTGCCCTGCAAGAGGCGGTGGAGATCGTGCATTTCCTGGAGGCCGGCCCCAGTGATCCCGAGGCGCCGGTGGACATCGCCTTCGTGGAGGGGAGCATCTCCACCGCCGAGGAGGCCGAGCGGATCGCGCGGGTGCGCGAGCACAGTCGCTACCTGGTGACCATCGGCGCCTGCGCCACCTCGGGAGGGTTGCAGGCGTTGCGCAATCTCGATCGGAGCGAGCGGGCCTGGCGGGAGGCCATCTATGCCCGGCCCGAATTCATCGACAGCCTGGACCAGGCCACGCCGGTGCGCGAACATGTGGCGGTCGATCTGGAGCTGTGGGGCTGCCCCATCAATGGTCGCCAGATCCTCGGCGCCATCGCCTCGCTGCTGCACGGGGTGCCGCCGATCGAGGATGCGGACAAGGTGTGCCTGGAATGCAAGCGCCAAGGGCGGGTCTGTACCCTGGTGACGCGCGGGGTGCCCTGCATGGGACCGGTCACCCATACCGGCTGCGGTGCGCTCTGTCCGGCCTTCGGACGCGACTGCTATGGCTGTTATGGGCCGGCGGAAAATCCCAATGGCGACGCACTGGCCCGGCGCTTCGAGGGTCTGGGCCTGTTGCCCGAGGCCATCGCCCGGCACTTCCTGTTCATCCACAGCCACGCCGAGCCCTTCCGCACGGTGGGCACGGCCTGGCGCGCACAGCGGGAGAAGGACGATGCCTGAGGGCCGTCGGGTCGAGATCAGCGTGCCCGCGCTGGCGCGGGTGGAGGGGGAGGGTGCGCTGGCGCTGCGCATCCAAAACGATCGCATCGAGCACCTGGCGCTGTCGATCTTCGAGCCGCCGCGCTATTTCGAGAAGTTGCTCGAGGGCCGGGATCCGCAGCAGCTGATCGATGCAGTGGCGCGGATCTGTGGCATCTGCCCGGCGGCCTACCAGATGAGCGCCAGTCAGGCCATCGAGGATGCCTTCGGTGCCGAGCAGGACGGGTGGGTGAGGGCGATGCGCCGGGCCTTCTACTGCGGCGAATGGATCCAGAGCCATGCACTGCACATCCATCTGCTGGCGGCGCCCGACTTCCTGGGATACGAGAGCGCGCTGGCGATGGCCGCTGAGTATCCCGATGCGCTGCGCCGCGGCCTGCAACTGCAGGGCCTCGGAAACGAACTGATGCGGCTGTTCGGCGCCCGTTCGGTCCACCCCATCGGGGTCGCGCCAGGGGGCTTTCACAGGGCCCCCGATCCGCAGGCGGTGAGCGCGCTGTTGCCGCGGCTGGAGGCGGCCCTGGCCGAGGCCGAGGCCCTGTTGGCCTGGACCGCGGCCCTGCCGTTGCCGCAACAGGCGCAGGACTTCGTCTCGGTGGCGCTGCGGCATCCGGAAGAATATCCCCTCTACAGCGGCCGTATCGTCTCCAGCGAGGGCCTGGACATCGCAGTGAGCGAGTACGAAATGCACTTCGAGGAATACCAGCGCCCCCATTCCACCGCGCTGTTCTCCCGGCTACAGGGACGGGACTACCTGGTGGGCCCCCTGGCCCGCTTGAATCTCAATCAAGACCGCTTGCCGTCCCCGGTGGCCGAAGCCCTCGCCCGAACCGGCATCGCCTTCCCCAGCCGCAACATGTTCCATAGCATCGTGGCGCGCGCGGTAGAGATCCTGCTGGCCCTGCACGAGGCGGTTCGCCTGCTGCGCGACTACCATCCACCGAAGGTGACGGCAGTGTCGCTGACGCCGCGAGCCGGGGTCGGCTACGGCGCCACCGAGGCGCCCCGGGGGCTGCTCTGGCATCGCTACCGATTCGACGAAGCCGGCCGGGTGCAGGAGGCGCGCATCGTGCCGCCAACCAGCCAGAATCAGGCGCGCATCGAACGCGATCTGCGCGAAAGCCTGGAATCCTTCGGGCTGGCGCACGATGATGAGGCATTGCGCCTGCGCGCCGAGATGGTGATCCGCAACTACGATCCCTGCATCTCCTGCGCCACCCATTTCCTGAGACTGCGTACCGAACGCCGGTGAAACGACTGCTGATCGCCGGTATCGGTTCCGGGCAGCCGGGGGACGACCTGGGCTGGCGGGCGCTCGAGCAACTGCAACCGACGCTATCTCCTGACGGCGCCTTGTCTGCCGAACTGCTGTGCATCGAACACCCGGCCCTCGACCTGCTGCCCGCGCTGCGCGGAAGGGCGGGCGCGGTGCTGCTGGATGCCTTGGCGGACCCCGGCGCCGGGACGCGCCTGCTGACGCTCGATCAGCTGGCGGTAAGTCGAGATGCGGGCTGCTCGGCCCACGGGTTCTCGGTGGCCGAGGCGCTGCGCCTGGGCGAGGCGCTGGGCCTGCTACCCCCCCGCCTGACCCTGATCGGCCTGGGAGACGATTGGCCGCAGGCCCTGCCGGGACTGCTCGCCGAGGCCCTGCGTCGATCGGAGATCATTCCGACGTGCCGGCCGGATGGCTTCTCGGGCTGAAGTTTTTGCGACAGGGGGAAATCTGTGGCTGCAGAAGTGGCTTCGGCCGCGATGGAAACAACCGTCGGGCCTGAAGGCCCTCCCACGATTCTGGGACAGCCTCCAAGTCCTTGTGGGAGGGGCTTTAGGCTGCCGGGCCTGAAGGCTATTGGCAGGCGGAGCAGGTTCAGCCTAGAGAATATAGCGACTCAGGTCCTCGTTCTCGGACAGCGCCTCGAGGTTGCGGTCCACGTACTCGGCATCGATGGTGACGGTCTTGCCCTGGTAGCGCGGGGCCATGAAGGAGACCTCCTCGAGCAGCCGTTCCATCACGGTGTGCAGGCGCCGCGCGCCGATGTTCTCGGTGCGCTCGTTGACCTGCCAGGCGATCTCGGCGATGCGCCGGATCCCGTCGTCGGTGAACTCCAGGTCGACGCCCTCGGTGGCCATCAGGGCCTGGTACTGTTCGGTCAGCGAGGCGTCCGGCTCGGTGAGAATACGCACGAAGTCGTCGCTGCTCAGCGCATTCAGCTCGACCCGGATCGGCAGCCGCCCCTGCAGCTCGGGGATCAGGTCCGAGGGCTTGCTCAGGTGGAAGGCGCCCGAGGCGATGAACAGGATATGGTCGGTTTTCACCATGCCGTGCTTGGTCGAGACGGTGCAGCCCTCCACCAGGGGCAGCAGGTCGCGTTGCACCCCCTCGCGGGAGACATCGGCACCATGGGCCTCGGCGCGGCTGGTGACCTTGTCGAGCTCGTCCAGGAACACGATGCCCTGCTGTTCCACCAGCTCGATGGCGCGCAGTTTCAGGTCCTCTTCGTTGACCCGCTTGGCCGCCTCCTCGTCGGTGATCACCTTCATCGCATCGCGGATGCGCAGCTTGCGTCGCTTGCTGCGGCCGCTGCCCAGGTTCTGGAACAGGCCCTGCAGCTGGCTGGTCATCTCCTCCATGCCGGGCGGGGCCATGATCTCGACGCCCAGCTGGGGGCCGCTGGTCTCGATCTCGATCTCGCGCTCCTCCAGCTCGCCGGCATGCAGCTTGTCGCGGAACTTCTCGCGCGTGCCGGAGGTGCTGGCAGCGGGCGTCGCCTCCTCCTCCCAGCTGGTGGTGCGCGGCGGGGGCAGCAGGGCATCGAGTATCCTTTCCTCGGCCGCCGCCCGGGCCGCATCCTGTACCTTTTCCATTTCCAGCTCGCGCACCATTTTGACCGCCGAATCGGCCAGGTCGCGGATGATCGAGTCCACCTCGCGCCCCACATAGCCCACCTCGGTGAATTTGGTGGCCTCCACCTTGATGAAGGGGGCATTGGCCAGCTTGGCGAGGCGGCGGGCGATCTCGGTCTTGCCCACCCCGGTGGGACCGATCATGAGGATGTTCTTGGGGGTGATCTCGTTGCGCAGTTCGGGATCGACCCGGCTACGGCGCCAGCGGTTGCGTAGGGCGATGGCGACGGCGCGCTTGGCCTCCTGCTGGCCGACGATGTGCTTGTCCAGCTCGTGGACGATCTCTTCGGGGTTGATGTCAGACATGGCTGTCGAGTTCCTCGATGACCAGGTTGTGATTGGTATAGACGCAGATATCGGCGGCGATGTTGAGCCCCTTCTCCACGATCTCACGCGCGGCCAGCTCGGTGTTGTCCAACAGGGCACGCGCGGCCGCCTGGGCATAGCTGCCGCCTGAGCCAATGGCCATCAGGCTGTCCTCGGGCTCGACCACGTCCCCGGTGCCGGTGAGGATCAGCGAGGCCTCGGCATCGGCCACCAGCAGCAGGGCCTCCAGGCGCCGCAGCATGCGGTCGGTGCGCCAGTCCTTGGCCAGCTCCACCGCGGAGCGGGTCAGGTGCCCGGAATGCTTCTCCAGCTTGGCCTCGAAGCGCTCGAACAGGGTGAAGGCGTCGGCGGTGGCGCCGGCGAAGCCCGCCAGCACCCGGTCCTTGTACAGGCGCCGCACCTTACGCGCATTGCCCTTCATGACCGTGTTGCCCATGGAGACCTGGCCGTCGCCGCCGATCACCACCTTGCCGTGGCGGCGTACCGAGAGAATGGTGGTTCCGCGTATGTCCTGCACCGGATGCTTCCTGGATGTTATCTGGGGAAGGGCGATTCTACCGCATCGTGTCCAGCGGTATGGCGAATCAGGAAGCGGCCGCGTCCGCGGCATCCAGTGCCGGATGGTCGGCGCGGGGCTTGTCCAGGTAATAACCCTGGGCCAGGTCGATGCCGAAGTCCCCCAGCATGTCGAACACCGCCTCGCTGTCGACGAACTCGGCGACCGTGGTCTTGCGCAGGCCGGTGGCCACGTCGAGCATGGCCCGCAGGAAGATCTGGTTCTCCGGGTTGTTGGGCAGGTCGTGGATGAACTGGCCGTCGATCTTGAGCACGTCGGCCGCAATGTGTTTTAGGTAGGCAAAAGAAGAGAAGCCCGCGCCGAAGTCGTCCAGGCACACGGTACAGCCGGTCTGGTGCAATGCCTCGATGAAGCGTTGCGCATCCTGGATGTCGGATACGGCGGCGGTCTCGGTCAGTTCCACCTGCAATCGCTGCGGGGCCACCCCTCGATCGCCCAGCCAGCGCCGGATACGCTGGGGCAGCGAAGGGTCGTCGAAGGACCGGCCGGATATGTTGACCGCCACGGGCGGCATGTCGGGGCGCTCGCCCAGCAGCGTGATGACCCTTTGCACCACCCACTGGTCGATCGCCAGGATCTTGCCGCTTTTCTCTGCGATGGGGATGAACTGGCCCGGCATGTACAGTTTGCCCGGCTCGTCCGCGTCGCGCAGCCGCACCAGTGCCTCGAGATGCGACAGGCTCCGGTCCCTGACCCGGTAGACCCCCTGGAAGTGCAGCTCGAACAGATCGTTCTCCAGCCCGTGCTCGATGCGCTGGGTCCAGGTCATATGCGCCATCATGGTGGCGGTGGCATCGCGCTCCTTGTCGTAGATGGACCAGGTGTTCTTGCCCTGGGCCTTGGCCTGATACATGGCGGCGTCCGCCTGGGCCACCAGCGCCTCGGTATCGCGGGCCATGTCGGGATAGATGGCGATACCCACGCTGGTTGTCATGCGGATGTTCTGGTTGCGGAAGCGCAGTGGAATGCTGGCTACGGCGCTCACGATACGATGGGCGAGTCGCCGCACCTCGTCGATGTCCTTGTCGATCAGGGTGATGATGGCAAACTCATCTCCCCCCAGGCGTGCCAGCACGTCGTTCTTGCGAACCACCTGGGTGAGCTCTCCCGCAATACGGGTCAGCACGGTGTCGCCCTCGCGGTGTCCGTAGGTGTCGTTAATGTATTTGAACTCGTCCAGGTCGAAATAGAGCAGGGCGAAACGGTGATCGAAACGTTCGGCCATACCGATCATGCGCTCCATTTCCATCTCGAAGCGATGTCGGTTGTACAGCCCGGTGAGCGAGTCGCGTTCGGCCAGGTAGATGAGCTGCTCGGCGGTCTGGCGCTCGTTGGTCACGTCCTCGTAGAGCCATAGGCGTCCGATGTTGCGCAGCTCTTCGTCATGCACCGGATAGGAGATCTGGGTCAGGATGCGCCCGTCCGCGAGCTGAATCTCGAACTGCTCGCTGGTCTCGTGGGTATTCTCGATGCGCAGCACCTCGCGCGAACTGTGCGCCGGACGCGCAAAGGCATGCCGGGAATGTTCGAGCACTTCGACCACGGGCCGGCCGATCAGCGGGGTTTCCGGGTCCAGCGCCCACATCTCCAGGAAGGCGGGATTGACGTACTCGACCCGTCGGTCGGGGGTCTCGAACAGGATGCCCAGGTTCATCGCGGACAGCAGGGCGCGGAAGCGTGCCTGGGTGTTCTGCGCCTGCACCAGCAGCTCCTGCTGCCGGGTCTCGCTGGCACGCAGTTCCGCCAGTGACTGCTGCAGCCGCTCCTGGGCCTGGTGACGGGCCGTCACATCGACGAAGGATGCCCGTTTGCCCAATATCCGTCCGCCGCTGTCGCGCAGCGGCTGCCAGTAGACAGAAACCCACACCTGCTCGCCGTCGCCGCGTCGCAGGGGACACTCGATACCAGCGCCCTCATCCTCTCTGAGGATCTTCTGCCAGACGCCCTCTTCGACACCCCCGACTTCGCTCAGGAGAGGCGCGGGGAAATCGGGCATGTCCATCAGCTCCTCCGCGGTGTAAGCGGTGACCCGCAGGGATGATGGGTTGGTCCACACCAGGCGTCCCTGGGTGTCGATCCAGATCTCCCAGGCAAAGGTGTAGTCGGCGATCGCACGCAGACGGTTGTGTTCCTTTTCGTACGCAGAGGTACGCTCGGCCACGGTCTGGGACATGGTGTTGAAGGCCCGTACCAGCTGGCCCATGTCATCTTCCTGGCGCACCGGGAGGGTCGCCGGTTGCTCGCCCCGGGTTACCGATTCGACGGCGCTGCCCAGCTCCCGCAACTGGCGTGTACGCCACCACACGAGTAGTCCTGTCAGGAATGTCGATACCAGCAGGGCTGCCAGCCCGACCGCGACCAGCGCCCGCCGCTGACCGGAGAGGTAGTCCTGCAGGGCGTCGAGGCGCAGGCCCACGTGGACGTGCCCAACGGTCTCGCCGGCGATGCGGACGGGTAGGGCGTCGACATACCGCCCGGAGGCGAGGGCCCCGGGGAGATCTGGCGAGGCGGCCGGTTCGTGATCGGGCGCGGGGCCGGCGTGGACCAGCAGGCGGTCTTGTGGATCGTCGATGAGGATCCATTCCAGGAGAGCATTCTCTGCCAAGACCTCTCGGGCACGGCGTTTGAGCGAGCCGATGTCCTCGCTGAACAGGGGCGGTGCCAACGCGGTGTTGAGTAGTGCCTCGACGGGGAGCAGCTGACGCTGAAACTCGGCAAAGGCATAGCGCTGCATGGCCCGGTCCAGCACCCAGCCACCCGCGCTGAAGACCAGCAACTGCACGCCGATTACCGGCAGCAGAATGCGCAGCGTCAGGGATCGGGAGAGTGCCGGCCTCACTTTCCTCTAGCCTCTCGTGCTGCGCGGATACGCGCCAGGTAGTGATCCAGCAGGTTCAGGTCCTGCTCGGTGATCGGCCGCACGCCCTCCAGGCCGGTGGCGTCGAAATAGGCCTTGCCCTCGGGCGTCGACGGGAAGGCGTAGAGGGCCCGGCGCAGGCGCTCTACCGTCGCGCTGGCCAGGCGAGGGTGAGCCATGATGGCAAAGCCGGGAATGTGCTCGGACCGCCCGATCACCATCAGCGAGCGTTTCTCCGGCGCCCGGTAGCGCAGCCAAGTGGGACGGCCGATGGCCGCTGCGTCCGTTTCGCCGAGAAGCACAGCGTACAAGGCGTGATCATGTGACCTGCGCGGGACGATCGTGACATCGCGCCCCGCTTGCAGCCCCCCTTTTTCCAGGGTTTCCAGGGCCATCTGGTGGATGATGGCGAGCCGAGGCGGCAGGGCCAGGCGGCGGCCTTTCAGGTCTGCAAGGTCCTGAGGGCCGCTGTCGCGGCGCGCGACGAACACCGCCTCCGAATAATTGCTGGTCACCGCCAGCCAGCGGTAGCCTGCCTGCTTCTCGGCCAGTCTGCCGAGGTGGGGGGCGGTGATCAGGAGATCGTAGCGGCCAGCCGCAGTACGCCCTTTGAAGGCCTTGAAATCGGCCGCCGAGACCAGGCGTAGCTTCAGCCCCGTCTCGCGGGCCAGGTAGTCCTTGAGCGGCTTGTGCAGGGTGACCAGCTGTTCGGGTGAAAAGTAGGGAAAGATCGCCAGGGAAAGGATGCTCGCGGATGCGCTGGCGCAGGAGAGGACCAGCCAGAGGGCAAGGAACCCCGGTGCCAGTTGGATGCGCTTGAACCGTTGCTTCCCATTTCCGGGAGTCATGCCGCTGTCCTCAGTTGCCCCGCTTGCGGGCGCGCGGATGGGCCTGGTCATAGACCTGGGCCAGATGCTGGAAATCCAGGTGCGTATAGACCTGTGTGGTGGCGATATCGGCATGGCCGAGCAATTCCTGAATCGCACGCAGTTCACCTGAGGATTCGAGCAGGTGGCTGGCGAAGGAGTGCCGCAGCATATGCGGATGCACGTGGCGCGGCATGCCCTGTTCGAGCGCCCGCTGGGCAATGCGTTGTTCGATGGCACGGGGGCTCAGGCGCGTGCCGCGTCGGCTGACGAACAGCGCCGGCTCGTCGGGGTTGGCGAGCTCGGCCCGTACCGTCAGCCACTGCTCCAGGGCCTGCTGGGCCATGCGGCCGACCGGCACCCGGCGGGTCTTGGCCCCCTTGCCGGTCACCTCCAGCAGGCCCTCGCGCGGCAGTTGGGCCAGGTCCAGCGAGGCCAGTTCGGACAGGCGCAGGCCGCTGGAGTAGAACAGCTCCAGGATGGCGCGGTCGCGCCGGTCCAGGGGCGTATCGCCCGGGATCTCGAGCAGGCGGGCCACCTGGTCCACATCCAGGGTGGCCGGCAGGCGCTGCTCTCCCTTCGGCGCGCGCAGGCCTTCGGCAGGATTCGCCGCCAGACGCGATTCGCGCAGCAGAAACCGGAACAGCCCGCGCAGCGCGGAGAGTTGGCGTTGCAGGCTGCGCGAGGCGAGGCCCTGGCGGTGACGCTCGGCGATGAAGCGACGGAGCTGTTGCTGGTCGGCGTCCTGCCAGGGTGAGAGCCGATGCCGCTTGCACCAGGCCAGGTAGCCCTCGAGATCACGCCGATAGGCGGCGAGGGTGCGCGGTGAAACCCGGCGCTCGAAACGCAGGTAGTCCAGGTAGTCCTGCAGCCAGGCGTGATCCCTGTCCTGGCCCAAGGCTCAGGTCCCCGGGCTGGATACGGCGCTCAGACTGGCGCTGACCACATCGGCCAGGCGCTTGAGGAAATCCACGCTCTTGGCTGCATGGAAGCGTTCGGGGTCGTGACTGCCGATCGCCAGCACCCCCACCAGCGGCGGGGCATGCAGGGGTATCAGGGCCACCGAGCCGGTCTCGGCGGCCTGCGGGCCGAACAGATAGTCCAGCTGGCGCGCGGGCAGCTCGCCCAGGCTGGGACGTTCGCGTTGGATGAAGTCGGAGAACATGGCCGGGCCGTGCTCGGCGGCATGCGAGGCCAGCTCTTCGGCGGAAAACAGTTTCATCTCGACCGCATCCGCCTGGAACAGGTTGCGCAGCTCGTCCTGCAGGGTGTTGAGCACCTCTTCGAAGCTGCGCGCCTCGATCAGCGTCAGGGTCAGGCGATGCAAGCGCTTGGCCGTCGCGTCGTTCTCGCGCGCGATGGACACCAGGGAATCGAGTTGCCCCCGTAACCGGTGGTTCTGTTCACGCAGCGTGCGCACCTGGCGCTCGATCAGGGAGACCGCATCGCCCGTGGGATGGGGAATGTCGATCTCGGCCAGCACATCGGGGTGACGTACCAGAAAATCCGGGTGCGAGACCAGGTATTCGGCTACCGTCCGCTCCAGATCGTCCGCCGCTTCCTTGTCCTGTTTCAGGCTCATAGCTCGATATCGCCCTCGAAAACCGCTTCGGCGGGACCGGTCATCCACACCGGCTCGCCCTCTCCGTGCCAGCTTATCACAAGATCCCCGCCGCGCAGGTGGACCTGCACACGCTCTTCCAGCAGGCCCCAGAGCCGCCCGATCACCACCGCCGCGCAGGCGCCGGTGCCACAGGCCAGGGTCTCGCCGGCGCCCCGCTCATGGACCCGCAGGTCGATCTCACTGCGATCGCGGACCGCCATGAAGCCGACATTGACCCGCTGCGGGAAGCGCGGATGGTGTTCGATTGCGGGGCCGAGGGTTTCCACAGGCGCGTTGGCCACATCCTCCACCCGCAACACCGCATGCGGATTGCCCATGGACACCGCGCCGATCTCGACCTCGCCCTGCGGGGTCTCGAGGCGATAGGCGGACGCCCGCGCGGGCGCGTCGAAGGGCAGGGCCTGCGGCTCGAACACCGGGGGCCCCATGTTGACCCGCACCTGACCGTCCGGTTCCAGGTAGAGGGTGATGGGGCCGCCGGCGGTGCCGACCGGGATCTGGTCCTTGTCGGTCAGGCCATGGTCGCGCACGTAACGGGCGAAGCAGCGCGCGCCGTTGCCGCATTGTTCCACCTCGGAGGCATCGGCGTTGAAGATGCGGTAGTAGAAATCGGTTTGCGCATCGCGGGGCGACTCCACCAGCAGGATCTGGTCGCAGCCGACGCCGAAACGCCGGTCGGCCAGGTGGCGCAGCTGGTCCGGAGTCAGCGCGACCGGCGATCGAGTGGCGTCGATCACCACGAAGTCGTTGCCCAGGCCCTGCATCTTGGTGAAATGCAGCCTCATGCCGCCTCCCCCCATCGGCCGCGGATCGCCAGGTGCCGGTCGCTCACCCTCTCCACCGACAGCTCTGCAAGGCCGTTCGCCGCCAGCTGCGCCTCGACCTCTGCGACGGTGTAGGCGGCCAGCAGCGAGTTGTAGAAGTCGCGTTGCAAAATCGGCGGGGCATCGGCCGCATGGGTCTGCACCAGTGCCTCGGCCTCGGCGGGCGAGGCCGGGCGCGCCAGGTCCATCAACAGGACCTGGGCCCCGGGTCGGGCGCAGCGGGCGAGGGTGTGCCAAAGAACGGCCGGCTCGCGCAGGTGGTGCAGCAGGCTGTTGCTCAGTACGAAATCGAAGGCCGCGGCCGGCAGGTCTGCATCGGGCAGTGTGGCGCAGCGCAGCGCCAGGCGCGGCCCCAGTTCGGGTGCCTGTACCAGGCGCTGCCGGGCATGTGCCAGCATCGCTGCGGCACCATCCAATGCCGTGATCCTCAGCTCGGGGTGACGCCGCAGCAGGTCCAGGGCGATATCTCCCGGGCCGCAGCCCAGGTCCAGCGCCTCCCCACGCAGCGGTGCGCCGGCCTGCGCCTCGATCAGCTCGACGAACAGCTGGTTGGGCTCGCTGAAGTCCGCACCGGCATAGGCAGCGGCCTGCTCTGGCGCGTCCATCAGCTCCTCGGGTTCGGGAATACGTTGCATGGCCCCATTATGGCCCAGGTCAGAGTCCGAGTTCGCTCCACAGGGCGTCGACCCGCGCCTTGACCTCGTCGCTCATGCGGATCGGTCGGCCCCATTCGCGGTCGGTCTCACCCGGCCATTTGTTGGTGGCGTCGAAGCCGATCTTGCCGCCCAGGCCCGAGACCGGCGAGGCGAAGTCCAGGTAGTCGATGGGGGTGTTCTCGACGATCAGGGTGTCGCGCGCCGGGTCCATGCGCGTGGTCATGGCCCAGATCACGTCGTTCCAGTCGCGCACGTTCACATCGTCGTCGGTCACGATCACGAACTTGGTGTACATGAACTGGCGCAGAAAGGACCAGACGCCGAACATCACTCGCTTGGCATGCCCTGGGTATTGCTTCTTCATGCTCACCACGGCCATCCGGTAGGAACAGCCCTCGGGCGGCAGATAGAAGTCGCTGATCTCGGGAAACTGCTTCTGCAGCAGCGGCACGAACACCTCGTTGAGCGCGACTCCGAGGATGGCCGGCTCGTCCGGCGGGCGCCCGGTGTAGGTGCTGTGGTAGACGGGATTGTGCCGGTGGGTGATGCGCTCGATGGTGAAGACCGGGAACGCCTCCACCTCGTTGTAGTAGCCGGTATGGTCGCCGAAGGGGCCCTCCGGGGCGGTGTCGTCCGGGTGGATGACCCCTTCCAGGATGAACTCGGACGAGGCCGGCACCTGCAGGTCGTTGCCGATGCTCCTGGCCACCTCGGTACGGCTGCCGCGCAGCAGGCCCGCAAAGGCATACTCCGAGAGACTGTCCGGGACCGGGGTGACCGCCCCCAAAATGGTGGCCGGGTCGGCGCCCAACGCGACACTTACCGGAAAGGGCTCGCCCGGATGGGCCTGCTGCCATTCGCGAAAATCCAGCGCGCCGCCGCGATGCGCCAGCCAGCGCATGATCACCCGATTGCGGCCGATCACCTGCATGCGGTAGATGCCCAGGTTCTGGCGCGGCTTGTGCGGCCCGCGGGTGATCACCAGGCCCCAGGTGATCAGCGGCCCCGCGTCCTCCGGCCAGCAGGTCTGCACCGGCAGGCGGGACAGGTCGACCGCGTCGCCCTCCAGCGCCTGCTGCTGACAGGGAGCCCCCTTGATCTGCTTGGGCGCCATGTCGAGCACCTTGCGGAAGATCGGCAGTTTCTCCCAGGCGTCCTTCATGCCCTTGGGCGGGTCGGGTTCCTTGAGCATCGCCAACAGCCGGCCCACCTCGCGCAGGGCCTCGACCGACTCCTCGCCCATGCCCAGTGCCACCCGCTCGGGGGTGCCGAACAGGTTGGCCAACACGGGAATGTCGTGCCCCTTGGGGTTCTCGAACAGGATCGCCGGGCCGCCGGCGCGCAGCACCCGATCGCAGATCTCGGTCATCTCCAGGGCGGGGTCGACCTCGGTCTGTATGCGCTTCAACTGGCCACGCTTCTCCAGCTGGGAGATGAAGTCACGAAGGTCGCGGTACTGCATGCCGGTGTTTCCCCCGGTCAGGCGTTGCCGCCGCCGGCCGGCTCGGCGACGTCGCTGGGCAGTGGGGGTTCCGCTGGCTCCTCGAGGACGGGCCGGTTGGCCTGGGGTTGGCCGATGTGCGCTGGGAGCGGAATCGCGTGGCGATCCTCCTCGCTGGTGAGGGCCTTGCGATAGACCTGCAGGGCCTCGGCGTCCTCGCCCATGTGCTCGAGCAGGCGTGCCAGCTCGCGGTAGGCGTCCACCGGCCCGCCCCGGGCGATGCTCGCCTCCAGGTAGGCGCGCGCCTTGCCCCAAAGCTGTGCGCGCATGCTCAGGCGTCCCAGGGTGAGCAGCAGGATGGGTTCGTCGGGATGCTCCCTGAGGGACTTCTCCAGGCGCGCAAGCTGCCTGCCGGGCTGCGCGCAGTCCAGCAGGCCGTACAGCTCCACCAGGTGCGGGTGCCAGCCCAGCTTCAGGGCCTCGCGCAGCAGCTTTTCGGCCTCTTCGTCGCGACCGCGCTCCTGCAGGTAGCCGGCATAGTCGCCCGCCAGCTCGGGGTCGGCCCGCACGGGCTTGGGGACGCCGGCCCAGGCGCGGTCGAGATCGCGTGCATCCTTGCTCAAAAAGGCCTGTTCCAGCAGCTTGCGGTGGGTCTTCACCTCGAGCTGGAGCAGTTCGTCGGCGGGCACCACCTTGGCCCGGCGCAGTTCCGGGATGAGCTCACGCAGGTGTTCCCAATCGCCGAGCTGTTCGTACAGCCGACGCAGCAGACGCAGCACGTAGGTGTGCTTGGGCGCCACCTGGCGCAGGTGGCGCAGGGTCGCGAGGGCCTGTTCGAGCTGATGGTCGGCCAGCTGCAGCTCGGCCTGGGTCAGGCTGACCGCAACATCGGCGGAGGGCATGTGCTCGTGGGCGAGCCGGATATAGGCGTCGCGTCGGTCGTGTGCGCCCTGCAGCTGGGCGGCACGGGCCGCAACCAGATAATTGAGCAGGGGGGTCTCGGATTGCTCGGCATAGCGCACCAGGCGGCGCTCGGCGGAACGCCAGTTGCCCTCGGACATCTCCAGCAGGCCGCGGGTCATGGCCTCCTGCGCCTTGTGGGCCCCACGCCGCTGCCGCCAGGAGCGGATGTCGCGGGGCAGCTGGCGGCTGCGCACGATGGCGCGAATCAGGAAATACAGGCCGGCGAACAGCACACCCAGCAGCAGTGCCAGCAAGGCCAGGCTCATCTCCACCGTGTAGTGACCGAAGGAGAGCATCACATAACCGGCATCACGGGCCACCAGTACGCCGATCAGCGCACCGGCGAGAATCACCAGCCAGATCTTGATCAGGCGACTCACTGGCCCGACTCCTTCTTCTCGGCTGCCGGCGACTCGGGAGTGATCGGCCGGCCGAGGTCGGCCATCAGTTTTTCCCGTGCCTGGAGTGCGCTCAGCGAGCCGCTGATATCGGGCAGCGGGGGGTGGACACGCTGGCGTTCCAGGTCGGTCACCGCCTCGTGAAGCTTGCGGGTGAGCGCGTCGCGGGGATCGAAATATTGATCCAGGGCCCGCCGTACCTCGGTCAGGCTGTCGTGATAGAGGCGCTCGTCGCCCCGCAGCGCGGCCAGGCGTGCGCCCTCCAGATGCAGGCGCAGGTTCTCGTACAGGAAGTACTGCTGTTCGGGCGGCAGCATGGCCTGCACGGGCTTGTCGTTGCGCCGGATCCGCACCGTCTGTTTGAATCCTTGCCACAGGTCGTCCAGTAGCGTGTCCCAGCTGCGGGCCTCGCGCGGGGTGCCGGCCGCCGGCTCAGGGGCGCGACGGGGTGTGCCACCGAGGGTGGCGCCGGCCAGCTTGAGCTGCGGCACCTGCTCTGCCAGGGCCGAGAGGCGCGCAGAGATACCCGGCAGGTCGGGAAGGTCGGCGGCGTCGAGGGCGGCGATGTCGCGGGCGATCTGCTCGCGCACGCCATTCCAGCCGGGGTCGCCGGTGTCGCGCAGGCGCTGATCGGCGAGCAGCATGGCGGCACGCGCGGTCTGCACGTCGCGCGCCAGATTGAGCCGCTCGTTGGCCAGGCGTAGCAGGTATTCCGCCTCGGCCACCATCCATTGGGTGCCGGAGGCGCCGACCCGCTTGTGCACATCCGACACGGCGGCGCGCAACTCGGCCTCACGCTGCTCCATCTTCTCGCGTTCCGAGTCGAGGGCCTGTCCCTGTTCGGCGAACTGCTGTTTCGCCTGTGCGATCAGCTTTTCCTGATCGGTGATCTTTTGCTCCTGGCGATTCAGCCGCTCGGTCTGCCCGGCAAGCGCCTGGTTGGCCTCGGCGAGACGATTCTGCAGTGCCTGCTGCTGCTCCAGGCTCTGCTGCAGGGTCTGCTGGATGCGGGCCAGATCGTTCGCCGCCTCGCGGGTATATCGATAGGCCATTGCCAGGGCGACCACGACCAGCAACAGCGACAGTCCGGCCACGATCAACGGGGCGCGCTGACCCTTGGCAGGGGGGGGCGGGGGTTCGTCTGGGTTTGCCGGTTCTTCCGTGGGTGGCATTTCCGGCTCGGGCTCGACATCGATGACCACGCCGGCCTTTTCTTTGTCCTCAGTCATTCGGTGGCTCAATGGTAATTGTTATGCGCTCAAGACTAGCAAACCTGCCCCTGGTCGTCTTGTCATTCGGCCAGGTCGCAGAGTGTCGCCAGCATGTCACGATCCAGGGCAGAGGGAGACACCAGGACCTGCTGGCAGCCCCTTCCGGCCGCCCGGGTCGCAATCCGCTGGCTGGCAACTACCAGGGGTGTCTGCCGGAGCTGGTTGGCGCCGGCTTCCCCGAGCAGGGTGAACAGGTTGTCGAGCACCTGCACACTGGTCACCGTGACCACGTCCACCAGGCGATCCCAGTTGGCGATCAGGTTGGCCGGGTTACGCCGGGGCAGGCGTCGCCGGTACACCCCCACGTACTCGACCGAGGCGCCGCGGGCCTCCAGGGTCTCGCGCAGGTGCTCGCGACCGCCATCGCCGCGCACGATCAGGACGCGCCAACCCTTCACGTCCTGCAGGGCGGGCAGGGCGAGCAGTCCCTCGCTGTCGTATGACGATTCGGGTACCAGGGTGGGATCGAGGCCGACCTCCTGCAGGGCGCGCGCGGTCGCCTTGCCCACGGCCGCGACGCGCAGATCCAGTGGGATCTGGTCGGGCAGCAGGGGGAAGGCATAGCGTACTGCATTGGCGCTGACAAAGATCAGCAGGTTCATTCTGCTCAGGTCCTTCAGCTGCTCGCGCACCTGCTGCTTGTCTTCGGGCCCGAGGATCTCTAGGGCGGGAAAGCCCACCGGTCGGCCATGCGCGGCGGAGATCATCTCCGAGAAGTCGGCGGCCTGTTCGGCAGGCCGGGTGACGAGCACGTTCAGGCCGTGCAGGTTGCAGGGAGGTGCTGCCGGCGGTTTCATGCGTCGGCGTAGAGTTCCTTGAGAATATCGGCCGCCCCGTGGGCGAGCAGCTCTTCTGCCAGGGCATTGCCCAACGCCGCGGCCTGGTCGCGGGGTCCGCGGATCTCGCCGCGCACGATCTCGCTGCCATCCACCGTGCCCACCAGGCCGCGCAGCCAGAGTTGGTCGCCCTCCAGCACCGCGTGGCCACCGATCGGTACCTGGCAGCCGCCCTCGAGGCGGGCGTTCATGGCGCGCTCGGCATGTACCCGGTCGGCGGTGTCGGGGTGATGCAGCGGTGCCAGCAGTTCATTCACGCGCTCATCGTCGCTGCGGCATTCGATGCCCACCGCGCCCTGGCCGATGGCCGGCAGGCTTATGCCAGGATCGAGGGCGATGCGGATGCGCTCACCGAAGCCGAGCCGGATCAGGCCGGCAGCGGCCAGGATCACCGCATCGTACTCGCCCTCGTCCAGCTTGCGCAGACGGGTGTTCACGTTGCCCCTAAGGGAGCGGATCTGCAGGTCGGGGCGCCGGTCCGCCAGCTGGCACTGGCGGCGCAGGCTGGAGGTGCCGACCACCGCCCCTTCGGGGAGATCGTTCAGATTGACGAAGCGATTGCTCACGAAGGCGTCGCGCGGATCCTCGCGCGCCATGGTCACCGCCAGATGCAGCCCCGCGGGCAGCGCAACCGGTACATCCTTCATGGAATGCACGGCAATGTCCGCCTCACCCTCGAGCATGCGCGCCTCCAGCTCCTTGACGAACAGGCCCTTGCCGCCGATCTTGGCCAGCGGGGTGTCGAGGATCTTGTCGCCCTGGGTGCTCATGCCCAGGATTTCGACCTGCAGTCCGGAGTGAGCGGCACGCAGGGCATCGGCGACATGTTCGGCCTGCCACATGGCGAGGGGGGATTTGCGGGTGGCGATACGAATGGTGTCGGTCATGATGCGGCTGCCGGGGCTGCGGGATTCGCGGGTGCGGCAATGGTAAAGCCTGCAGCCGGGCGATACAAAGCTGCTCTATACTTCGCGCCCGGCAGGGCCTGAAGCATTCGATTTTTCACTTTCCCCCGCTTGTGGGGGAAGAGCGGGGCGACGGCTTACCCCCCTCCTAGGGAAGCTCTGATCAATTCGTAACACGGCATCTTGCGGCGCTAAATCGCCCATTTCCGCGTTGCGAATCTTCGCAATAGCCAGCTATTACGTGCGATCCGCGCCTTGAACTGGACGATTTTTCGCCGCAATCTGCTCGCGCCAGGATTAATCAGAGCTTCCCTAACCTCCCTCCGCAAGCAGGGGGAGGAATTGATCAGATATTCCTCAGGATAGCGGTATGCAAGGGTACATATTCAGTGTCGACCTCCCCGATTTCGAGGCCCAGGTGATCGGGGCCAGCCGCGAGCGGCCGATCCTGGTGGATTTCTGGGCCGATTGGTGTGCCCCCTGCCATGCCATCGCCCCGCACCTGCAGCGGGTGGTCACAGAACGGGAAGGTGAGGTGCGACTGGCCAAGGTGGAGGTCGACGAGGGGGAGAACATGAAGCTGGCGGGGCACTACCGCCTGCGAGGGTTTCCGACCGTGATCCTGTTCCGCAACGGGGAAGAGTTGGGAAGATTCAGTGGCTCGCGTCCGACCCATTGGATTCAAGAGTGGCTAGACGACCGGCTGCAGACCGCCTAGTCCTCTTCAGAATGTGCCTCCCTAGCTCTTCGGAGCAGGTAGTGGCCGGAGATGAAAGACTGAAATTTTCAGGCCTTCCTCGAGAGATCCCCGGGGGTTTGATGCGGGTCCCCGCTGGTCAACTGTGGCGCTACCCTTGCTGATTTGGCGGTTTCCCGCCCCTTATTTGCCCCGTGCCGGCAATCCCCTGTTTCGAATTCGGGAGGTGTTTCGCATCATGAGTTGCTACAAGTCGTCTAAATTGATTTGCCTGCGACTCTCTGGATCCATCACCGCATCGCCCGGAACAATTCAGTCGGTCGCTGGAAGCAACTGATAACCTTAGGAAAGGTAAGGGGCGCTTCGTGTTTGGACACGTGGCACTATGCTATCGGGCCCGCGCCGGGTGTCGCACGTACCGACCCGGGGGGGCCTCACCCGTTTTTTTTCTGGTTGACAGTCCGGGCTGTTGGCTGGAGCGGAAATCTGCCTGAGAGCGTCCATCTCGGCATGACCAATGCTTGCCTCGGGGAAACATTCGCGGCGAGCCGGTTGAAGAGACCCCAGAGCGACCCGTCGATCCATTTGGACGAGAAGTCGGAGGAGCGATAGGCAGTGTCAAAGCAAAACAACCTGATCAGGCCGCCCCAGCCGTTGCTGATACGGGCCTGGAACCTTCTCTCGCGGGAAAAAATGGACAAAAGGTCGTTCTCGTTCGACGAGATTACCCATGCGGCCATGGGAAAGACTGGCCTGAAAGATTTTGGCGGCAATGGATTCGAGGCGGGACTGAAGGCGCTCCTTGCCGCTTTTCGGCAAGTACGTACCCATCATCCCTTCGGACGATTCTATGTCCGACAGATGGTGATTCAGATGCTGATGCATCGCCTGAGGAACGTGAATCTGGTGCGCCAGCATCCTGAAATACTCTCTCAAGACATTGCCCGACCCATAATCGTGCTTGGTTTGCCCCGAAGTGGAACCACCTTGCTATTCAATCTGCTCGCACAGGATCCGGATCACCGATTTCTGAGGAACTGGGAGGCCTTCATTTCGCAAGTACCGCCCAAGGGTCGGTATACGGAAGCGACCGACCCAAGGATAAGACAAGCAAGATGGATGCAGCGATTCCTAAAATACCTGATGCCTGAAATAGACAAGGTGCACGCCTTTACTCCGAAAGGGCCCGAGGAATGTACGCCGATTCTCATGCAGGGCTTCGCGACCCAGGCATTGGTCGGGGGATTCGATGTGCCCGAATATTCACGTTGGCTCGATCAGGCAGATCATGGACCGACATACCGTTACCATAGGCGTGTGTTGCAAGCGCTTCAATGGAAATATCCAGGTAGGCGATGGCTGCTGAAATCCCCCGACCACCTGGCAGCAGTTCGTTCCATTCTTGAGGTCTACCCAGATGCATGCTTCGTCCACATACATAGAAACCCGGTCAATTCGGTTTCATCATGGGCAAGTCTGAACCTCGTATACAGGGGTGTATATTATCATTCCATCGATATTCGGGAACTTGGACGACAGGTGTTGGGCCGGTTGTCTACCGATATGGGGCGGTATCTGACCGATCGGACTTCTTTGCCTTCGCATTCATTTTTCGATCTTGGTTACCGGGATCTGGTAAGTGATCCAATAGGGGCAATACAGGACATGTATGACCACTTCGGTCTTGAGTTGACACAAGAGGCGAGATCGAGCATGCAAGCCTATCTGTCGGAGAATCCAAAGAACAAACACGGGGTACATCGATATTCCCCGGAGGATTTTGGGCTGTCTCAGCAGGCCATTCTGGAGCGTTTCTCCGACTACAATGAGTCATTTCAAGCCTATTTGGGAACTTCTGATTGACTCTGACGCGAGTGGATCATGTAAATACTCGCCAGGTTCAAGGCACGGATCGCACATAACGGAAGGCTATTGCGAAGATCCGCAACACAGTCATATATGAATTTCACTATGAATTTTTTCATGAGATCAATGGCGGTTGTGGCAACGCTATTATGGATGGCAACAGTCGTTGCATATATGGCCGATGTGCCGACGTCGATCGTCACCCCGTTGCTCATATCGGCCTTGGCGACCAACAGCGTCTTGCTATTCCATGGCCTGGTGCGTCTGAGCATGATTTATAACGGTGGATTCAGGGAGATAAGTATATTTGGTCGTGCACATATCATTGCGCATATCGTTCCGTTTGGATATTTGCTCTTCTTATACTTTCATATAGGAGGGCGGTGGCTCGATCTGGCATTTCTGCTGCCGTTCGCCACATTTTTCTATACTGGCAGGAGGATGTGGAAATCGCTATATGGCAGGTTTGGCAATCGAATGTATAGGTTGTATGTCTTAGGAAACGGCGGGATGCTTTCAGCAGTCTTTGTGACAACCATTCTGGACCTGAGCGTACGAATAGAGATGGACTACGGCTTTTTTGACAGATTGCTTCTGTTCTACTTGGCGATACATTTTCTGCTGGTGGGTTTGTCTGTTTTGCGAGTGGCCAGTGACATTCAGCGGGCTCAGGCCTGAGGTATCCCCCATGGGATGCTCGTGGAGGTGTAGGGCCACGGTGTTGTTTGAATTCAGGGTGTATTCGAACGATTCGATGCAAGGCAGGCTATCCGAAAGTACGATGGCCTGCTCTGGCGCGATCGTCTTGAGCCACTGGGTCTCTTGCGGTTTGTACGAGGTTTCGTCTGCCCGACGTACTCTCGCGGCAGAAGAGCCCATGCCCCGTGTTTCGGTGCGTCCGGTCGACCTCCCTGTAGGACCTCCTGTGGTCGTTGAGAGCCCAGGGCTCCCGGGTGAGGTCGGCAAACCTGGTAGGACTGGGCTTGGCGCTCCCCGGAAAAATATCGAAAAAAGTTCTAAAGGATCTGTCGAGGCAGCCGTTAAGGGTAGCGACAGTGAACTTCATGTTTGCTCTCCGATCCTCCTCCGGCGCTTGAATTAGCGCCCTTCGGGCCCACGATACCCATCGTGGGCCCTTTTTTATGTAGTCTTTGCAGAACCCTGCCCGGAGGATGCCCGATGACCCTGGAAGAACCGGTCTACGATCTGGCCGGCCTGTTCGAACAGCTCGGCCTGCCCGACGATCCCGAATCGATCGACCAATTCATCGCCAGCCATTCCCTTGGCCCCGATCAACCGATCGAGGAGGCGCCCTTCTGGAACCCCGCGCAGGCCGAGTTTCTGCGTGAGGGGTTGCGCAAGGATGCCGACTGGGCCGAGGTGATCGACGAACTCAACGCCCTGTTGCACAAGTAACCAGCCGGCCTCAGGCCCCCTTGGGCCGAAAGGCCTTGATGAACGCTTCTTGGGTCTCCAGACGCGGCCCGCCGATCAGGTCGATGCAGTAGGGGATGGCGGGGAAGACCGCTTCGAGGCAATCGGCGATGGCGCTGGGCTTGCCGGGCAGGTTGACGATCAGGGATTGGCCCCGGATACCGGCGGTCTGGCGCGACAGGATCGCGGTGGGCACATACTGCAGCGAGACCGAGCGCATCAGCTCGCCGAAGCCGGGCATCATCTTCTCACATACCGCCTCGGTGGCCTCTGGGGTGATATCGCGCGGGGCGGGTCCGGTGCCCCCGGTGGTGACCACCAGACAGCAATGTTCCTCGTCGCATAGCTCGCCCAATACGGCCTCGACCTGGTCCTGCTCGTCCGGGACCAGGCGTGCCACATCCTCCCAGGGCGAGGCGAGGGCCTTGTCCAGCCAGTCGCGGATGGCCGGGCCGCCCAGGTCTTCGTATTCACCGCGGCTGGCGCGGTCGGAGACGGTGAGAATGCCGATCTTGGCGAGGTTCATGGATGTTCCTCCGGTTGTGTGGGGGAGCGCATGCCGGGTCGATCGTGCGCCCGGGGTTCTCCCTTGAATATGACGTCTTCGACCGCGTCGGCAAAGCCCTGGCCCGCCTCCTGATAGAGGTCGTAGACCAAATGGACACCGCGCTCGCGCAGGGCCTCTGCCTCATCGGGATGGCGGCTTGTGGCGGCGATCCGGCCCTGGTAGCCGGTCTCGTGCAGGCGAGCAAGTGTCATCAGATTGGCCTGGTGGCTGGGCAGGGCGAGCAATATCCATTCGATATTCGAGACGCCATCTCGCAGGCGGGTCCAGAAATCGGGGTTGGTGGGATCGCCTCGGACCACATGGCGCCCCCGAGCCTGTTGAGCTTCGATTCTCTCGTCGTCGAAATCCACCCCCACCACCGCACCCGGCAAGGCCTGGTCGAGGCGGTCGTAGGCGCTGGTGCCGATCCGGCCCATGCCGAACACGGCAATATGGGTCGGTCCGAGGCTCAGATCCTCCTCGCCTGCCACGCGGATCGGATGTTCCATCCGCTTCAGCAGAGGGCGCCACTGCCGGTACAGCTGATCACGGACGGCAATGATCGGGGCGCCGAGGATGTAGGAGAGGGAAAGCGCAATGGCGAATACGGCAATCCACTGGGGGTCGAGCCACCCGGAGGCAACGGCAACACTGCCGACGATGAGGCTGAACTCGCTGTAGTTGGCCAGGTTGGAGGCCGCACGCCAGGCGTTGCCCGCGCGAATGCGTGCGAGCAGGAACAGAAAGAAGTAGAGCATGGTTTTGAGGGGCAGGAGCAGCATCAGCAGGCTGGCGAGCATCAGGCTCTCCCAGCTCGGCAGGGCGGTCATCCCGACCGAGAGGAAGAAACCGACCAGGAACAGGTCCTTGAAGCCGAGCAGGCTCTTTGCCAGCTCGTCAGCCTTCGGATGGCTGGCCACCAGCATCCCGGCCGCCAGCGCCCCCAGGTCGCCCTTGATGCCGACCAATTCGAACAGGTCGGCACCGGCCAGTGCGAGCACGACGCCGAACAGAATCATCAGCTCGCCATGGTCGGTGCGCGCGAGCAGCCAGCCGATGGGTTGGCGCAGGATCGGCAGGGCCAGCAGCCCGACTGCCCAGATCGAGGGGATTTTTCCGGACGAGGCCGCGAGAAAGGCCACGGCTGCAATGTCCTGCATGATGAGCACGCCGATTGCCAGGTTGCCGTGTCGCGAGCCCTCGGCGCCCAGCTCATTGAGGATCTTGACCGCGAACACGGTGCTCGAAAACGACAGCGCGAAACCGGCGAGCATCAGGGTGCCGGTGGAGAGCTCGCCGGGAATCAGCCCCAGCGCATGCAGTGCGCCAAGAAACAGCGCGTTGATCGCGCTCATCAGCAGCATATGAGCACTGGCCACCCCCCAGGCGGCGGGCGAGGCGAGCAGCGACAGCCGGAGCTTCAAACCGATGGTGAACAGCAGCAGGGTTATGCCCAGGTCGGCTACCTGGTCGAGGAAAGCGCCCCCTTTTGCGCCCGCGGCGTGGAGTATGAACCCTGCGAGAATATATCCGGTGAGCGCGGGCAGCCCGAAGCGCTTGACCAGCAGACCCAGGAGAAAGGCCAGCACCAGCCACAATGGCTCTTGCGGGCCGATCGACAGCAGCAGTGCGGGTGGGGCGTCCAGCGAGCTTGGCGCATCCATCGGCTAGCCCGGATATTGCACCAGCATCCCGGGAGCTGGCGAGCGAGAAACCGCCCGAATCGCGATAGAACGGTGACGGGTACAAACTGTCACTGGCGAAATTGACGCTGAATCGGCAATTAATCCCTCACTTTCAATTTGTTGCATCGAAGTCACCGTTCGGCTGGTGCAATTTCCGGGCTGGGTCAGCCCGGTTCGTCCGCGAGCCAGTCGCGCGGCTTCAGATAGACCTCGTAGAGTTCTGCCTCGGGCGAGCCCGGCTCCGGGTGCCAGTCGTACTTCCAGCTCACCAGCGGCGGCAGCGACATCAGGATCGATTCGGTGCGACCGCCGGTCTGCAGACCGAAGATGGTGCCCCGGTCGTAGACCAGGTTGAACTCGACATAGCGCCCGCGCCGATAGATCTGGAATTCACGCTCGCGTTCGCTCCAGGGGGTGTCCAGGCGCCGCTCCACGATGGGGCGATAGGCGGGGATGTAGTGATCGCCCACGCTGCGCATGAAGGCGAAGGTGGTATCGAAATCGGGCGTGTTCAGATCGTCGAAGAACAGGCCCCCCACGCCGCGCGGTTCGTTGCGGTGCTTGAGGAAGAAATACTCGTCGCACCATTGCTTGTACTTCGGGTAGGTGTCGGGCCCGAAGGGGTCGCAGGCCGCCTTGGCGGTGCGATGCCAGTGCACCACGTCTTCCCGCTTGGCGTAGTAGGGCGTCAAGTCGAAGCCGCCGCCGAACCACCAGACCGGCTCGGCGCCGGGCTTTTCGGCGATGAAGAAGCGCACATTGGCGTGCGAGGTCGGCACATGCGGATTCTCCGGATGGATCACCAGCGAGACCCCCATGGCCTGGAAGCTGCGGCCGGCCAGCTCGGGGCGGGCCGCGGTCGCCGACGGGGGCAGGCCTTCGCCGAACACGTGTGAGAAATTGACCCCGGCCTTCTCGAAGATGTTGCCGTCCTCCAGCACCCGCGAGCGTCCGCCGCCGCCCTGTTCGCGCTCCCAGCTCTCCTGGCGGAAGGCCTCCCCGTCGACCTCGCTGAGGGCGTCGCAGAT
>JANTHJ010000017.1 GCA_024762475.1 Chromatiales bacterium | reverse complement strand
CTCAAGCACGAGGGCGATGTACTGGTCCTGGATGCGACTGCCGAGCTGCCGCATACCGAGAAGGCATCGCTGGCGCTGGCCATCATGGCCGGCATCGTGCTGCCGGCCGCATTGGGCTGGGTACCCATCGTCTACAGCGCCCTGGCCGGTATCCTGCTGATGGTCACTACCGGCTGCCTGGGATGGCGGGACGCCTCGCGTGCCCTGAGCAGCCAGGTGATCCTGATCGTGGTGGCCAGCCTGGCATTGGGCCGCGCCCTCCTGGAGACCGGCGGTGCCGACTGGCTGGCCGGCGAGTTCGTCACTGCCACCCGCGGCATCCCGCCGGCGGTGATGCTCAGCGGCCTGATGCTGCTGATGGCGGTCTTCACCAACATCGTCTCCAACAACGCAGCCGCCCTGATCGGCACCCCCATCGCGATCGGCATCGCCCGCCAACTGGGGCTGCCGGAAGAGCCCTTCGTGCTGGCGGTACTGTTCGGCGCGAACATGAGCTACGCGACCCCCATCGCCTACAAGACCAACCTGCTGGTGATGAGCGCCGGCGGCTATACCTTCGGCGACTTCCTCAAGGTGGGCATCCCGCTGACCCTGATCATGTGGGCCATGTTCTCCTGGCTGCTGCCCACCCTGTACCGGCTGTGAGGGAGTGCTTCTTCAGAAGAATGCCTTCTTGCCCTTGGCCAGGGTCAGAGTGCCGGACCACTGCCCCTTCATCTCGCCGTCGATGGTGAACATCTTCAGCTCGAGCTTGTAGCCGACCAACTGCTGGCCGTCGGCACCGTACTGCCGGTTGGACGAGAGTTCCGAGCGCACCACATAGTCGAAACTGGTGGCCGAGGTGTCGAGCAGACGCACCTTGCCCGAGTTGAGCAGGGTCTCGGTGATGCGGTCGTAGATATCGGCCATGCGGATGTTTTCGTTGTCGGTGTTGTTGCGCAGCTTGGCCAGGATCAAACGCGGCTTGCGCTTGCCCCAGCCCTGCACGAACTTCGACGAGAGCATCTTGTTGGTGACCTGTTCCGCCAGCTCGGTGTAGTCGGCCATGGTCAGTTCGGCCTGCAGGTGTCCGCGGGTACCCGAATCGACCACTCCCACATTGGCCTGTCCGCCAGTGACGAGTGGATTGCTCTGGCAGCCCACCAGCACCAGGCCGGCGGCAACGGGTACGAGTAGTTTCATTTTTCTCATGGCTCGCTCCTTACGAGTGACGTCTCAACGCGTGGACTTTTCCTGGTGAATGAAGATATCGTCCGGCAGGCGTACCGTCATGGTGATGGCATAGGCATCCGGATTGCCGGCAACGCTCTGAAAGCTCTTGATCTCGCGCGGCCCCAGGACGAACCGCTTCCACACCGGGTTGTCCTTGATATCGAATCCCTGGCGGTCCTCCCAGCGAATCATGTACTCCAGGGTGTAGCGATCATTGGTGAGGTTCTGCGCGGACACCTCCGCCCGGGCAAGGCCGCCGACATCTCCCATGCGGACATCGACCAGTGCGATCCGTCCTACCAGATCGGCGGAGCCGAGCACCAGGCGCGCCCGCGGATGCGTATCGTTGATCGTGTCCTGCCGATAATGGCGAACGTTCGGGTCGCTTACGCCCGTGGTATTGCATCCCGTCAACGCCACCATCGCCGCCAGACCCAAAACCCTGCCCCAGTTGTCTTTCATCATCGTACCCCCACCCACATCGTTTCACTGGACGAGGGATAGAGCTGCTTCCCTACCGCCCGGGCATAGACAAAGTTATGACTCTTGTTGTCGAGCTGGACCAACTTCGAGCTCAACACGCGGCCGCGCTTGTCATAGCTGACCAGCTTGAAGCGCGAGACGCTGCGCGGCACATAGAAGCGCGCGGCCAGCAGCTGTGACGGGAGAGTGGACCAGGAGCGCATGTCCGGATGCACCATCTCATCCCGGGCACTCTTCACCGACTTGATCAGCCCCCCGAATACCCCGGCACTCTGCGCCGCCTGGTTCCAGGCCTGGCCCTCGAGCACATTGCGGATGACCGTGGTCATCATGCGCAACTGCGCCAGCGGTCCCGAATCCTTTTGGTAGCGCAGGGCCAGGGCGGTGATATCGGCCACCGGCGAGAGACGCGCCCAACGCTTGCCCCCGGTGGTCCGTGCCTCGACCCGGGCGACCGTGCTCGGCACCGGCTCGTAGATAGGCAGCTCGATGGTTGTCGGCAATGCCTGGCCGAGGGAGAGTTCGAACTTGAGCAGTTTCTTCTCGGGCGCAAAGCCTTGACCCACCACCACATGTACCAGCCGTTTGCCCTGAGGCGCGCGTCGCTTCAGATCACGCACCGCCGCCTTGATGACCGCGCTCTTGGGGTTGAGTTCGAGGGCCTTCTTGTAAGAGATCCGGGCGTTGTCGCGCAGACTGCGGTCCTCGTAGCTGTCGATCTCCTGCACCGCGCCAGCGATGTAGAACCCGAAGGGATTGACGAAGGCGCTGGGCACCTTGCGCGCCTGCCGGTCGGTCTTGCGATACTGCTCCTCGACAATGGCATCGAAGCCGACCTTCTCGATCTTTTTGCCCTGCGCGGCCTGCTCCTTCTCCTTTTTCGCAATGTCTTCCTTGGCCTTGCGCACCATCTCGTCGAACTTCTTCTTCTCGATATTCTGCAGGTCGATCGCGCGGCGGGTGACGTTGTAGGCCCTGCGATCACCTTCGAGCATGTAGGCGATGGACTTGTAGTTGAGCATCAGCACCCGTTCGAAACCCGGGCCCTGGTAGTCACTCAACTCCGCATTGCCGGTGACGGTCGAAGTGGCGGTATCTCGCAGGCCGGAGAAGAACCCCATGACGGTGCTCTGCTCCTGGTCCGCCACCTTGGCACGTTCCGCCTTGGCGAAGTGCTCCTGGGCAGCGTTCACATCAGAGGCATCCAGCGACATCAGACCCAACTCGAGATCGGCCAGCACATCCATATCCTCAGGCTTGACATACTGCTTGGCCTTTTGCGCAAGGGCCGCCTCGAGTTTTCCGCTGGCGATCAACTTCTTGATCGGCAGCATGGTCTTGGTATAGCCCTCGTAGACCACCTGCCGCTGCATGGCCCTTCCGCGCCCGAGGGTGGGAGCGCCCGCCGCGGGCCGCGCGCCCTGCCCTGCCTGCTGATTTTGCGCTGATGGGTTGTTGAGGGCCTGAACGAAGGCGCCGAAGGGATTGGCCGCCAGTACCTCTCCCGCCCCGAGTGCGAGCAGCAGAATGGAAAGGCCAAGGATCCGATTTGCGACTCGTGTCATCTCTCGTGGTTCCTCTTAGCCAACGTTCAGAAGTTGGGGCGCCGCACCGGCGCTGGCGCCGGACGCTCGTCTTGCGTATCGCGCGGGCGACGGCCGATCGGCACCAGCGTGCCCTCACGCCGCGCCAGCAGGTCGTCGCTGATCCGCGTGGCCATCTCGGTGGTGAGACGATCGATCAGATCATTGGTCGCCATCCCGTCGCTCTTGGTTTGCTTCAGGCGATCATCGATACGCAGCTTCACCGCACTCACCAGCTTGCCGGTATGGGCGTCGACCATGCGCAGGGTGGCCTCGGCGGTACCGAAATAACGATTCTGTAGCTCATTGGTATAGGGCACCCGGGTCTGCTCCAGTCGCACCAGGAAATCATCGATCGCAGCATGGACCAGGTAGTCGGCCCCCTGGAGTTCGCGCAGGCTGTCGGTGGGCGAGTTGCCCGCCGCAATGGCGGTGAAGGTCTTCTCGTCGAGCACCTGGTCGATCTCGGACCGCTCCATGACGTCGAACTCAGGGAACTGCGACAGCTTGACCATCAGGTCGTTGGTGATGCGTACCGGGTTGGCGTTGCGCAGCCGGCGATTGTTCGCGCGCGGATTTACCTTGATCATGCCGACGGCCAGGGTCATGGGCCCGCCTTCCTTGCTGTCGGCCCGACCCCCGGTTCGGGCGGGCGCCGCCATCCGCGCCGCCTGGGTGGCGCGACGTCCCTTGCGTTCCGGCATCCGTTTCAGGATGTCTCCGCGCTGCAGTACCACATCACCCACCGGCGCCTTGGACCGGGCGTCCTCGACCTCGGCAAGAACCACCTCGCCCAGCTCCTGCTCGGCGTTACCCATCTGCACGCCGGTGTCCGGGTCGATGATGGGCTGTCCCGGGCGCACCGCGCGCAACCGTTCGCCCGCCTGCAGCCCCCCATCGCTGCCGCGATTGATATAGGCCACACCGGAGACCACCGCTGCCACCTTGATCGGATAGATCGCGTTCATCAGCTCGACCGTGACCTGGTCGGCATAGGCATCCGCCAACGCGGTGACCAGCTGCGCCTCGCCCGCCGGCTCGCTCAGGCTCTCCGCGACCGAGATCTTGCGCGAGGCGAGCACATCGCCGGTGCGCGCATCGACCACCCGCATGTTGCCCTCGACCCGTCCCTTGGTGCCGACCAGCACGCGGCTGGACCCCGGCAGCTTGGTCGCCGTCTTGTCGATGGCGAAGTTCGAGACACTGCCGATCAGCAGATAGTCGGCGCCCTTGAGCTGCCCCATCACCGAGGGCAATGCACGATTCTCGGCCATCGCCTGCGCCAGCTGTTCGTCCAGCAGTTGATCGGTCTCCTGGCGATCGATCAGCTGGAAGCGGCGGGTCTGCGCCAGACGCGAGATCAGGGTATCGGTGAAGGCGGGGATGTGTTCGTTCGCATTGGCGCCGGTGCGTGCTGTCGAGCCGGCCTTGACCAGCCCGACCGCCAAGCGCGGCTTGACCGGAGGAGCGGCCGCTGCGCCCGCCGTGCGTACCAGCGGTGGTGCCGTGGCGAGTCGCCCTCCGCTGCCGACCGCCTGCTTCTGTGGCAGCGCCAGGTCGTTGAGCTGCGGTTTCCCATCGACCGGCTCGACCACCGAAAAGGCGGGCTGGACCCGGGTCACCCGCACATGCCCGACCGGAGTGCGCAGCCGGCCGAGGGAGACACCGGTGGCATCGGTGACTGCCTTGCCCTCGCGCTCCACGCGGTAGCGGTCGCCGACCTGCACACCCTGATCACTGCCGCGGTCGACGATCCAGGGATCCTTGCCCACCAGGCGCGGCGGAAACACCATGTCCAGCACGCTGAGCGCAGCCTGGCGGCCGAGGTGGTCGAACATCGAATAGGCGTCCTGGCTGGGCTCGCGCCCCTTGAAAACGGTCTCGGAGATGCGGGTACGAAGGCTGTCCGCACCGACGATACGTCCTTGCCGGGCATCGATCAGGCGCAGCCGCAGCCGGGCATCGACCTGTTTTTCGGTCTGGGTGCGGCCGCGATCGCTGAACGGTACGGCGGTCTGCTTTGTCGATGCCTTCTGCTGCTCCAGAACGGCATAGAGTATGTAGTCTGCCCCCAGGGCGGTACCCAGGTCCTTGAACTCCTTCAGCCGATCGTTGTGATCGGCCGCGACACTGGCCGCGGCGATGGTCCAGCCATTGGTCTCGGGCAGGTTCTCGACGGTCTTCTCGATCACCCGGTCGAGATCGGTCTTCCCCGCCTTCTGACCGAACTGCTGCTCACGCACCACACGGCGTAACGCAGTGCGCTCGAGCACCTCGAAGCGCTTCGTCTTGGTCAGTTGCTCAATGACACGCGCCGCCAGATCGTCGGGCAGCGAACGGACATTGCCCGGCACGGTGCGGTCAGGGTGGAAATCCTCCTGCCCCATCACCACGATACGGACCTGCTTCTTCGAGGGCGACAATGTCTCTGGAGCGGCCGAGGCCACCAAAGCAAAGGCAAACAGGGCCACCAGCAGGCCCAGCCGCTGCAGAAGATTCGATTTCATGATGCCCTCCCTTGCCTATTGTGGCTTGCGCAGGATGTCACCCACGCCGATCGGCCCGTTCTCCGGGTCCGCCTCCTCGATGATCTTGGCGTAACTCACCTTGGGATTGATCCGCACGATCTCGACCTTGCCCACATATTCCTCGCCGGAACCCAGGGACTCGCCCGTGTCCGGATCGACCAGCGCCTCGCCCGCATAGAAGACCTCGTACTTCTGGCCCTTCTTCAGGCCGCCATCCTTGCCACGGTTGATGATCACCTGGTTGCGCCGGGTGCGTTTCACCACCTTCATGGGGTATACCGCATCGACGAACTGGTCCGCCAACTGCGCCGCCACGTCCTTGGCCATCTTGGTGAAGTAGACGTTGTTGGGCGCCCCGCGGTTGGTGTTCACGATCTGCGATTTGGTCGCGAAATTGCTCTTGAGATCGAAGGTGGAGACGATCTGACCGGAGGTCGTATCGACCATCTGCGCGGTCAGGTGCAACATCCCCGAATCCTGGCGCCGGTACTTGTTGTCGAAGTTCGGCAGGCGCTTGGCGGAGCGATAGAACTTGAAGTTCTGCACCTTGGGGAGAATCAGGTAATGCGCGTTGGACAGCTCACCGGTACTGGCCGCATCGCCCTTGGCCAGGTCCGACTCGGCAAACTTCTGCTCCTCGCGGATGTCCTGCATCACCTCGGTGTTGCGGCTCACCACGCGGAACTTGCGGGTCGCGCGAAAGGCATTTTCCAGCTCGGCCCAGAGTAATTCGAGATTGAGATGGCGGCGGGCGTATTTGTTGACCTTCTCGCCGACCTTCGGCTCCTTGATCGCCACCGCGGGCTGGGTCGAGGCGGCCAAGGCAGAACCGAGACCACCAACACCAAGGAGTAGAATGAGAAATGTAACCAGAAAAACCTGAATCCTGCTCACGGACCGTCCTCCCTGATCGGCCTGGCAGCGTGCCGGCCTCTTCTTATCGTTGCGAACTGCGGGCCTGGCGGCCCTCGCCCCTCCTCTCAAAGGGGGCAGCATCGGCCAGGCGCGCGCACTGCCTCGGCCAAATGCCATGGGTTAAGAGCATAGAAGAAAGTTCCCGCTTGTCCAGGCACTCCAAGCAATGACATAAAATCTGCCGCCCCACGGCCTCTGCCCGAGGCGACTAGGGCCTCGCGAACGCCCCGTTGGCAAAGCATCCAGGTCGACCCTTACTGGGCCAGCGGGCAGTCCGTCAATCCGGCTCGTACATCGCCTCGAACCGCGCCTTGGACATGCAGTAGCCGTCGGTACCTTCCTCGTCGTTGAACACCAGGTAGTCGCCGGCCTCGTAGCGAGACCTGCCTTCCTTGGTCGGCATCCAGCCCGCCGAGTCGGCCACCTCTGCCCACACCGGGTTGATCTTTACATAATGGCCCGGCGCGATCTGCCGGTAGGTCTTGAGGAAGACCTTGTGATCGATGGTGTAGACATCCCCGTTGTTGTCGGCCACCCAGTCGCCACGCTTGCAACGCTGCTGTGAACCCCATTTGAAATAGGTGAAGCCCTCGGTCTCCAGGTCGAGCCGGACCGCCACGATGAACTGATTGTCTTTCTTGCGATAACGTCGTCTCTTGTTGTTCATTTCTTGCTCCACCTCGGGGCCATCAACCCCTCCTATCCCCCTCCACGCGCTGGAATCGGCCGCTCGGAGGCTCCAGGATAAATCTGGTTCCCAGGGCAAAGGCGCCCTGTGGTTTGATCCCGGTCAGCGCCTTCCTCTGGGTCCGCACCGATAATGCACAAAATGAAACCGAGCGTCTCCACTGCCATGCGCGAAATGATCGCGCAGATCCGCCAAACCCTGCCGTTCGACGCCCCGGAGGCCCAGGTGTGCCAGGGCCCCTGCGAGGGATGCTCGATGAAACTCCTGACCTACCTCGACGACGAACTGGCCGGGTGGGAGCAACGCCTGGACCAGGGAGAAAGACCTGGCCTGGCCGAGTTGTCTCGCCTGGCCAGGACTGCCAGGCGTATCCATGCCGTTCTGCAAAAGAACGGTCTGATTTGATATTGTATCGGCCGTCCAACCCGACCAGAGAATCCAAGGTGACGATCGACTCGCAGGCTGTCATCCAGGCACTGATCAAGATGGAACTGCTGGAAGAGGCAGCCAGACAGCGCGAGAAGCCGCCGCCTTGCGTTATCGCCATCTCCCGAGAGACCGGCGTTTGTGGTCGAACGTTCGGCAAAAAGCTGGCCAAGACGCTGGGGGTACCGCTCTACGATCGAGAGCTGCTCAACGCCATTGCCGAGGCCTCGGGCGTCGACCCGATTGACCTCGAATCCCTCGACGAGAGGCTCAGCGGCCTGCGGCCGAACTGGCTGGAAAACCTCATCGCGCGCAAGAGCCTGCTGGCCCAGAGCTACCGCAAGAACCTGATCAATACGGTGCTCGGCATCGGCCAGAGCGGCGGCGTGATTGTCGGCCGGGGCGCCACCTTTCTGCTCCAAGACTGCCCCCAGTGCCTGCGTCTGCGCATCGTCGGGTCGGTGGATCTGCGGGCCAGGAACTACGCCCATGTCCACGACCTTGAAGTTGGGGAAGCCAGGCAAAAGATCCTGGAGATGGACAAGGAACGGGGGGGCTTTGTCCGCGAGCTGACCGGACGCGATCCCCATGACGCCCACGGATACGACCTGGTGTTGAACGTCGATGGCCTCAGCGAGGCTGCCCGCCTGGACCTGATCCTGCGTGCGAGCAAGGACAAGCCCTGTGCGATAACCGGGCCCGGCGAAGGCTGAATCTTCCGGGTACTGGCTGGTCCAACAGGACAGACCCCCGAGGAATCCGTCATGTCCCTGATGCCACGCCTCCTGATTTTTCTGCTTCTACTGACAACCGGGCCGCTGCAGGCAGGCGAGCGGATGCAATCCCTGCTGGGCTCGGAACAGGCGCCTGCTGGGGTGGTCTTCGAGATCGTCGAAGGCGATGAAAATGCCCTCGAGTGGGCCATGCCCCAGGTCGCCGAATACGCGCGCCAGCTCCGCGCCCGCTTCCCGGGTATCGGCATCGCGGTGGTGACCCACGGCACCGAACAGTTCGCTCTGGAACGACGCTATCGAGACGAATACACGGAGGTTCACCAGCTGGTCCGTTCTCTGACCGAGGATGAGAATGTACCCGTCCACGTCTGCGGCACCCATGCGAGCTGGTACGACGTCACCCCCGAGGACTTTCCGGACTACGTGGATGTCAGCGCGGCCGGACCCGCGCAGATCAACGACTATCGCCAGTTGGGCTGGGTCCTCATCAAAGTCGAGGAACCCGATTAGATCGGCAGTCGACCCAGGCCACAGCGGTGAATACCTTTCGTCGGAATACCGTATGGAAGAACAGGGGAAAGCGCCATCCATCGCAGCACAAAAAATGGGGCCGACGGAGAACCATCGGCCCCATTTCTCGCTGTTGGTGGGCGCGACAGGGATTGAACCTGTGACCCCTGCCGTGTGAAGGCAGTGCTCTCCCGCTGAGCTACGCGCCCCTAGAGGGAGGCGAATGCTACCGCAAGTGACGATCGCTTGCCAATGGCGCTTGTAATCGGGCACTCGTTTCCCAATCATGCCGGCATGGCATTTCCCCCGCTTCCCATCACGCCCGCCCTGCCGGAGATCGACCGAAGTCTGCGCGACGGGCACCTCGTATTGGGCGCCCCGCCTGGCTCGGGCAAGACCACCCTGGTGCCTTTGGCGCTGTTGGCCTCAGACTGGCTGGCCGGGCGCCAGATCCTGATGCTCGAGCCGCGCCGCCCCGCCGCGCGCATGGCCGCCCACCGTATGGCGCAGCTGCTGGGTGAGGAGGTGGGAAAGACGGTCGGCTATCAGGTGCGCTTCGACCGGAAAATCGGCCCCCGGACACGTATCGAGGTGCTGACCGAGGGCCTGCTGCTGCGCCGCCTGCAGGCCGACCCCGAGCTGGCCGATGTGGGCCTGGTGATCTTCGACGAGTTTCACGAACGCAGCCTGCCTGCCGATCTTTCGCTGGCGCTGTGCCGCGACGTGGCGGACGGCCTGCGCGAAGACCTGCGCCTGCTCCTCATGTCGGCCTCGATGGACGCTCGCGGACTGGCGGAGGTCATCGGCGCGCAGTGCCTGGAGGCCTCCGGCCGCAGCCACCCGGTGGAGATTCAATATCTGGCCAGCGACCCGCCCGCCGGGCGGCTGCCACGAGTACTCGAGCAACTGGCACATCGAGCGCTCGAAGCGCATGCAGGGGATGTGCTGGTGTTCCTCCCCGGAAAGGGCGAGATTCGCCGCCTGGCCGACTCACTGGGCGACCTGGCCGGTCGGGGCATCGAGGTGCAACCACTGCATGGCGATGTTCCTCCCGAAAGGCAGGACGCCATCATCCGCAGCACCGGCGGCGCCCGTCGCGTAATCCTCGCGACCGACATTGCCGAGACCAGCCTGACCATCGAGGGCATTGGCGTGGTGATCGACTCCGGCCTGAGCCGTAAGCCCCATTTCGATCCCAATAGCGGCCTGACCCGTTTGCACACCGACTTCATCTCGCAGGCCTCGGCCCTGCAGCGGGCCGGGCGGGCCGGGCGCCTGGGACCGGGTGTGTGTTACCGCGCCTGGAGCGAGACGCGCCAGCGGCGTCTCGATCACGAAATCCGCCCCGAGATCCTGGAGGCCGACCTGGCCCCGCTGGTGCTGGCATTGGCCGACTGGGGGGTGACCGAACCCGATGGTCTGGCCTGGGTCACCCCTCCGCCGCAGGCCCATTGGGCGCAGGCACGCGAACTGCTCGTTCAGCTCGACGCGCTGGATACCCAGGGCCGGATCACCGTAACGGGCCGGGCCATGAGCCGCCTGCCGGTCCACCCACGCCTGGCCCACATGCTGCTTGCGGCACTGGATCCCGATACCCGCCGCCTGGCCGCCGACATCGCCGCCCTGCTGGGCGAGCGCGACCCCATGCAACGCCGCGGCGACGAACCATTGCCCTGCAACATCGAGCCCCGCCTCGAGGCGCTGACACGCTGGCGCAGAGACGGTCGCGCACCGCCGGGATTCGACCGGTACGGCCTGCAACGAATAGACCAGGTGGCGGACCAGCTGCGCAGGCTCGCCACGGATGCTGCACCCAGCGCGCGCACGGTGCAGCCCGCAAGCCCCGGCACGCTGCTGGCCCTCGCCTTCCCCGACCGTGTGGCCCTGGCGCGCAGGCCCGGCGCCCACTGCTATCTGCTGCGCAACGGCCGCGCCGCCTGCCTGCCCGAGCGGGACGCCCTGCGCGGCCAGGACCTGCTGGTCGCTGCGTCTCTCGACGCCGGGCGGCGCGAGGGGCGGATCTGGCTGGCCTCCTCGCTCGACAGGAGCGACCTCGACCCATTGTTCGCCGAACAGATCCAGCAGGCACGCGAGCTGCGCTGGGACCCGGAACGCCAGGCCGTGGTGGCCCGCAGGGTGCGCCGCCTCGGTGCGCTGGTATTGGAAGAACAGCCCGACACCCTGACTCCACAGGACGACCCCATCCCGCTATTGTTCGAGCAGGTCAGGGAACGCGGCCTGGACCTGTTCGACCAATCGAAACCGCTGCGCCAGCTGCAGGGACGCATCGGCCTGCTGCGCAAGCATCTTCCAGAGCAGGATTGGCCGGATCTGTCGGACGAGATGCTGGTCGAGACGCTCGAGGAATGGCTCTCGCCCTGGTTGAGCGGTTGCACCAGCCTGCGCGAACTTCGGCAGGTGCCGGTCATGGAGGCCCAAGAAGGCGAACTGGGATGGCAGCGGGTTCAGGCCGTCGACCGGCTGTTACCCTCGCACTACGATACGCCCGCAGGCACGCGCCGGCCCATCGAGTACCCTGCCGACGGCGAGCCGATTCTGCGGGTGCCACTGCAAGAGATGCTGGGCCAGACCGAAACGCCGCGCATCGCCGAGGGGCGCATCCCGCTGCTGCTGCACCTGCTCTCGCCGGCCATGCGCCCGCTGCAGATCACCGGCGATCTGGCGAACTTCTGGCGCGAGGCCTATCCGGAGGTACGCAAGGAGATGCGGGGACGCTACCCCAAACATGCCTGGCCCGAGGATCCGGCCAGTGCCGCCGCGACCCGACTGGGCCGGACAAGGCGATCTCGATAATGGCGGGGAATATCTTCGGGCCTGAAGGCCCTCCCACAGCAGGAAGGCCACAGGATCCGGGGTCGGAGTCGGTACTCCCGACCCCTGAGGATAGACTTCGGCCCCTCGGGTGACGACTCCGACCCCTGGGGATAGCCTCAGCGACCGGGTGGAATATTCGGGTTAATCCTCGCCGCGGGTCTGTGGCTATTTACGCAGCTCCCGATACAGGTGTACCCCCTTGCGCCGCTGCTCGCGGATCACCTTGATCTCGCGCTCCAGGCGCTTGCGCTCATGGGCATCATCGGTATGTTCACAGCGCTTTTCCAACTCCCGCTGGCGATGCTTGAGGCGCTTAAGCAGCTTGTGCAGCTGCTTGCGGGTGGCGTGCTCGGGCGGCTTGCGCCCGAGCAGGTGACTGATCTTTTCCAGCATGTGACCCAGCCTGCTCATGAGCTTTGATCCCCGCCGGCCAGCCTGTCGATCTCATCCTTTTCGAGCTGCAGAGACCTTTCGGCCTCGTCCTCTGCCTGATCACTTGCCCGGTACAGGGTCTGTCCTGCGTTGATCAGTGCCTTGGCGGCATCGAAGGCGTAGCCGGCGTCGTTCATCAGCGAGGTGGCCATCAGCGGGGTGATGCGACGGGCCCGGATGAGTTGCTCGAGGCGCTCGTCCTGCTCCCGCTCCATCTCGCGTATCTCCACCTTGAGCCGGTCAAGTGACAGGAATGTGACATCGGCATCCTCTTCCAGCAAAAGGCGATGCAGTTCCCGCAACACCTTCGCGAGCATGGCACGCAGCCGATTGTATTCGGCGCGGATATAGGGGTTTTCGTGGCTGGTGTAGTGCACCAGGTTCCCGCGCATGTGTTTGACATCCTTGACCGCCTCCACGATTCCCCGTGCGGCGTTGCGCAGCTGGTACAGCTCGTCGGCGCGCTTTTCGGGCAGGGTGGTGCGCAGGCGGCTGGCAAAATCGATGATGTCGCCATAGAGCTGCTTCAGGCGCAGATCGTAATGGGCCTCGATATCGTAGTCGCCCAGCCGCGGAGGGGCCTCCACCAAATGGTCCAGGTCGAAGTCCGAGATAATGGTCTCGCGGTGCAGATTCAGTCCGTGGGCGAGGATTCCGAAGGCCTGCTCGAACAGGTGTACCACCTCCTTGCGCAGGGCCGCGAGCGCCGCGTCCGGCACCTCCAACGCGGCCTCGTGCAGGTAGCGGGCGCGGACCACCGCCGGCCGCCGTACCCGAAACAGCCGTTCCAGCCAGCAGACCATCCGCCCGGTGAAGGGCAGCATCAGCACAATCCCCACCAGGTTGAACAGGGTATGGAACAGGGCCAGGCGCAGGGTAAAGTCGCCGGCCGGCAGATGGGTCCAGCGCGCCAGATGCTCGACCACCGCCATGAAGGGCTGGATGAACAGGATCGCCACCGCGCCAGTCACCACGTTGAACAGGACATGCGCCGCCGCCAGCCGTCGCCCGTCTACATTCGCGCCGATCGCACCCAGTACCGCGGTGATGGTGGTGCCGACATTGGCCCCGATCGCCAGCCCCAGGGCGTTGAGATAGGTGATCTGCCCCGCTGACAACGCGGTCAGGGTCAGCACCAGGGTCGCGTGGCTGGACTGCATGATCACCGTCGCCAGGATGCCCAGCAGGGTATAGATCAACACCCCCTGGATACCGGGGACGGCATACTGTGCCAGATCGATGGCCGAGCGAAAGGCCTCGAAGCCCTCCTTCATGTAGTGGATACCGAGAAAGATGAACCCGAGCCCGGCCAGTACGTAACCGATGCCGCGCAGGGTCTTGCTGCGCTGCAACAGCAGGATCACCCCGAAAACCAGCATCGGCATCGCATATTCGGCGATCTTGACCTTCAGGCCGAGTCCCGCGATCAACCAGGCCCCCGTTGTGGTACCCAGATTGGCGCCGTAGATGATGCCGATACCCTGGGCCAGTCCGAGCAGGCCGGCGCTGAGAAAAGAGATGGTGATGACCGAAACCAGCGAGCTGGACTGCATCAGGGTGGTGGTCACCACGCCGAAGCCCAGCGCCTTCCACAACCGGTCGGTGGTACGCCGCAGCAGCCCCTCCAGGCGCCCGCCAGTGAACGCCTTGAAGCCCTCTTCCAGCGACAGCATGCCGAACAGGAAGATCGCCACCCCGGCACTGATCTCCTTGAATTCCGGGCTCAGCCACAGCCCATAGGCCAGGATGGCCAGAATGACAGGCAGCAGCAGCTTGCGCAGCACGGGCTGGGCTTCAGGCCGGGGTCAAAGTTCGGTCGACTCGGCGCTGACCATGAACACCACCCGTTCGGCGATATTCTTCACCCGGTCGCCGATCCGTTCCAGGTGATAGGCGATCCACAGCAGGTGGGTCGAGTGCATGGTGCGGTCCGGCGCGTTCATCAGCTGCATCATCAGGCCGGAGACCGCCTCCTCGTCCAGCTCGTCCACCTCGCTGTCCTCGGCGGCCGCCAGGCGCGCCAGGGACTCGTCCTTGTTCAGCACTGCCTCCATCACCTGCTCAAGCATGGTGCGCACCAGATCGCCCATGCGCGCGATCTTCTCCATGGGCCCGGAGAAGTCGCTCGAGTCCATCTCCATCACGATCTTCGCGATATCCTTGGCGTGATCGCCGATGCGCTCCAGTTCGCTTGCCACCTGCAGACTGCCAATGATCTCGCGCAGATCCCGGGCCACCGGCTGCTGCAGGGCCAGCGCGCGCAGGCATTCCTGTTCGACGATACGATAGAGATTGTTCAGGTCGGTGTCCCGCGCAACCACGTCCTGGGCCTGGGAGACGTCCTGCGACTGCAAGGCCAGAAGCGCCCCTTCGAGCTCGCCGGTCGCCAACTCGCGCATCTTGTCGAGATTGTTCTGGATCAGGGATTCCTCCCGTGCCAGTCCCAGATGAGAGCCATCCATTCGGTCTACCTCGCTATTTTGTGTTTATCTTTTCGCTCTGGCCACAGGTGTCGACGAAGGCCAGCACGACCTGGTTGTCCCCGATCGGCCTGAGGTTTCTGGAAACCGGACACTGCTGCATGCGGTCCACCAGGTAGTCCACCGTGTCGGCTTCCGGCTCACCAGTCCGCAGGCGCATGGAGAAGGAAAGAAACTGGCGCTGCAACAGCCAGTCCTCGTCGGTCGAGAGATGCATCTCTCCCTGCACGCAATCCAACAGCAGACCGCGCTCGGCACAGTTCAGGCGGAGATAGGTATGCTGGCAGGTCAGCAGGGCATAGCAGAACACGTCGAAGCCGGGGGTCAACAGGTGCAGTTCGAAGGGCTGCCGCACCCCTTCCTCGTCGCGGAACACCTGCAACGACTCGACGGCGTTCTCATCGCCCTTGTAGCGACACTGCATGGAAAAGAGAAATTCTCTGCCTGACATCTTTCCTGTCCAAAGTCCTGATTCGATCATAGCAGCCCCACGGCACTGACTGCGGAAAGTGCTACAGCTGATCGCCCAACCGGGGATCGTAGCGCCGCACCTCGATATGCCCACGCGGGTCGGCGGTGGTTGCCTGCAGTACCAGTTCGCAGCCCTGGGGCACATCCAGGCGGGTACGCAGGATCGGTCGGTCACGATCGAGCACGTAACGCCGTCTGTAGTAACTTTCGTGTTTGTCCGGATTCCGGGCCGCGACCTGCAGCACCCCCTTCTCGCTGCCCTCCAGGCTGACCACCACCGGCACCTCCAGCGCCCGGCTCACCGGTCGGCTGCGGCAGGCCGCCACCTGCTGCTCATTGCGCGAGTAGCGCTTCACATCGCCCGAGCCCAGCTGCACCAGCAGGCCGACCGAGGTCAGTTCCTGCTCGGGTTCCTCCTCCAGAGGAATCCACACGTGGCGGAACTGCTCGTAGCCGAGAATGGGCCGACGCTCGCGATAACGGTCTTCGAAATCGACGATATGGCAATAGCCGGTGCCGCCGAACTCGGGACCGCGCAGACCGCGGCCGACCATCTGCTCGTACAGCACCTGGCTGATGGTCGGTCGACCCATCACCACATGGCTGACGGTGGGGGCATCGAAGCCGGTGGTCAGTACCTCGCAGTTGCACAGCACGTCGAGACGCCCTGCCTTGAAGTCGGCGATCATGGCGCGGCGGGTGGCGGCGCGGGTGGTGCCACTGACCGCCGCCGCGCGCTTGCCCTTGAAGCGCAGCATGAAGGCGACCAGCTCGGCATCCAGCACACTGGGGCCGAAATAGAGCACCCGCGCCATCGGCTCCTCGTCGAGGATGCGCAGCAGCTCTTCGAGCACGATGCGCCGGCGGCGGGTCTGGTCCGCCTGCTGCTGCAGTTCCTGGTCGAAGCTCAGCTGCTGCTGCAGGCCCTCGCCGGGCGGCGGTTCGCCCACCTTGAGGGTGATGCCGGTCGGCACGGTGCGCGAGATCGGCACCGAGAGGACCCCCATATCCTGCAGGCGCTTCAGGCGCACGCCCGCCTCGTCGCCGAGCGAAGCAGCAACGATCAGTCGCCGGAACAGGTCGTACAGCTCCTCGGTACCGGCCTGGGGATTGCGCCGATCGAACTCGCGCCGGTAGGGCGTGGCAGTCAGGCCGATGATGGCGGACTGTTCGCCATAGCGTTCGATGATGCTGCGATAGGTGCGCGCTGCGGCGCGGTGGGCCTCGTCGATCACGATGGCCGCGGGATTCGGCCAGCCCTCCAGCGACTCGCCGACAAAGCTCTGCGGGGTCGATACCAGGACCAGGATCGGCGCCTCACTCTCGAGCCGGTCGTGCATCTCCTGGCGATCGAGGCCCTGCCGAAAGTTGCCCCAGAAGCGGGCCAGCAGCAGCGGCTGATTGCCCGCCGGGTGCGAACGCCAGACATCCTCGAAGGAGGCCACCGCCTGTTCGCACAGCTCTTCGGTGTGCGCCAGCCACACCAGCACCACCCGCCCCTGCTCACCGTCATCGAGCAACTGGTGGGCCCAGTAGTGCAGGCTCTCCACCGCCACCCGGGTCTTGCCCGAGCCGGTGGGCAGCGAGACCATGGCGCGATTGTCCGGCGCGGCGGCGGCGAGCCGTTCCAGCAGCTGGTCGCGCACCTCCTGCTGGAAGGGTTTGAGGCGCCGATAGGCCGCCGGGGGCAATACGGTCTGCAGGGGGTCTGGCCGGCCGCGCGCCCGGCTGCCGGCCAGCTCGGGGGGAAAGCCGCAGGCGTGCACGAAACGATGCGCTGCCGAGGCCCCGGCCACCCAGCGCGCCGGGTTCTCGATCCGGTGACCCTCCTTGCGCCGGATGGCGGCGGCCACCGCGCGCCGCATCTGGGCATCGGCGAACAGGTCGGCGTCGCGCGCCACCAGCAGGGCGTCGGCCAGCTCGCTCACGTGCGAGGGCCGGTCCTGGCCCGCTTCGGCCCTGCGATCCGCCCGCAACGCGCGCTCGAGATTGCCGGCCAGCTCGCGCAGCTTGGCCGCCGACAGCAGGGCCTGCAGGCGCTCGCTCGCCGCATACTGCCATTCCTCCGGACGAAAACAGCTCATCGGGCGCCGTTCAGAGCAATGGGAGCAGGCCCACCAGTCCGATCAGGATCAGATAGAAGGCCACGATGTAGTTGAGCAGCCGTGGCCAGATCAGGATCGCAATCCCCGCCAATAGCGACACCAGCGAAGGCATCGCCACGAACATCTCACCCTGCATGTACCCCATAGCGACTCCTCAGTTGTCGTAGGCCAGGTTCTGGCCCAACCATTTCTCGATATCCTGCACCGACATGCCCTTGCGCCGGGCATAGTCCTCGACCTGGTCGCGGTTGATCTTGCCGACCGCGAAGTAGCGCGCCGCAGGATGCGCAAAATACAGACCCGAAACCGCTGCGGTGGGCACCATCGCCTTCGACTCGGTGAGCCAGATACCGGTATTGGCCTCGGCATCCAGCAGCTCCCAGAGCAGGTCCTTCTCGGTGTGGTCGGGCGAGGCCGGATAGCCCATGGCCGGGCGGATGCCCTGAAATTCCTCGCGCAACATCGCCCCGATTTCCGGCGCGGTCGCTTCCGGCGTCCTGCCTCCCGCGACACTTGCACCTCCCTGTGCTTCGTATCCCCACAGCTCGGTACGCACCTTGCGGTGCAGCCATTCGGTGAGCGCCTCGGCTAGGCGGTCGGCCAGGGCCTTGAGCATGATCGCGTGGTAGTCGTCGTGGTCCGCCTCGAACTCGGCCAGCTTCTCGTCGATGCCGATCCCGGCGGTGGCGGCGAAGCCGCCGATCCAGTCGGGAATGCCGCTCTCCCTCGGCGCCACATAATCGGCCAGCGACTCGTTAAACTTACCCTCGGGTTGACGCACTTGCTTGCGCAGGTTGTGCAGCACCATGCGCACCTCGGTGCGGGAATCGTCCTGGTATATCTCGATATCGTCGCCTACCGTATTCGCCGGGAACAGACCCACTACCGCCCGGGCCTTGAGCCAGCCCTCGTCGATGATCTGCTGCAGCATCACCCGGGCATCGGCATACAGCTTGCGCGCCTCCTCGCCCTTTTCGGGATCGTCGAGGATCTTGGGGAAGCGCCCGCGCAGCTGCCAGGCGTGGAAGAAGAACGTCCAGTCGATGTAGGGGACGATCTCGCGCAGGTCGATATCGTCGAACACGGTGATCCCCGGGTGCCTGGGCGCCACGATCTCGGCCTGCGCCCAATCGATCGGCGTGCGGTTGGCCCGGGCCTCTTCCAGGCTCACCAGGTCCTGCCGCTTGCGCTTGCCGGCGCGCGCCTGGCGCACCTGTTCGTATTCCTCCTTCAGCCCGGCGAGGAAGTCCGGCTTCTGCTCATCCGACAGCAGCACCGAGGCCACGCCCACTGCACGCGAGGCATCGGCCACATAGATCACGCCGTGCTCGTATTCGGGCTCGATCTTGACCGCGGTATGCGCCTTGGAGGTGGTCGCCCCGCCGATCATCAGCGGCAGGGTGAAGCCCCGACGCTTCATCTCCTTGGCGACATGTACCATCTCGTCCAGCGAGGGGGTGATCAGGCCGGACAGGCCGATGATGTCCACCTGCTCGTCGATGGCGGTCTTGAGAATGGTCTCGGCCGGCACCATCACCCCGAGATCGATCACCTCGTAGCTGTTGCATTGCAGCACCACGCCGACGATGTTCTTTCCGATGTCGTGCACATCGCCCTTGACCGTGGCCATCAGGATCTTGCCCGCCGCCTCGGCGCCGCATTCGGCCTTCTCGGCCTCCAGATAGGGTTCCAGGTAGGCGACCGCCTTCTTCATCACGCGCGCCGATTTCACCACCTGGGGCAGGAACATCTTGCCCGCACCGAACAGGTCGCCGACCACGTTCATGCCGGCCATCAGGGGGCCTTCGATCACGTCCAGCGGGCGACCCAGCTTCTGCCGCGCCTCCTCGGTATCCTCGTCGATGAATTCAGTGATGCCCTTGACCAGGGCGTGCGCCAGGCGTTTCTCCACCGGCCAGCCGCGCCATTCCAGGTCGTCCTTCTTCTCCACTGCGGCCCCGTCGCCGGCGTACTTGGGTGCCAGCTCCACCAGACGCTCGCCGGCCTCCGGGTCACGGTTGAGGATCACGTCCTCCACCGCATTGCGCAGTTCCTCCGGCAGCTCGTCGTAGACCGCGAGCTGCCCGGCATTGACGATGCCCATGTCCATGCCGGCACGGATGGCGTGATACAGGAACACCGCGTGGATGGCCTCGCGCACCGGGTTGTTGCCGCGGAAGGAGAAGGAGACGTTGGACACCCCGCCCGAAACCAGGGCATGGGGCAGATGTTGTTTGATCCAGCGGGTGGCCTCGATGAAGTCCACCGCGTAGTTGTTGTGCTCCTCGATACCGGTGGCCACGGCGAAGATGTTGGGGTCGAAGATGATGTCCTCGGCCGGGAAGTTCAGTTCATCCACCAGAATGCGATAGGCGCGCTCGCAGATCTCGATCTTGCGCTGATAGGTGTCCGCCTGACCGGTCTCGTCGAAGGCCATCACGATCACCGCCGCGCCAAAACGGCGGCACAGGCGCGCCTGCTCGCGAAACTTGTCCTCGCCCTCCTTCATGGAGATGGAGTTGACGATGGGCTTGCCCTGCACGCACTGCAGGCCTGCCTCGATGATCTCCCACTTGGAGGAGTCGATCATCACCGGCACGCGGGCGATATCCGGCTCGGCCGCCATCAGGTTGAGGAAGCGCACCATCGCCGCCTTGCCGTCGAGCATGCCCTCGTCCATGTTGACATCGACGATCTGCGCACCCTCTTCAACCTGGGTGCGGCAGACGTCCAGGGCCTCGTCGTACTCCTCGTTGAGGATCAGGCGCTTGAACTTCGCCGAGCCGGTCACGTTCGCCCGTTCGCCCACGTTGACGAACAACGAGTCCTCGGTGATGTTGAGCGGTTCGAGCCCGGAAAGGCGGCAGGCCGATTCGAGCTGCGGACGCCTGCGCGGTGGCAAGTCCTTGACCGCCTCGGCGATCGCCGCAATATGTTCGGGGGTCGAGCCGCAGCAGCCGCCGACGATGTTGAGAAAGCCGCTGTGCGCCCATTCGCCGATTTCTTGGGCCATCCCCTGCGGGGTGAGGTCATACTCGCCGAATTCGTTCGGCAGACCGGCGTTCGGATGCGCATTGACGAAGCACTCGGCCACCCGCGACATCTCTTCCACGTACTGGCGCAGCAGGTCCGGCCCCAGGGCGCAGTTCAGGCCGATGGAGATGGGCTCGGCATGTCGCAGGCTGTTGTAGAAGGCCTCGGTGACCTGCCCCGAGAGTGTCCGCCCCGAGGCATCGGTGATGGTGCCCGAGATCATGACCGGCAGACGGATGCCCTTTTCCTCGAAATAGCGCTCGATGGCAAAGATCGCCGCCTTGGCATTGAGGGTGTCGAAGATGGTCTCGATCAGCAGGATGTCGGCCCCGCCCTGTACCAGGGCGTCGGTGGACTCGTGATACTGTGCTTCGAGCTCTTCGAAGCTGATCGCGCGGTAGCCGGGGTCGTTCACATCGGGTGAGATCGACAGGGTGCGACTGGTCGGTCCCAACACCCCGGCGACGAAGCGTGGCTTCTCGGGCGTGCTGTATTGGTCCGCCACCTCGCGCGCCAGCCTGGTAGCCTCGAGGTTGATCTCCCAGGCCAGCTCCTGCATGCCGTAGTCCGACATCGACACCCGGGTGCCGTTGAAGGTATTGGTCTCGATGATGTCGGCACCCGCCTGCAGGTATTGCTCATGGATGCCACGGATGATCTGCGGCTGAGTAATCGCCAACAGGTCGTTGTTGCCCTTGAGTTCGCTGGGCCAGTCGGCAAAGCGCTCGCCGCGGTAGTCGGCCTCCTCCAGCCTATGGCGCTGGATCATGGTGCCCATGGCACCATCGAGAATGAGAATGCGCGTCTGCAGCAGGGTCTCGAGCTCAGCTGTTCGGTGGGGTTGCATCTCTGAATCCGCAGTGGTCAATCGATCGATTATACAGGCCACCACGGTTGCGAAGGGCGTTGAGGGGGCGGCCCGGCATATCGACGAAGGTTATGGGACCGGGGACGGGAATTGTGGTTAGATAGGCGCGTCGCCCTTGGGAGGCCCCTGATCGATTCTGGCGCGAGCACATCATGATGAACTGATCAGCGGCCCCCTTGGCGAATAGGCGCCCGCACGACGCCGAAACAAAGCCCAATGCCCGATTGCACGGGCAGGAATGACCTGCGAGGAGGAATCAAGCAATGTCAGAACTCTTTTCGGACGAATGGATGAAGGGTCTCAAGGATGCGTGGAACGCAGACCCCGAGGTGAAAGACAAGCTGGCCGAGATCGGCTTCAACTCGAACATCGCCTGCGGCTTCAAGGGCGAGGATCAGCCCCGTGGCATCTTCAAGGTGGTCAACGGCGAATGCGTCGAGGCCGGCAGCTATGACGGCACCGACCCCGACTGGGACATGCGCGCCACCCCGGATGACTGGAAGAAATGGGCTGCCAAGGGCATCGGCATGACCGGTCTGGGCATGGCCTTCACCACCGGCAAACTGAAGTTCCTGAAGGGTGACTTCAAGGCCATGATCAAGGACCCGCGCATGGCCGGCCCCTTCGTCAAGAGCTTTGGCCTGATGGGCAAGATCCCAACCGACTGAGCCGCCTGTCCCCGGCAGGGGATCACCAGACCAACCCCCTGCCGGGACACAACCCGCTTTACCGACCGCGTACCGCCCTGCGATCCGGTGCTATCCACGGGTTCCCATTCCCCTGTAGCCGCTTGATGATCCGATTGCGGCGCAGTTCTTCCTTGCCCGGCGGATCCTGCCGGTTCCACTTCAGCAGCAGTTGGCGCTGGCGCTTGAACAGGTTGAGATGATATTGGTCGGCCATGTAGAGCATGGCCCGGGCGATGTCCCCCCGCACCGCAGGCCGGGGCTCGGCACGACGGCGACGATCATCGATCTCGAAATCGCAGCCCGGCTCGACCCAGCGCTCCCCCCTGATGATGCCGTAGGCATAGGAGCCGCGCAGGCGGTTCAGGTCTTTGCGTGCCGGGTACATGTTGTGCATGTCGGACTCGATCCGGTTGAACAGCTCACTGCGCCGCCGGCACTGCTTGCGATCCCCACACTTCAGCTGGCGGGCCACCCACCCCATCGGGAAGACATGCTCGATGTTATACCGCCGGTCGTACTCGCCGAAACGCCTCCCGCAGTACAGCCCGCGCCCGCCATCCGGATACAGATTGCGCCAGAAGGTCGGCACCGTATCGATATAACCCGCCGGCGCCGAGGTGCTCCCCGCCAGGAGAACCAACAGGCAAATCGCGAATTGCTTGAGTCGTGTCAACTTCCTCTCCTGTCTCTGAAACCCGATAAAGCCACCGCCTGGTTGTTCCCAGAGAACGCTGCGCCGTAAACGCGGTTTGCAGCTTGCTCGAAAATCAATCGCTTGCAGCGTTCGATCTTGCCGATGCTCTCTCCATACCAGCGGAAGACCGGCATTTTTCACACCTTCCTTTGCACTCGCTGCCCCGCGGCAGGATAATCGGTACTTTCAAGGCCTTCCCAGAGCGAGTCAAGCACGTGGAACCGGAACAAGCGCCCGACCAGCTGCAAAACGACACAAAGAATCGCCATGGCGGCGCTGGCAAGTGGATCTTCATTGTCGCGATCATAACCGTCATTGCGGTGCTACTGGTGCCAGTACAGGAAGATCGCGACAATTCGAAGGAACCCCTGCCACCGGTCGAGCGCCCGAGCCTGCTTGGCCCGGCCGGCACGCAAAGTGCGGGCCCGTCGAACGAAACCGAAGCCGCGTCCGCGACGGGCGCCGAATCTCCCGTGGGCACCGGCGACGTCGTCGCCAAGGATGCCGGACCAGGTGCCGTGGCCCGGCGCCTGATCCGTGAGGCCCAGGCCAAACCGCCCATCGACCTGGAGCTGATCTGGAACCGGGCGCGCCAGTTCGAGGACGACGGGCAGCTGGACGATGCCTATCTACTGTATTACTTCGCGGCGGGGCAGGGGTTTGGCCCTGCGGCCATGAAGCTCGCACGCGAAGCCGACCCGACGGGCTTCGAACCCGGCGGGCTGTTTGAGCGACCGGACGAACCGCAGGCGCACAAGTGGTATAGCGTTGCTGCGCGCGCCGGGATGAAGGAGGCCGAAGCGGCGCTCCAGGTACTGAAGATACGCGTCGAAAAGGCGGCTGCCGACGGTGACGAACGCGCCCGTGGACTGATGCTGTTATGGAAGTGAAGCCGATGAAACCGATCCGAATCCCTGTCGTTCTATCGCTCGCCCTGTCGCTCCTGCTGGCCTTGCCGGTCCTGGCGGCAGAGCGTACCCCGCTGCTAATGTCGGGCAAGCAATCGCTCTACCAGCGGGTACTGGTGATTCCGGGTGGCAGGCTGTACGGCGCACCCGGAGCAGCGGGCAAGCCGACAACGCCGTTCACCGCCTATTACGTCTATGCACGCAAACAGCAACGGGGCGAGAACTGGATTCAGGTAGGCACCGACCGCCACGGCACCGTCAAGGGCTGGCTTCGCGGCAGAGACGCCATCGACTGGAACCAGGGACTCACGGTGGCCTTCCGTGAGCCAAGGGGTCACGATCGGGCGCTCCTGTTTCGCAGTGCCGAGGCACTGCAGGAAATTGCAGGAAAGCGCGACCTCAAGCGCTACCAGGCCCTCTACCAGGCGGCGCTGAAAGGCGAAATCAGGCCCGGTTCGCCAGTGGTGGCCATCCAGCCCGCCGGCAAACTGGATATCCGCAAGGATTTCTACCTGGTGCCGATTCTCGACTTCCGCGACGTCTACGTGGGTGACGAGCAGGCCCGCATGCTGAAGGTTGCCAGCGTCCCGTTGCGCGAGAGCCCACCGAAGATCGCCAAGGCCAAGCCGCAATCGGCAGCGAAGAAGGCCGCACCGGCGGCCAAGCTCAAAGGCTACAACGCCGGTCTGGCGTTCGTCATCGACTCTACTCTGTCGATGGACCCGTATATCGACCGCACCCGCGAGGCCGTCATGAAGATCTATGACAGCCTCGGCGATGCCGGCCTGTTGGGCAACGTCAACTTCGGCCTGGTCGCCTTCCGCGATAACCTGCAGAGCACCCCTGAGCTCGGATACCTGGCGCGCACCTTTGTGACCCTGGAACAGGGGCGCAATCCCGGCACCTTTTTGCAACAGATACAGAGCCTCAAGGCCGCTCAGGTCTCCAGCCTGGACTTCAAGGAGGATGCCTACGCGGGCATCAAGCGCGCCATCGACAACATGGGCTGGAACGGCCATGCCGCCCGGTACATCGTGCTGATTACCGATGCCGGCCCGCGCGAGGCCGGCGACTCGCTCTCGGGCACCGGATTGAGCGCGAAACAGCTGAACAAGCTGGCGCGCGACAAGGGCATCGCCATCTTCGTGCTGCATCTGCTCACTCCGGCGACCAAGGCAGACCACGCACGGGCTGCGGCCGCCTATCGCGAGCTCTCCCGTTTCCCCGGTATCGGCAGTCTCTACTATGGAGTTCCCACCGGCGACGTACAGGAGTTCGGGCAGGTTCTCGATACCGTGGCAGGACAGATCACCATGCAGGTGCAGATCGCGGCTACCGGCCAGCCGCTGCAAAAGCCGGTCGAACGGGCGCCCGAACCGGCACCCAACCCGCAGCTGGCCGAACTGAAAAGCAAGATCGCCAAGCTGGGCTATGCCCTGCAGATGCGCTATCTGCAGAAGACCGAGGGCGGCAGGATCCCTCGGGTGTTCAATGCCTGGCTGCTCGACCATGACATCCGCAACCCCGAAAAGCGCACGCTCGATGTCCTGGCACTACTGACACGCGACCAGCTGTCCGACCTGCACGATATCCTGCAGCAGGTATTACAGACCGCCGAGGAAGGACTGCTGTCGCCGGACAACTTCCTTAACGAGCTCAAGAGCCTGGCCGCCACCATCGCCCGCGATCCGGAAAAACTCGGCGAGACCACCGCCACCACGGCCGGTGCAGGCAACAGCCTGGCGGATCTGGGTTTCATGCGCGAGTACATCGAGGGCCTGCCCTACACCGGCGAGGTGATGAAACTGTCGTTGGCCGACTGGGAGGCCTGGCCGGCGCGCGAGCAGATCGCCTTCATCCAGCGCCTGGAGGACAAGATCCAGTATTACCGGGCGCTGCATGACCACACCGACCTGTGGGTCAGCCTGGACGGCGGGCCGGTGGATGGGGATTCGGTGTTCCCGATTCCGCTGGAGATGTTGCCCTGACGGGTGCCGCCAGCAACCGGCGGCATCCAGCGAGGATCCCTATCGCGGCTGAAGCCGCTCCCACGGACAGGCGCCGAGCAAGCGCCGATACCGTGTGAGGGCCTTCAGGCCCGACAGCCAGTTTTCAATCACCGGTTATCGGAACTGGCGGAGCACGACCCGGCGGCTGTCAGAAGGTGGCGCCGTTCCAGCCCCACATGTGTCGCTCGGCCCCGGCGAACTCGATGTAGATACGGTCCTTGGGCACGCGCAGGCGGGTGCAGATCATCTCGCACAGGGTGGCAGAGAACTCGGCGGTGCGGTCCTCGGGCAGGCCGATACTCTTGAGTTCGAGGTAGGCCAGGGGCTCGTCAGTGCCGGCAAAGATCATGGTCCGGCCAGCGGAGACGTCCACCATCACATAGCGCTCGGGCTTGCCCAGCATCTCGGCCACTGCTCGCGATGTGTCGCGGGCGAGGTGTACAGCGGCGGCCTCGTCCAGGTTACGATTGGTTTGAATCTTCAACAGCGGCATGCTCGTCCTCCTCGGTTTCGCCCAGGGCACCCGCCAGCAGCGGCGCCAACCCAATGGCATTGGTCTCGTGGGGAATGCTGTCGGTGCTCCAGATGTGGCCCACCCCCGCCTTTTCCAGACGTGCCACCGCCCCCTCTACAAACAGCGCATGGGTGACCATGACCGACACCGAGACTGCACCCCCGGCGAGCGCGATATTGGCCGCAACCTCCAGGGTCCGTCCGGTACTGGCCACGTCGTCGATCAATACCACCTCGCGGTCGGCGAAATCACCATTGAGGTGGATCTCCACCTCGCGGTCACCCAGGCGCACTTTCTCGCCCACCACATAGTCCATCCCCGCGCGCCTGGCCACCTCGGCCACCCACTGTTCCGATTCTCCGTCCGGCCCAACCAGCAGCGCATGCCGCACGTGCCCCTTTAGGAAATCCGCAATGGGACCCATCGCCGTAAGCGCCGCCGCGCGTCGCGCCGGCACCGCCTCGCTCAAGTGGCGGATGCGGTGCAGATGGGGGTCGACCGTGACGACGGTGTCGAAATGCTCGGCGAGCAGCCGGCCAATCACCTTCTGACTGACCGCCTCGCCGCTGTGAAAGGCCCGGTCCTGGCGCATGTAGCACAGATAGGGCGCAACCAGGGTGAGCCGCCGGGCACCCAGCTCGCGGGCCTCGGCCGCCGCCAGCACCAGCTCGATCAGTTTCGTATTGGGACGATCCAGGCTGCGACACAGGACCACCTCTTGCGGCAGCTCCGCCGGCAACCGGACCAGACTCTCCTCGTCGGGAAAATGATGGATCGCCGCATCGGCATAGCCCATACCGGCCTCTGCCGCGAGCGCGCGCGCCTGTTTGCGGTATTCCTCGAACCCGATCAGCATTGCCATTTCAGTACACCAGCCCCTCGTCCACCTCGGCCGGCGGCTCGCCGCCCAGGGTGAACCCGCTGTCGCGCTCCGCCAGATTGACCGCGAATCGAAAATCGGAAGGAAAATCTGCACAGATGGTATACAGAGGTTCGTCTTTTTTCACCCGTTCGCCCAGCTTGTGGTGCAGATCCACCCCGGCTCCCTTGTCCATGGGCGCGCCGGCCATGCGGGCGATCTGTGCCATGCGCAAATTGTCGATGGCCACCACATAGCCGCCCCGTCTGGCCCTGACCACCCGCCGCAACCGTCCGGGTGTGACCTGCAGCTCGGAGGGCCCTTGGGCCTGAATGATGGCCTGCATCTTGGCCAGGGCCCGTCCCGAGTCGAGAATGTCCCGCGCCACCGCGTAGCCCTGCCCACCCCGGATGTCCGGATCGAACTCGATCACCCGGCCGGCCAGACGCAGCGCCTTCTGGCGCAGGTCCTGGGCGGCATCGGGATCGTTGTGCAGAACCTGCATCACGTCGCGCACCTCGAACCAGGGACCGATACCGTGACCGATCGGCTGGCTGCCATCGGTGATGATGACCTCCACATGCAGCCCCAGGCGATCACCCACGTATTCGAACAGCTTGCGCAAGGCCACTGCCTCGCGTGTGGTGCGAACCTTTGCCGTTGGCCCCATGGGGATGTCGATCAGCAGGTGGGTCGAGCCGGCCGCCACCTTCTTTGACAGAATCGAGGCCACCATCTGGCCACGCGAATCCATGGACAGCGGTCGCTCCACCGAGATCAGGATGTCATCGACCGGCGCCAGGCGTGCCGTCCCGCCCCAGGCGAGGCAGCCACGATGGTGGCGCACGATCTCGTGCAACCGCTTCGGACTGAGCTCCACCTGCGCCAACAGCTCCATGGTGTCGGCCGTTCCGGCTGGAGAGGTGATCGCGCGACTCGAGGTCTTGGGGATCAGCATGCCGTGAGCGGCAACGATGGGGACCACCAGCATGCTGGTACGGTTGCCGGGAATCCCGCCCACGCAGTGCTTGTCCGCCACCAGGGGCTCGCCCCAGTCGAGCCGCTCCCCGGTCTCCACCATGGCCCGGGTGAGAGACAGGACCTCCTCGCGCGTCAGACCGTTGTCGCTGCAGGCCACCAGGAAGGCGGCCATCTCCATCTTGGAATAGCGATTGTCGACGATATCCTGCGCCAGGGCCGCCAGTTCGTCGTGCCGGAGAACCTCGCCCGCGATCTTGCGGTGCACCGACGCCAGCGATTCGGGTGGCTCGGCGTGGGCTATACGTACCGCCCGGCCATCGCCCAGGCCTAGCTGCTCGAACGCCTGGGCACTCAGCCCCAACTCGGCCGGGGCGATGATCTGCGGATCGTCCACCACATTCAGTACCGCCAGAACGCGCCTGCCACGGCCGCTGATCTCCACCTTGGACAGTGCCTGGAACCCCTCGGCGCGATAGATGTCACACTCACGGTGCAGGTAGGCCACGTTCTCGCGAAAGGTATCGATGGCCACGCGGCGCAATGTCAGGGTCTGGCGGCGACTGGACGCCATGCGGGCTACCTCCGGGGCAAGCTGTTACGGGGTTCAATGTTCGCATATTCGGCCACCCCCGGCCCGCCTGTTGCGGGTGGCCTTCGACGCCTTCGCCAGATCCGACGCACAACCGCCGGCCGACGCGCACGCGCCACTCTTCCCAAGTACAATAGCCGCCCTCTCTACGAAGCAACTCTGACGACGACCTTGAGCAGCGCACTGACAACCCCCTGTCGCGATCGTGGCATCATCTACCATCTCCGCGACGTGATCATGGACCGCAAGTCCCAGGGGATCTCCTTCCGCCTGAATGTGCCCTCCCTGCAGATCGCCCAGGGAGAGAAGATAGCCCTGATCGGCGAATCAGGCTGCGGAAAGTCGACCCTGCTGGACATCCTCGCCTTCATCTCCCAGCCCTCGCAGATCGGGGCCTTCCGCTTCCGCCCGGTGAATACCGGCGAGCCCATCGATGTCGGTCATTTCTGGGCGCGGCGCAAGCTGAACCGCCTGGGGGAGCTGCGCAAGCGGCACATCGGCTATGTGATGCAGACCGGCGGGCTGCTGCCCTATCTGACGGTGCGCGACAACATGAGTCTGTCGCGCAATGTACTGGGCCTGCGCGACGCCGGCGTGGTGGAACAGCTCGCGCGCGAGCTGGGCATCGCACGCCACCTCGACAAGCTACCCGAGACGCTTTCCACCGGCGAGCGCCAACGGGTCGCCATCGGTCGCGCCCTGGCGCACGAGCCCTCCATCGTCATCGCCGACGAGCCCACCGCCTCGGTCGACCCCTTTGCCGCGGAGAAAATCATGTCCCTGTTCATCGGGCTGGCCGAGGAGCGCAACATCACCGTCATCGTGGCCAGCCATGCCTGGCGTCATATCAAGCGACTGGGGCTGCGCAGGCTCGCCCATCACACCCGGCGATCCAAGGACGGACGCACTACAGAGACGGTAGTGAACGGCTGATGCGCCTGCTCAAGGTGTTTCGTCTCGCGACCCGCGACTATGCCCATGAATGGCAGATGTCGGGCTGCTTCGTGCTCGCACTGGCCGCGGTGCTCGGACCCATGCTGGTGTTGTTCGGTCTCAAGTTCGGCGTGGTCGGCGGCATGCTGGACCAGCTGATAGAGGACCCCGCGAACCGTGAGATCCGCCCCGTGGGCAGTGGACGTTATACCGCCGCCTGGCTGACCAAACTGCGACAGCGGCCCGACGTGGCCTTCGTGGTGCCGCGCACCCGCAGCATTGCCGCCACCCTGCAGCTGAAGAGCGACAGGGCCAGTCGCATCATCAATGCGGAGATGATCCCTTCGGACAATAAGGACCCGCTGCTCGAGACCGTCCGCGGGCGGGCCAATGGGCTGAAACGGATCGTGCTCTCACGCGGCGCGGCAGAAAAACTCAAGGTGGAACCCGGTGACGTCATCGACGGCAGCCTCGCGCGGCGCTTCCGGGGCCGGCACGAGCGGGTCCATCTGCCGCTGGAGGTGGTGGGCATCGCCCCCGCCCGCGCCTTTTCCCGCGATGGTGCCTTCGTCGACGTGCTGCTGCTCGAGGCGCTGGAGGATTTTCGCGACGGGCATGCGGTACCGGCGCTCGGCTGGTCGGGCACCGAACCGCCGGCACAGCGTACCTATCCTGGCTTCCGACTTTATGCGCATTCCATCTACGATGTGCCTGGCCTGGAGAGGCTGTTCCGCGAGGCCGGCATAGACGTGCGCACCCGGTCCGCAGACATAGAGCTGGTGATGAAGATGGACCGAAACCTCAGCGCCATCTACTGGGCGATCGCCATCATCGGCCTGATCGGCTTCTCGCTGTCGCTTGGTGCCAGCCTATGGGCCAATGTGGACCGCAAGCGCAAGGAGCTGTCGGTACTGCGCCTGGTGGGCTTTCGCACTGGCGACATCATTTGGTTTCCCATGGTGCAGGCCTTCTATACCGCGATCCTCGGCTGGACACTGGCGGTCGTTCTTTATCGGCTTGCGGCCTGGGCCATCAACGATATGCTCGGCGACCAGCTCGCGGACGGACAGGCCGTCTGCGTACTGCTGCCCGAGCACTATCTCTGGTCGCTGGCCGTGACCACCGCCGCGGCGGTCCTGGCCGCCGCGCTGGCCGGCATGCGCTCGGCCCGCATCGAGCCATCCGAAGGCCTACGCGAGATCTGAGGCGATCAGGCTCCAGCCTGGTGTGTCGCCTGATCGAGACGACCGCGCACAAGGTCGATGTGCTGCCGCAGATGGTAGAGCTGTCTGCCGTACGAGGAAGGAACGTCGATTCGCCTGACCTCGTCTTCGAGCCGCGCAAGCTCGTTTCGGGCCTCGGCCGGATCCAATCCATCTGCGGCTGCCTTGGCCTCGAGCTTCTCCAGATCCTCGTACCAACGATAGATCTTCGACTCCATGCGCCAGTTGTAGATCGGTGGCATCAGCTTGATCAGTGGCAGGAGCATCAGGATCAGTGGCAGCAGCATCACCTTCAGGCGGTCGATCAGCGAGGCGGCCCAGAATGGCAGGTAACGCTGCAGGAAGGGGGGGCCATGCTTGTAGTAGCGGCGGGCCTCGTCGGCCAAAGGATAGGCCAGTAGGCGCGGTTGAGGGAATTCCCCGCGCCCGGCGAACCAGTCGCCGTTCTCATGCACCCGTGTCACTGCCTGCAACAGCAGGTCACTGATCGCCGGATGGGTATCCTCGCTCACCACCAGATTGGCGGCAGGTGCCGCCAGGTGTACGTCCGCGGGTGGCAGATCCCGCGCCAGATCCGCGACCCCGCGGGGCAGCACGAGATCGCTCAGAAAGCGGTAACGGCGGGCATAGGCCGGTGCACGGGTGAAATCGAACAACCGCACCCCGGTCGAGGCCAGCAGTTGCCCCACCGCACTGCCTTGGGGCGAGCCGACGAAAAAGGCCCCGTCGAGGCGACCCTCCAGCAACGCCTTGGCGGAATCCCGGCTGTCCAGGCTGGCCAGCCCGACACCGTCCCGCGGAACACCATTGGCCTGCAGCAAACGCAGCACCAGGGCCCGCGTACCCGAGCCCACGGCGCCCACTGAAACTCTCAATCCGCGCAGTTGACCCAGGCGCTCGATGTCCACTCCCTTACGCAGAAACAGCCACAGGGGCTCGTAGTAGAGACTGCCGAGGGAGTACAGCCGCCGCTGTTCCTGGCGGTCCTCGATACCCCCCTGGACGAGGGCGATATCCACCTTGCCCTGGTGCAACAGCCGGATGTTCTCCACCGAACCGGCCGTGGGCACCACCTCGAGGGTGATGCCCTCCTTTGCCAACTCACGCGCGTAGGACTGGGCGTAGCCATAATAGGCCCCCTGCGGCGAGCCGCTGGCGATACGCACATGGTCGGGCGGCGCCGGCTTGATGAACTGGTAGGCCACCGCGAAGGCAATCATCGCCGCCAGGGTTATCGGTCCATAGATCGATAGCGCCTGCCTGATATCCTTGTTCACACCTCGTCCTCCCCCCGTTCGCGGAGCAGATAGTTACGTAGCTGGTGCAGGTTGCTCACCTGCACATCCGGCGGCGACAGCGTCTCGGGCCAGTCTGTGCCCTCGCGATTGATCCACACAGCGTGCATACCCACCTGCAGGGCAGCCGCCACGTCGCGCAGCGGGTCGTCACCCACGTGCGCCGCCTCAGCCAATGGAATGCCCGTGGCCCTGCTTGCTGCATAGAAGAGCGCCGGATCGGGCTTGGCGGCGCCGACCGCCTCGGCCATGAAGGCGTGATCGAAACAGCCGGCCAACGGGGTGTGCTCTATCTGGGCATTGCCGTTGCTCACCGCCACCAGGCGAAAACGCGCACGCAACTGAGAAAGCACCTCCACCACCTCGTCATAGGGGGTCACCCGATTACGCGCCCGTCGGAAGATGGCATTGGCCTGCTCAGCGATGCCTTCGTCCAGCCCATGGCGGCGCGCCAGTTCGCGGTAGCTGCGCAGGCGCAGGCCGGTCAGGTCATGGGCCTGGTCCGGGTTGGCACGAGCCAGCTGCACGCGGTGTTCCCGCAGATCCTCTATCCGGTAGTGCTGCGTCAGCTCGGGCGCCGCCTCCTCAAACCACGCATGCACCTCTCTCTCGGCAGCATGGATCACCGGGAAGCAGGGCCACAGGGTGTCGTCCAGGTCGAAGGTGAGCAGCCGAACCCGGTGCAGGGGATGAGTGGAGGGATGCCAGTTCATGCCGCCTCGAGTCGCGGAAGTACCCGCTTGCCGATCAGCTCGGCCAATGGCTGCAACTCCGGGGTTGATTCCGCCACTTCGACGATATAGCCGAGGGTACGCGGAATATCCGCGAGGTAGCCGGACTTGCCGTCACGCTGCCACAGCCGGGCAAAGATGCCGGCTGCCTTCAGGTGCCGCTGCACACCCATCAGGTTGAACCATCTGCGAACCCGGATGCGATCATCCGCCGCCAGCAGCCCCGCATCCAGGGCGCGCTCGGCATAGTCGTTCAGCCATTCGTCCACTCGCGCCGCGGGCCAGCGGATATAACAGTCGCGCAGTAGCGAGACCAGGTCGTAGGTAAGCGGGCCCAGCACGGCGTCCTGGTAGTCGATCACCCCGGGGCTGCGCACCTCGCACACCAAGAGATTGCGGGAATGGTAGTCTCGGTGTACCGGCACCCGGGGCTGCGCAAGGGCACTCTCGCTCAGGAGCTCGAAGCTCTGCTCCAACAGGACCCGTTCGGCCGGCGCCAGCGTCAGCCCCAGGTGGCGCTCCAGGAGCCACTCCGGAAACAGCGACATCTCGCGCCACAGCAGTTCGTGGTCGTAGAGCGGCAGGCCGCGACCATCGCTGTGCTGGATCCTCAGCAGGGCATCGATGGCATCACCATAGAGACGGTCCGCGGTCTCGCCGCTCAACTCCCCGAGGTACAGCCGGTCGCCCAGGTCCTCCAGCAGCAGGAAACCCTGCTCCAGGTCTTGGGCATGGATGTGCGGCACATGCACTCCGGCGCGCTCGAGGCGACCGGTTACGTCGATGAAGGGCACACAGTCCTCCTTGTCCGGCGGCGCATCCATGGCGATCAGGGTGCCGCCCTCCGGGAGCTGGACACGAAAATAGCGGCGGAAGCTGGCATCTCCCGAGGCCGGCACCAGCTTGAACTCCGAGAGGCCGCAGTCCAATGCCAGCCAGTTTGTCAATTCCGCCTCGCGACGCGGCATGCGTCCTCCCGCCATCGTTGCGATAGAGCACCATCGGTCCACCGCGTACATTGAAGAAAGCGCCATTCTATGAGATTTTAGCGACCCTCGAGGCGGGTCTGCTCCACCGCCCCTTTCGCACAGGCAAAAGAACAAGCACCGTGTCATCCAGCCCCCGCACAGCATCGCCGTCCCACGCACGCCGCCGACAGTCCCGTGGCCTGACCCTGGTCAGCGGCATCGGACTGCTGGCGATCTCGCTGCCACTCGGCGCGGCCGGCTGGGACTGTCGCCAGGACAGCCACGGCAAGTGGATCTGCGATGGCACCTCCGGGACCGCGACGCACGCCATCACACCCGCACCGGCGGCACCTTCAGCAGCACCCCCTCCGGCACCTCAGCAGCTGCCGGCCCGGGAACCGACGATGGAAGGCGGCCCGGACAACACGGCCGAAGCGCACAGCACCCCGCACGTGACAGCCCCGACGGGCGAAACGCTCGCGCCCGCTGCGGCGCCACGGCAACCAGCCCAGTCCGTGAAGGAGCCGCCCAAGCCCGCCGTCCGGCCCAAGCGCCCGGAAACGGCGCCGGCGGAAGCAACGACATCGACACCGGCGACCCCCGGTATGGCACCGCCGGCTCCGGCACCCGCAGGGCCTGCAGACAGCGATATCCGGTCGCAGCGTCCCGTTCCATCTCCTTCGAAAGTCTCGATGGCATCCCTGGACGAAGGCCTTCCGTGGCAGGCCTGCAAGCCCGCCGCCATCCCACCCCGGAGTCAGGCCGGAAACACGCTGCCCATCCAGGCCACCGCCGACAGCCTGGAAGGCTCGGAGACAGAGCGTCATCTGCGCCTTGCAGGCAAAGTCGCGCTGCAACAAGGCGACCAGTTTCTGCGCGCCGAACAGGTCGATTACGACCGGGCCAGTGGCCAGCTGCGGGCGCAGGGTGATGTGCTGCTGCGCCGCCCGGACCTGCGTCTCGCGGCCGATGCGGTGGAATACAACCTTCAGACCCGCGCCGGCAGCGCATCCGCGGCCGAGTACCGCCTGCCCACCATGCTCGCCCGGGGCACGGCCGAGCAGGCGGAGCTGATCGATCCGCGGCAGAGCCGCTTTTCGCAGATCACCTACACGACCTGCCCGCCGGGCAGCGATGCCTGGAAACTGCGCGCCAGCGAACTGAAAATCGACACCGCCGAAGGGCTGGGGGTCGCACGAAACGCAACCGTCGCCCTGGGCGGGGTCCCGGTGCTCTATACCCCCTACCTCAGCTTTCCCATCGACGACCGGCGCCGCAGCGGTCTGTTGCTGCCCAGCCTGGGCTATGGCGACCGGCATGGCGTCGACCTGAGCCTGCCCTACTACTTCAACCTGGCGCCCAATTACGATTTCACCCTGACGCCACGCATCATGAGCAAACGGGGCGTGATGCTGGGCGGGGAGTTCCGCTATCTGACCCCCTACCAGCAGGGACAGATCGAGGCCACCTATCTGCCCGACGACCGTGAGGCCCCGGCGGGCGAGGATCGGCGCGGCAGCCTTTCCCTGCGCTCGTCCGGCCAGTACACACCCCACCTGAGCAGCGACCTGCGAGTCAACTATGTTTCGGACGAGAATTACCTGTCGGACTTCGGTGTCGACCTGGATATCACCAGTGCCGCGCAGCTGGAGCGTGCAGCCGAGCTGCGTTACGCAGACGACCATTGGAAGCTGTTCGGGCGCCTCCAGCAATTCCAGAACCTAGACCCTGCGCTGGCCAAGTCCGACCGTCCCTATACCCGAGCCCCGCAGCTGCTGGCGCAGTTCCGAGACAGCATAGAGCTGCAGACGCTGCCGCTGGCGTACGGCCTCGACGCCGAGTTCGTCGACTTCCGCAAGTCGGACGGTTTCGTCGAGGGACAGCGTCTCGACCTCTACCCGGCCATCAGCCTGCCGCTGCGCGAACCCGACTATCACCTGATACCGCGCGCGGGCCTGCGCTATACCGCCTATCGTCTGGACAACCAGACCGCCGGGCTGGATGACAGCCCCACCCGTCTGGCACCCGTCTTCAGCCTGGATGGCGGGCTCTACTACGACCGCGACACCCAATGGTTCGGCCATGCGGTCACCCAGAGCCTGGAGCCACGCCTCTACTATCTCTGGGTACCGCGCAAGGACCACAGCGACATCCCGCTGTTCGATACCAGCGAGTATGACTTCAGTTTCGACAACCTGTTCCGCGAAAACCGCTTCACCGGCCCCGACCGGCTGGGCGATGCCAACCAGGTCACCCTGGCACTGACCAGTCGCTTCAGCGACGACGCCAGCGGGCGCGAGCTGGCCCGTGCGAGCATCGGCAGCGTCTTCTACCTGCGCGACCGCAGGGTGCAGCTCGACAACACCCTGCCCGCCAACAAGGATGACACCTCCGCCGTGGTCGCCGAGCTGGCCGCCCGGCTGGGCGCAGGCTGGCGCAGTCGGGGCGGCCTGGTATGGGACCCCAACGAGAACACCATCGACCAGGCGCTGGCACGCGTCAGCTACCGGGGCGAGGACGATCGTATCTTCAGCCTCGGCTACCGCCTGCGCGATACCGTCTCGAGCAGCACCGACCTGGGACTGGTCTGGCCCATTGGCCAGCGCACCCGCGCCATCGCCCGCTGGAACTACTCCCTGAGCGACGCCCGCAACCTCGATGCGGTGGCCGGCATCGAATATGGCAAGTGCTGCTGGAAGCTGCGTGCGGTAGTGCGCCAGCAGGTCACGGGAACCGGCAGCAACCAGGACCTGTCTTTTCTCCTGCAGCTCGAACTGCGCGGCCTGGGCACCCTGGGCGACAACATCGATGCCCTGTTGAACGACGGCATCTACGGCTACCGAAAAGAAGATGACTAGATATTATTTCCGAATGCTGACCGGGCTCATGCTCGCTCTGTCCCTCATCGCCCCCTCCCTGCAAGCGGCGCCTCAGCTACTGGATCGCATCGTCGCGGTCGCCGGCGAGGACGTGATCATGCTCAGCGAGCTGCGTGACAAGGCGCGCGAGCTGGCCGCGGAGTTACGCCGTACCAACCCACAGTCCCTGCCCAGCGAGAATCAGATCGTCAACAAGGCACTGGAAGAGTTGATCCTGGAAAAACTGCAGCTGGCCGAGGCGAAACGCCTGGGCATTACCGCCGACCCGGAGACGGTGGACAAGGCCATCGAGCGCATCGCCCGGAACAACAACCTGAACGTGCCACAACTGAGAGAGGCACTGGCCGCAGAAGGCATGGATTTCCAGCAATTCCGCAACAAGATCCGTGACCAGATCGTCATCTCGCGCCTGATCAATCGCGAGGTCACCAACCGTATTCAGGTTTCCAAGTCGGAGATCGACCAGTACCTGGCGCGAGAGGCCAGTGCGCCGGACGAGAGGCGCGAGGTTCACCTGATGCATATCCTGGTAGCTACGCCGGACGGCGCCTCTCCCGAACAGATTGCCAAGGCACGGCAACGTGCCGAGGAGGCGCGCAAGCGACTGGATGCCGGAGAGGACTTCGCCAAGGTGGCCCGGGAATTCTCCAACGCCCGCAACGCGATTCGCGGCGGCGATCTGGGCTGGGCCAGGATCGGCCAGCTCACGCCGACGGTGGCCGAGATGGTAACCAAGGCCAAGGCAGGAGACATTCTCGGTCCCTTCCGCAGCGGCGCCGGCTTTCACCTGCTAAAGGTGGCCGGATTCCGCGGTGGCAAGCAGGCCGAGCGCAAGATCGTGCCTCAGATCCATGCCCGCCACATCCTGATCCGCACCGATGAGGTGACCTCCGACGCCGACGCACGCCAGCGTCTTGAGCAGCTGCGGGCGCGCGCCCTCAACGGGGAGGACTTCGCCAATATGGCGCGCTCCCATTCCCAGGACCAGGGCTCCGCCATCAAGGGCGGTGATTTGGGCTGGATCAGCCCCGGGGCCATGGTCCCGGCGTTCGAGGAGAAGCTGAACAGCACTCCGGTAGGCGCCATCAGCGAGCCCTTCAAGACCCGTTTCGGCTGGCACATCCTGCAGGTACTCGGCAAGCGTCAGCACGACGAGACCGAGGAGGCCCGGCGCCTGGCCGCGAAGAAGGCGATACGCGACCGCAAGGCAGAGGAGGCGACCGACCAGTACCTGCGGCGGCTGCGTGACGAGGCCTATGTCGAGGTCCGTCCGGACAGCGGTCTGTGACAGCGCCGCCGCTCGCCCTGACCCCGGGCGAGCCCGCCGGGATCGGCCCGGACCTGGTGGTGCAGATCGCGCAGCGGCAATGGCCGTGGCCGCTGGTGGCCGTCGCCGACCCGACGCTCCTGCAGAGGCGAGCCGAACGGCTGGGGCTGCCCCTTCGCCTACTGCCCTATCGGGGAGAGACGGTGGCACCCGCTCCCGCCGGCGCGTTGCATGTCGCCCCTACTGACCTGCCCAATCCCACCCAACCGGGTGAGCTCGACCCGCGCAACGCCGGCTATGTGCTGAAGACCCTGCGCCATGCGGCCCAGGGCTGCCTGGACGGTCGCTATGCCGCCCTGGTGACCGGACCGGTGCACAAGGGTGTGATCAACGACGCCGGGATACCCTTCAGCGGCCACACCGAATTTCTGGCAGAAATCACCGGCGGCCACCCGGTGATGATGCTCGCCTGCCCGGGGCTGCGGGTGGCGCTGGCCACCACCCACCTACCGCTGCGCGAGGTGCCCGACGCCATCACGCCGGACAGGCTCGAAAGGGTCGTCCGCGCCCTGCATCACGATCTGGTCCAGCGCTTCGGCATCGATGCGCCCAACATCCTGGTGTGCGGACTGAACCCTCACGCCGGAGAAGGCGGCCACCTGGGACGTGAGGAGATCGAGATCATCGAGCCGACACTGGCCCGTCTGCGTGCCGAAGGGATCCGCCTGAGCCCGCCGCTGCCGGCCGACACCCTGTTCACCCCCCGCCACCTGGAAAAAGCCGACGCGGTCTTGGCCATGTACCACGACCAAGGGCTGCCGGTGCTCAAGCACATCGGGTTCGGCCGGGCGGTGAACATCACCCTGGGTCTGCCCATCATCCGCACATCGGTCGATCATGGCACCGCCCTGGAACTGGCCGGGAGCGGTCGGGCGGATGCCGGCAGCCTTGTGGCGGCGATCGAGCAGGCGGCTGCCCTGGCATCCTCCTGATCAAGGGAGAGTGGGCGGAAAGGGTCGAGCTTTGCAAACCCATCGGCGGTGCTGCCCGGTGGTGGGTTTCGCTACGCTCAACACCACCCTACGCAACGCAGGGTCGTAAGATTGGCGCTATCTTGCGTTCCCACACCAAGCGCCATCAAGATCAGGCGCGCCGCCGACGCAGCCCGATCAGTCCCAGGCCAAGTCCCATCAAGGCCAGGGTGCCCGCCTCCGGCACACGGCTGACGCGGTAGAGCGTAGTGGTGTTCGATATCTCGTTGCCCACGGCCAGCCAGCCCCAGGCCGTCGAAGACGGAGTCGAGGCAGCCTGCATCAACGCAAAATCCAGGCCCTCGGGACCGACGTCACCCGCGTTGAAGAAGTAGTCCATGTACATCGGGCTGGTGGGATCTGTGATATCGAACAGCATCAGACCGCTGGTGCGCTCCATGCCCACCAGGGCATAGGTCCAGCCGTCGATCTCGATCAGCTCGACGCTCTCGGGTTCCGGCCCCTTGTCGTCGGAGCGGCTATCCACCCATTGACCCGGAAAGAGGGTGGCAATCATGCGCTCGATGGTGTCACCGGTATCGGAGACCAGGTTACCGTCTTCGTCCCAGATGGACATCGAACGCGCGCCATAACTGTAGATCTGCTCGTACATGCCATCGCCATCGATATCGCCATTGGCGGTGGTGGTCTTCAGTCGCCCCAGCTGGTCATCATCCTGCAAAGGGCTGAAGGGGTCGGCGATGCCGTTGTCATCCCGGTCCAAGTTCAGTTTTTTTACCCGGGTCTCTTCCGAATAGCCAGCGTAGTCGCGGGCATCCCCTTCATTGGCGGTAACGTAGTAGCGTTTGCCACCGACTTCATAGCTGGCGATGCCATCCGGTTGATACATCCCGAGCACCGGCCAATTCTTCAGATTCCCGTCGGTCCCATCCTTGTTGGATGCATCGATTTCGTTGCCGGGTTGGCTGTGGTCCTTGAAGCCCAGGCCCTGGATCTCGCTGATGGTGTTGGTGGTGAGATCGACCTTGGCAACCGCGTTGTTCTCCTGCAGGGTGACGAAGGCCGTCTTCCCGTCCGGGGAGACTGCGATGTACTCGGGTTCCAGGTCTTGAGAGACACTGGCACCAGGACCGAAGATCCGCCCTCCGCCTGCCTCGATGTCGGCTTCCTTGCCATCGAAGGCATTGAAATCGAGCTGGGTCGCGGTCGCACTGGCTACCCCGCCGGACAGGTCGATGATGGTGATCGAACCTTCAGGGTCAATGTTGTAGGCGTCATTCGGCTCGCCTTCGTTGGCAACCAGTACCTTTTTGCCATCGGGGGTGAAGGTCACCATGTCCGGCAGGTAGCCCGTATTCACCGTGTTGACGGGTGCGCTGCCTGGAGCGGCGGTGGTATTGAAGAAGGCCACCTTGCCGATATCCTGCTTGCCGCCTACTCCCTGTGCGGCAATGGCCACAAGGCCGTCCTTGACGGCGACGCTGTTGACGGTGCTGCTATCGGGTACCGTCAGGATGCCGATCAGATTGCCGGTAAACAGGTCTCTGATTTCCACGCCCCCGGAAAAGGTGTTGAACACCCGATTGGATGCCGTGTCGATGGCCACGATCTCGGACCCCGCACCCTGCTGACTCCATACCCGAGTGAAGCCGAGGACCGGCGCCCCATTGGCACTGCCGATACCCAAGGCCAATACAAACGCTGCACCCGGCAACACCCTATGAATGTATCTGTTCATTCCCCTCTCCGTACGTCTTAGTGGTTGGTGAGTGGAGCGATCCTATGGCCGGAAAATGACGGGTAGGTGACAGAGACGCCCCTGAGGGGTATCGAACGGAATATCGAATTAAGAAATCGTCAAGAGACTTTCATCTTGCTGTCACGAGTTCGGCCTAGGCTCCAAGCAACCCAGCTCCAAGGAGTCTCGACATGTCCAATCTGCACTATCGGACGGTCTTCATCTCGGACACCCACCTCGGGCTGCGCGCGGCCAAGAGCGAATATCTATTGGACTTTCTGCGCCACGTCGAGTGCGACACCCTGTACCTGGTGGGCGACATCATCGATGGGTGGAAGCTCAAAGCCGGCGGCTGGCATTGGCCGGCGATCAACAACGACATCATTCGCCTGGTGACGCAAAAGGCGACCCAGGGTACCCGGGTCGTCTATGTGCCGGGCAACCATGACGAGGCCCTGCGAGAACACCTGGACGTCGAGATCGCCGGTGTATCGGTCGTGGGCGAGGCCGTTCATCAGACGGCGGATGGACGGCGTTTTCTGGTGCTGCACGGCGACGAATTCGACGGTGTGGTAATGAACAACAAATGGCTCGCCCACCTGGGCAGCTGGGCCTATGACGTGCTGCTGTGGCTCAATCGCTGGTTCAACCTGGCGCGCCGCAAGCTGGGTTTCGGCTATTGGTCGCTCTCTGCCTATCTGAAGAATCAGGTCAAGGAGGCGGTGAAGTACATCGGCAACTTCGAAGAGGCCGTGGTCAAGGCCGCGCGAGAACGCGAGGTCCAGGGCGTCATCTGCGGCCATATCCATCATGCGGTGATCAGTGACTTCGACGGCCTCACCTACGCCAATTGCGGCGACTGGGTGGAGAGCTGCACCGCCCTGGCCGAAGACGCCGAAGGGCGGCTTCAACTCATCCACT
>JANTHJ010000016.1 GCA_024762475.1 Chromatiales bacterium | reverse complement strand
CTGCGGCCCACCACTGTACCCGTCACATGCTGCCCGTGGGACGTCTCGGTCACTCCGACTTTCCAGTGGGCATCTGCTGCACCTTTGGCACCCGCGTCGCTCTTACGCTGCCGCCGACGCCCGGCACACTCGGTGCGCTTTTCACCAGCACCTCCGCGCTTGCTGCGCTGAGCACGCAGGGCCTGGGCGAGTTCGCGTCCGGACAACTGCGGGTTGGCGGCCCGCGCCGTCTGCGCAGCGGTCAGGCCATTGGCGCTGACACCGGCCTTGCCGCGCGAAGAAAGTGCCCGGCGACGTGCCAGTGAAGCCGCCCGTCCGGGGCTGGTGATCACCTTTTTAACGACACGGTTCGCAACGCCCACAGGGGGTACTGCGGGTGCTGCTGCCACTTCGGTATTCTGGGGCTGAGACGAGATTTCTGCGGCCTGGCCCTTCTTGCAGCCGCAGCCACAACCGCCACTCTGTTCCTCACGGGGCTGATTCCCGCCGCCGCCCGCGCGGCCGCCCTTGCGCAACACCTCGCTGCGCTGCCGGTCAGCGCTGGACACGCCTGCCTTGCCGCGCTGCGACATTGCACGGCGACGCGCCTTGGATGCTGCGCGCGCGCCGGCATCCCCTGCGGTTCCCGGCTTGACGGTCACCCGAGGCTGAGATGCAGAAGCTGACTGGCTGCTGGGCGCAGCGCGCGACGCGGTCCGGCCGCTACCAGAGGAGGACTGAACCCCCGCCTTACCCTGAGTCGACATGGCGCGACGCCGGGCCAGAGCGGCTTGGCGGGCGCTACCGGTTGAGCTGTTTGCAGTCTGTGCCATCACAAACCCTTCTTGTTGAAGTGGGTCAAAATTCGGTGGGTTGCCTCCTCGCGGAGGCAACCATCATCGCCCATCGCTCAGCCGCGACCTTCGTAGACCACGAAGGCCAGGCCTTGGCTCTGGGTGTAGTTGTCGTAACCCAGCAGACGGATGTGGTGGTCCGGGTACTTGCGATGGCAGGCCTCGAGCTCTGCCACCACGTGACCCAGATCCTGCTCGCCGAAGAATGGCAGCTTCCACATGGTCCAGTAGTGATTGAAGGCCTTGCTCGGATGCTCGTGCTCAATGGCCGGGGTCCAACCCTGCGCGAGAACGTAAGCGATCTGCTTATAGACCTCGTCCTGGGAGAATTTCGGCAAGAAGCCGAAGGTTTCCAGGGTGTGCTTGGTGACGTAATCACCCATTTCGGAAGTAACCTGCATGATAGTGTCCTCTTAAATCGATTCGGTACGGTTCAAACGGTTGCGGACGGGCAATCAGCCGACATCCAGCTTGTCCACGGTCTCGAACTCGAACTTGATCTCCTTCCACGTTTCCATGGCCATGGCGAGTTCCGGACTGTGCTGCGCGGCTTCGCGCAGGATGTCGCCACCCTCCTTCTCAAGTTCACGGCCCTCGTTGCGCGCCTTGACACAGGCCTCCAGGGAGACACGGTTGGCAGCGGCACCCGCGGCGTTGCCCCAGGGGTGGCCCTGGGTTCCGCCACCAAACTGCAGCACCGAATCGTCGCCGAAGATGGTGACCAGTGACGGCATGTGCCATACGTGGATACCACCGGATGCAACAGCGAACACGCCTGCCATCGAACCCCAGTCCTGATCGAAGAAGACACCGCGGGAGCGGTCTTCCGGGACGAAGGACTCACGCAGCTGGTCTACGAAACCGAGGGTCGAGGCACGGTCACCCTCGAGCTTGCCCACCACGGTACCGGTGTGCAGGTGGTCGCCGCCGGAGAGGCGCAGACACTTGGCCAGCACGCGGAAATGGATGCCATGCTTGGGGTGGCGGTCGATAACGGCGTGCATGGCGCGGTGGATGTGCAGCAGCATGCCGTTGTCGCGGCACCAGTTGGCCAGACCGGTGTTGGCGGTAAAGCCCCCGGTGAGGAAGTCGTGCATGATGATAGGCATGCCCAGTTCCTTGGCGAACTCGGCGCGCTTGTACATCTCTTCCGGGGTGGAAGCGGTCACGTTCAGATAGTGTCCCTTGCGCTCACCGGTCTCCTGCTGGGACTTCATTACCGCTTCGGCAACGAACTCGAAACGATCGCGCCAGCGCATGAAGGGCTGGGAGTTGACGTTCTCGTCGTCCTTGGTCAGGTCCAGGCCACCACGCAGACATTCATAGACGGCACGGCCGTAGTTCTTTGCGGACAGGCCCAGCTTGGGCTTGATGGTGGCGCCCAGCATCGGACGACCATACTTGTTGAGGCGATCGCGTTCGACCTGGATGCCGGCCGGCGGCCCGCCACAGGTCTTGATGTAGGCGATCGGGAAGCGGATGTCTTCCAGACGCAGGTGCTTGAGCGCCTTGAAGCCGAATACGTTACCGACCAGCGAGGTCAGCACATTGACGATCGATCCCTCTTCGAACAGATCGATCGGGTAGGCGATGAAGGCATAGAAGGACTCGGAGTCGCCCGGCACATCCTCGATGCGATAGGCGCGGCCCTTGTAGTACTCAAGGTCGGTCAGCAGTTCAGACCAGACGGTACTCCAGGTACCGGTTGAGGATTCGGCGGCTACTGCTGCGGCAACCTCTTCCCGCGGAACGCCCGGCTGGCCGGTGCACTTGAAGCATGCCAGCAGGTCCGTATCGAGCGGAACATAGTCCGGCGTCCAATACATTTCGCGGTACTCTTTTACGCCCGCCTGGTAGTTTTTTGCCATCGGCTCGCTCTCCTGTTGAAGGTAGATGAATTGAGATATCCGAGATGACCAATAATGCGCGTTCGCCGCATCACTCGAAGTTTCGTGGTGCGGGATTCTGCATCCGGACATTATTTAATAGAAGTTAAGGTTTTTTATGTCTCTATTTTAGATTTCTTTAACGACATAACTTCCTATTTTCGGCGAATTTCCAATATCCCTCTAGAATCAAGCTGCTAGAGACACTCAATGCCTGAATTTGACCATGCGGGTGACCTGGATGTCGGACACGAAGACCACGCCCGAATGGCTGTTGAAGAAGGGGCCGAAGCCCTCGAGAATCGGCTCCACCAGCTCCTCCGGCACCGCCACGACGATCATGATCAGCACGTCATCCTCATTGAACATCAGGTGCCCGGAGTGAAATCCATGGCTCCCCTTGCCCGAAAGATTGTTGATGATGGTGTAGCCCTTTACACCGGCGCGGTCCAGCAGGTCGGTGGCAAAGGCCCGATGCTCGCCGTCGAGAATAATCTCGAGCTTCTTGATGGGCGTGAGGTTGAGGTCTTTCATGGTTGCGCCGCCTCCATTGTATCCAATTGTTCGCCACTGCCCGGCCAGGGCTGTTCTGTCCACTCTCCCTCCTCGAACCCCCAGAGTTTTCGCGTCTCGGGATCGAGGATCAGGAAACGGATCCAGGCGTTGTGCACCAACTGCTTTACCGAGGCCACCTCGTCGAGCGCCAGTCGAGCATGCTCGACAGGTGCCTCTATCAGCGTGATCAAACGCATGGGTTCGTGATAGGGCATGCCGTCCTTGAGCACGGTCTGGGCCGGCAGCCCGGTACGCAGGTCGCTGAGATTCCCGGTCATGACCCCGAAACGGCCCGCGACATTGTGGTAGACCTTGCTGCCACTGCCGAAGCGCTCGTTGTCCACAGTCGAAAAATAGTGCTCCATATTGATCCACTGTCCCACGACCAGTGGTCCGGTCAGAATATTCTCGAGCAGGCGCCGTTTGGGATCGAGCCGGTAATCATAGGAATGCAGGAAGGCCCGACCGTCGAGCTTCATACCCTCGGTGATATCGCGCCGCCCGACGACGAAATAGGCGTTGCCCGACAGCCCCCACTCCGGTCGCACCTGCGACCAATCGAGGGAGTTGCGATGGGCGATGCGCCACGCCCGGGCCGGATCGCTGGCGCCCCGCTTCTCGGTGAGTGTCGGCATCCGCTCGGCCGTGCACAGGCGCGAGGCGGCCAGCAGGCCGGTACGCAGGCGCTCGATATAGATCAAATGCGCTGCGGGGATCAGATCGACGTCCTCGAGCTGGATCTCATCGGTGGTCGTATCGTGCAGGGCGGGCATGAACCAGGTGTCATCCGGGATATCGATTCCCTGTTGCCGCAGACGCCGCCGCACCTGTGGCTTGTTCGCCATCTGCGCCAGCACCCGTGCGTTGACCAGGCCGTGGTTGCCGCCGCAGGCGCCGCAATCCAACGCCGACTCATAGGGGTTGTTCTCGGAGGTACTGCCGTGGCCAACCAATAGCACGAAGCGGGAGAATCCGCCGGTCAAACCGATGGAGCGCAACGCCTGGGCCACGTAACCGGCCTGCTCCTCCACGCTGAAGCCGATCCGCCCCAGCCGTTCCATCTGCATGCGCGCAAACGATCGATTGATTCGATAGACGTCGCGCAGTCGCGCAATCAGCGCCGACAGCCTCTCATCGTCCAGGCCCAGGTCTGCCAACATCTCCCTGTCCGGTTCCGCCTTGCCCATGGCCACCTCGCGCAAGGCCCGCACCCTATCGTCGCGGATCTGCTCTGGCCGCAGCCCTAGCTCGTGCTCGATCGCCTTTTCGATGACCGCCCGCTGCACCGCCCGAACGATCGAGTCGGCCCGCTCACGGGTCAGCTTGTCCACCAGCAGGCGGGTCACGCCACGCTTGGGGGCAAGGTGCTTGCGCCAGGGTCCGTAGAGGGCGGGGAAGAGCGTCTTTCCGATCATGTCGAAACCGAACAACAGTCCCACCGCCTCAACGGTGACAAAGGGCGTGAGTACGGACTCCTTGAGTTCATGCAAGACCTTGCCGAGCGCGGTGACTGCCTCCTCTTCGCGATATTCGAAGCCTGGAATCTCCACCGCCAGATTGCGCGGCGACAGCAGCACCGGACACAAATGGGTTTCGCTGCCCTTGCCGATCTCGATGAAGCTGAGCGGTACGCCGAAGAAGCCGGCGATGCCGAAGGTCTGGTAGTCGCCGGCCGCCTCCAGCTGTCGACGTATTCTTTCCGAGCGGGTGTCTATGCAGAACAGCGCCTGGGCGAAGGGGCGCTTCTCTCGCCGCGCCGCCACAGCGGGCGTCAGGCCCTGCGCCAGCCTGTCGATCGCGCACCCCTCCAGGGCCCTCAACCAGACCATGCCCTCCTGCCGCTCGATCTGTTCGAGCCCGGACAGCAGCCGTCCCAGCGCATCATCGGCCAGCTGCGCCAGTTGCGTCTCCTTGTCCAGGTGGCCGGCCAATGCCCGCAGACGGTGCGCGAGCGCAGAAGCCTCCTGTTCGCGCTTGCGCTCGACATAGTCACCAAAGTGCCTTTCGATCGCCACTTCGTCGCGACCTATCAAGGCCTGCTCGATCGGATAGGCCAGTGCCGGGACCGCCGTGCCCCCATAGAGCTCCGCACGCAAGTAGACCGTCTGCGGTTCGGACTCCATCCAGGCGTGTAGCTGCGGATAGTCGGCCGGCAAGCCCCTGCGCCCTGCCTCGCGCAGAATCGCTCCGGCGAACAACAGGCGCACGGCCACGTATTCGACCAGGTCCGCGGGATAGCGCCGGCCCCAGTAATAGTGCTCCGCCGAGGCCCGCCAGCGGATGAAGCCAGCCCACCCGTGCAGACGGGCGATCTCACGCCGCAGATACTCCTGCCACAGCCACTCAGGAATCCCGAGCATCTGCATCACGTGAACGATGGCCTGCTCTGGCGTTTTCGCATCGCCGATCACCTCGGCCAGATGCAGCCCCTTGAGGAACAGGCGGCCATTGCGCAGGGAGAGATCACGCCAGGAATCGAAAAAGCCTTGTTCACGATTCGGCATCCCCCATACCGACTGACCTTCATCGAAGAAGTCCAGGCAGCTCTTGACGACCAATTCGTCCAGTTCGGTCGCCATCTCGGTACCAAACAAGGCATCCAGCACCTCGTAGAGCGGTTGGCCCTCCATGAAACGTGACCTGAGTCGACCTGTCAGCTCGCCGCGCGATACCTCCCTCTGGCCCATCGGATTGCGCCGAAGGGATGCCGCGACGTCCTGTACATCGGCAAGCGATACCTGGGAGAACGCCAATGGCGCCTCGCTCTCGAGGAAATCCGCGAGCGCCCATTCCGAAAGCGGGATTCCCAGTATCTCCGGCGCTTCGCCGATTGCCCGCCGGATCTCACTGCGGAGGCCATCGGCGTCGATCTTGCCTTCCTCGACGTAACGCCGATACTGGGCACGGCTGAGATACCCCTTGGCATGAAACAATGCCGCACCCTCTTCTACCGCCTGCGCAAAATCCAGATGTTCGAAACCATGCAGGGGATTGTGATGGATGAAGGCGCGCATCGGCCAGAAATAGGGAATCCGCTCCCCGGCCACATAGACCAGGCTGCGGATCTTTAGCGTGCGTCCGAGATCCGATCTCATCAACCCACCTCCACCATCTCGAAGGCTTCCCATAAGCCGAACAGGCCGAGGAAGACATAGATCGCCACCATCGCCCAGGTCACGCCGCGGGACAGGTCCGAGATTTTGGACCCGCGACAAACATCAGGGCCGAGCACCAGGCGCTGCAGAAAACGCACCCCGGCCCAACCCCATAGATACCAGACCGCCAGCACCCCGATCGAAAGACCCAACGAAAGCACGCTGATCAGTTCTATCAGATAGAAAAACAGGGGAAACGGTGGCGTTGCCATGGCCGCCAACACGCTCAAGGCAATCAATGTCGACAGGCGTGGGTAACGATGGACCAGCCCGCCCACCAGGCCCAGATAGGCCGAGCCGAAGCGAGCAATCATCATGCCCGAAAGCAGGTTCAGCAGCAGTAGCGGCAAGATGGCCAGCAGCATATAGAGATGCGCCTGGCCCAACCCCAGCTGGCCGACCGGCAGCAGCCAGGACAATGACAACAGCGAAACGAACATGAACGCCGCCCATGCGGTCGCCTCGTTCAGCACCAGCGCGCGGACGGCGTAGAACAGGGCCGTGCCGACCGCCCAGATCGAGACAAAACCGGGAACCTCCGGCGCCAGCCATAGCAGCGCGCCGATACCTGCCTGCGCCCAGACCAGCATGAGTGCGGCCTTCGCCCAGGGTGCATCCAGTCGCCGCTCTACCCAATTGAACAGCATGCTCGCCGGAAACAACGGCAGCAGCACCGCCAACGGCAACAGCTTCAACCAATCCATGTCACAACCACCTCAGATGCCGGTTGGCGCGCTCGGCAAACTTGAGCACCGCATGCGACAGCAGCCCATAGATATCCGGGATATAGAACTCGCGCGAGACCAGGGCATAGAAACGCAACCACAACGAGGTCAGATGGGACGAGCGAAAACCACCCTTCTGGTCCGCGTAGTAGGCCAGCAGCCATCCCAGCACCACGATCACCGCGACCGCAACCAGGACGATCTCGAACCACACCAGATCGATATTGGCCGCCGCATAGAGGGCCGAGCGCATTGCGGGATCGGGATAGAGAAACAGGTCGAACACATGGCTGACCAAGGTATAGCCCACCACCACGATGACGAAGGAAAAGATGATCAAGGCCAACAGCCGTGGCAGATTGGCGGTCTTCATCTTGTAGGTGGAGAACAGCAGTTGGGCACCGGTGACCCAGCCGAAGAACAACAACACGATGGCCCCCTGCTTCTGCAGGATTTGCTGGTCGACCATCCAGTGCGCCAGGCCCAGAATCGCTGAAGGTATGGCGAGTGTCATGACCGCCATCAGCAACCAGGGTGGTCGCCTGCCCCCGACCTTGCGCTCCACGATGAAGCCATAGAGCGGATCCTTCGGCACGCCGTCGCTGCGCCGTGCCTCGTTGATGATTCCGCCCGCCCCGAGGAACAGCGTACCCTTGAAGATGCCGTGGGCGATCAGGTGATAGATCGCCAGGGAGAAGGCGCCCACACCGCATTCCATGACCATGAACCCCATCTGTCCCATGGTCGAATACCCTAGCGACTTCTTGATGTCGTTCTGGCTGAGCATCAGCACCGAACCGGCGATGGCGGTTACCAGGCCGACGAGGAACAGCCAGTGCAGGACATCGCTGGTATGGATGAAGACCGGCGCAAACCGGTTGATGATGAAGCCGCCCGCATTCACGATCCCGGCATGCATCAGGGCCGAGACGGGCGTCGGACCTTCCATCGTGTAGGGCAACCAGCCATGCAACAGGAACTGGGCCGAACGCGCAAAGGCAGAGATCGAAATCAGCGCCCCTACCACCTCTGCCAATCGATAACCGCCCAGGGTGGTGCGGTGCGGATCGGCCTGCAGGGCGGCAAAGATCTCGGCGAGGTCGAAGGTGCCGAAGGCCTCGACCAGCAGCGCCGCCGCCAGGATAATTGGCAGATCGCCGAGGCGGAAGGTCAACAGGCTCCAGCCCGCATAGCGGCTGGCAGAGCGGCTGTTCACATTCTGCCCGAGAAGGAAGAACAGCAGGATGCCGATCAGATTCCAGGCCACGACGAGGGTCAGCAGGTCGGCGGCCAGGACCATGGCATAGAGCACCATCACCAGCAGGTCGAGCAGCATGAAATAACGCGGCAGACCCGACTCTTCCGCCATATAGCGCACGGAATAGGCATGCACGATCAGACTGATCCCGGCAATCACCCATGCCATCAGGGCGCCAAGGGGATCGAGTCGAAAGAGTGGCCAGCCGCCAGGCAGACCGGCGGTCAGATCGGCCTCGCCCACTACCCTGGCCAGCAGCAGGACGCTCGCCACAGCAAAGGCAATGACAGACCCGATAAAGCTGACCCGTGCCGCGCCGCGACCTGCCTTCTGGCCAACCACCAGGCCGGCGAAGGCGGACAGCAACGGTATCACCAACAGTAGAAGCATCACCTCTTGCACGCACACCCCCTCGTTATGTGCGGACCCACCGCTGGGGAACAGCCACCCTCGGCGGGATCCCTGGGTACAGCAAGTTCCGATCAATTCCGAAACAGCGCATGTTGCGCCGGAATCGATCAGGGCCTCCTGAACTGCCTTCCCTTGGGCCGCAGGGATTTGCATTCTGTGCAGCCCAAACGTTTAATACAAGTTAACGACGCTTATTATTTCGTTTTATTTTTCTTAACCCTATTGAGCTGAAGGTCGTTTCGATGTCGCTACGCCACGCAACACTACACCAGCTGAAAATCTTCAATACGCTTACCCGGCATATGAGCGTCGCACAGACTGCCAGGGCGATGCACCTGACGCCACCGGCAGTCTCTATCCAGGTCAAACAGCTGGCCGAGGCGGTGGGCGAACCGCTGCTCGAGCAGGTCGGCAAACAACTCTACCTCACGGAGACAGGAAAGGTCGTGGCAGAGGCCTGCCGAGACATTTTTGACCGGCTGGAACTGCTTTCCCAGGACCTCGCCGCGATGCAGGGACTGCAGAAGGGGGGACTGCAGCTCGCCGCGCTCACCACCGCGCAGTACTTCATTCCTCGTCTGCTGGGTGGATTTTCACGCGAGTATCCCGGGCTGGATGTCTCCCTTTTCGTGGGCAACCGTGAAGCCATCCTGGATCGGCTCGCGTGCAACGAGGACGATCTCTACATCCTGGGCCAGCCGCCGGAAAATACACGCATTGCCGCGGAACCCTTTGCCGACAACCTACTGGTGGCGATCGCCCACCCCGATCATAAACTCGTGGGCCGCAGACGCATTGCGCCGAAGCGGCTCGGCGAGGAACCCTTCATCGCGCGCGAGCAGGGATCCGGCACACGCCTGGCCTGTGAAAACTTCTTTCTGGAGCACCAGGTGTCGCTCAATATTCGACTGGAGCTGGGCAGCCACGAGGCAGTCAAGCAGGCCGTCGCCGCGGGACTGGGTATTTCCATTGTGTCGAAGAGTGCCGTGCAGGCAGAGTTGACCAGTGGCGAGATCGCCTTGCTGGATGTCGCAGGCCTGCCCCTGCAGCGACAGTGGTATGTGGTGAGGCCCGAAAAGAAGATCCAGACCGCTGCTGCACGGGCCTTTCAGGATTTTCTTGTCGCCAGCAGCATCGACTACTGACCGGACAGTGTGCCAGGGATCAAAACCGCACCACGGCCTCGCCACCATGCTCGATCCAGCCATGGATCATTTTCTTGGTGGTCATGCCGCTGGCGCAACGGCCCTGGTTGTCGATGACTATCATCCCGCCACGACCATTCACCTTGCGTCGCAGATAGTCGATGCCGGCGCGGGTGGCCTCTTCGGCATCCAGCTCCTTCATATAGATGAAATCCGAGATGGTCTTGGCGATGACCGTGCGCATGAATTCCTCACCGTAGCCGGTGGTGGAGACAGCGCAGGTCTCGTTGTCGGCATAGACGCCGGCGCCAACAATGGGGGAATCGCCCACCCTGCCCTGACGCTTGTTGACGATACCGCCGGTAGAGGTGGCCGCCGCGAGATTACCCTCCATGTCATAGGCCACCGCACCGATGGTGCCGTACTTCTGGTCCTCGCACACACAGTCCTCGGGGCTCTCATGGTCGAGCATCATCTTGTGGCGAAGGCGCGCCTCCTTGAGCTGGGCAATCCGGTCCTCGGTATAGAAATAGCTGGCCGGTACCCGCTCCACACCGCAATGATCGGCAAATCGCATGGCCCCGTCGGCAATCAGCATGACGTGCTCGCTTTCGGTCATGACCAGGCGGGCGAGCTGCACCGGGTTGGCGATGCCGTCGATCGCCGCCACCGCCCCTGCCCCCAGCGTCCTTCCGTCCATGATGGCGGCATCCATCTCCACATGGCCATCTTCGTTCAACACCGAGCCGCAGCCGGCATTGAAGATAGGGTCGTCCTCGAGCAAAGACGCGCATTGCTCGGCCGCCTGCAGGGCCGAACCACCCAGTTCTAGCACCTCGCGACCATGTTCGAGGATGCGCTGCACGCTGTCGAGATAGCGCACCGCTGTCTTTTGATCCTTGACGTTGTCCAGGGCACCCGCACCACCATGAATCATCAATGAGTATCGAGCTGTCGCGGTCATGCTGCCCTCTTTGGAAAATGGCCCAACTGTCATCTGGCCAGATGGTAACAAAGCCTCACTCAGACAGCGTTGGTACTTTTCGGGCTGGCATCACAGCAGCGCCTCCAACTCGGTTTGCAAGGCTGCCCGATATTCACGGGAGCCCGCCATCAGAATGACCAGCTTGCCCACCAACACGGTCCCCCAGTTGACCACAATGGCGCCCTCGCCGGTGTTGGGGTCGAACTCCAGGCCACTCAGGTCGATCGATGCGAGGTCCTGGTGGCGGGTATGCAAAGTGGTCGCCGTCCACTCGCGGATCCCCAGCTTGTGGGCGATGACGGTGGGGTACGAAGCGCCGTTGTAGCGGGGATTGCATTCGATCGCGGGGAAGCGCAGGCCCTCCGGGCCCTCTACCGCTGCCACATCGAAGGCGAATACCCCCTTCATGCCCTGTTCCTTGAGCCAGCGGGCCATGGGCTCGACAGCCCCCCAGGGCTCGTAATCGGCCGGCACCCGATTGCCCTGGTGAGCGGTCCCCTCCAGGATCTGTTGACTGGCCTGCAACCGCACCAGCTGATTCTCCACCACCTCGTACTGCAGGTTAAGGAAGGTATCGCTGCAGACCTCCTCCTGGATCTGAACCGGGGTGTAGGGATCGAACCGGCCCTTGGCCTCGGCCAGCTCGTCGGCATTCCGGCAGCGGTAGATGCCGACCCCGGATACGGATACGGCCGCCTTCAGGTAACACGGAAAAACCGTTTCGGCGATGACCCGCGCGTCGATATCTCCGGCCTTTTCGAAGCAGCGCGTCTGCGGCACGTCCACCCCCAGCTGATGGGCCACGGCCATGAAATTGTTCTTCGAGTTGATGTATTCGACCGTTTCCAGCCAGCGCCGGTCGCCCCAGTACACACATTCGTTGGGCCCGAAATAGAAAACCGATGGAACATACCCGATATGCTCCCCCAGCTCGGCCCGATTCACGTGCCAGATCACCTGCTCGGTGTGGGAAAGGCCGACCCGCCGATAGTGCGCATGGATGTCGTCCCACAGCGGCTCCAGATCGGGATGCAACTGGATCAAGTCCCATGGTTCGGACATGCCGAGCGCCCGCCCCGAGTAGAGATGGTTTCCTTCAACGCCATCTGCAGTGCAGTGCATGATGTCGTGGTTGATTATGCGTTTGTGGGCCAGACCCGCAAAGTGTTCGATAGCAGCAGACATCAGGATTCCCCCGGATCGTTTTATAGATATCGAGCGCCCCGATAGCCCAAGCCACGGCAGCGCCTTCCCGGTAGTCGAGCAAAGCCCGTGCCAGGAAAAACCCGGGATCTGACGCAATTTCTGCACCAGGGCGGTGCAAATCACCTATAAATCGCACGGGGATGTACCAAAACAGACGTTTTGCACTGTTCTAAGCTGCCTGGGTAGGCACCGCCGATCCACTATCGCCGGACGCTCGCGCCATAACTCTTTGTATTGGCGCAACCCCGTCGCCGGTGGCCGCAGCGTCACCCCGGCAACCTCGCGAGGGGCACGAAAATTGCTGGGTATTCCAGCGAGGCATCGCGGCGCCGGCGTATCGACGCTCGTGGCGCCCAGAGGAAATCGCCGGCATCCGCGGACGGTCTCACGAAACAATGGCCCCATCTCCTGATTCGGAAACCGAAATGAGCGACAACCCCAAGGTGCCACGCCGTCCCACCCTCCTGGTCATTCTGGATGGGTTCGGGGTCAACCCGAGCAAGCGCAATAACGGTGTGGCCGAGGCCGATACGCCGCACCTGGACGACTGGTTCAGCCGCTACCCCCACGCCGCCCTGCAGGCCTCGGGGGCTGCGGTCGGGCTGCCGGACGGACAGATGGGCAATTCCGAGGTGGGACACATGACCCTGGGTGCAGGCTCGATCGTCCGCCAGGATATAGTGCGCATCAACGATGCCATCGCCAGCGGCGAGTTCTTCGAGAACCCGGCGCTGCTGGCCGCCGTAGAGCGCGCGAAGGCGCAGGGACAGCCGCTGCACCTGGCGGGGCTGGTCTCCGACGGCGGGGTGCATAGCCATCTCTCGCACCTGCAGGCACTGGTACGCCTGTGCCGCGACCACCGGGTTCGGCCGCTGCTGCACATGATTACCGACGGCCGGGACACACCACCCCGGTCGGCGTTGCACTATCTGCAGCAGATCGAGCCTGTGCTGCATGAGAGCGGCGGGGCCATCGCCAGTATCACGGGTCGCTATTACGCCATGGACCGGGACAACCGCTGGGATAGAACAGAGCGCGCATGGCGCGCCTTGATGCTGGGCAAGGCCCAGCCGGCACTCAACGCCGAAACCGCCATTCGCAGCGCCTATGCCGCTGGAGATACCGACGAGTTCATTCAGCCGATCCGCCTGCCAAGCTTCGAGCCGGTCGCGGCGGACGCACCATTGGTTTTTTTCAACTTCCGCAAGGATCGACCGCGTCAGCTGGTGGCCGCGCTCGCCGATCCGGCCTTCACGGGATTCGACCGCGGCCCCACCGGGCTGGCCAAGGTGACCTGCCTGATGCCCTACGACCGGTCGCTGCCACTACCCTTCGCCTTTGAGCCCGAACACCCGGACATAACCATCGGCGAGATTGTCAGCGCACTGGGGCTGCAACAGTTTCACTGCGCCGAAACCGAGAAGTACGCCCATGTGACCTACTTCTTCAATGGCGGCCGCGCCGAGCCCTATAGCGGCGAGCGCCAGCTGCTCATCCCCTCGCCCGGCGTCGCCACCTACGACCAGCAACCCGCGATGAGTGCACGCGAGGTCGCCGATGCCGTGGTCGACGCCCTCGGCAAGGAGAGCTATGCCTTCGTGGTGGTCAATTTCGCCAACGGCGACATGGTGGGGCACACGGCCAAGCAGGACGCCATCGTCGAGGCAGTGGAGGTGCTGGACCGCGAGGTCTCCCGGGTTCTCGAAGCCGCTGTTGAAGCCGGCTATTCGGTATTGCTGACCGCGGACCACGGCAACTGCGAGGAAATGGTGGATCCGTTCACCGGTGAGCCGCACACCCAGCATACCACCTACCCGGTCCCGTGCCTGATCGTCGACGAGTGCAACTGGCAGCTCTCCAGCAACGGCGGATTGGCCAACGTGGCGCCGACCGTTCTGCAACTGATGGGAATCACACCCCCCGCGGCGATGCGTGCCTCCTCACTGTTGCTGCGACAGCTGCCCGGAGAACGCCCCGATACCAAAGCGCAGGATCACCGGCCATTGCATGCCGCGTGATTGCGTCGAAAGCCAGTCGTCAGCTCGTCGCGTATGGCCTCCAACTCCAACTGGTAGATATCCCGGGGAAACAGGAATTCGGCCACCCCCGAATCGAAAAGGCGGCGCACCTCGTACTCGTCATGGGAGATCCCGTGCCGATAGTGGTAATCGAGGAAGGTCCGGTTGGTATGGATGATGAACTCTACCCGAGTGTCACCGAGACGGGCAAAAAACTTCAGCATGCGTGTCTCACCGCTGCTCCCGGTGGAGGTCGCTGCATATCGCCCGCCATCCAGGGTATCGGATATATCCTCGAGTGACATCAGGACGCCCGAGCGCACCGCCGCCCTGCTCAGGTGATCGACGAAGCGGGTCACATCGGCGCGACTGTCCAGCACGGCCATCAGCCCCAGTTCGTCGTCTACCGCCACCGCCGGGTTCTTCTCGTTCTTTCGCAGCAACTTGATCACCTTGGCGGCAGGCTCCTTCTTGCGCACAGACACGTAGACCGGAATCTGCTTGTTGCCGACATCGAACAGGCGCCGTTTGACAAAGGTCAGCCTTTGATCGGGCCCAAGTCGCACACCCGCAGCGGCCTCGAGGGGTATGGTCTTGACGTCCAGGCAGCGATGGTCGTCAGGGGCATGCTCGCTGAGCAGATAGGCCAGACGATGTTCGCCGATCTTGAGGTTCGGACTCCAGACATAGTCATCGAGAAAACGGATGAAAGTCTTGAAACGCGTTTCAATACCGGTTTCCCGCTCGCGCTGATCGATTGCGCCAGCGAGGTTCATCAGAACCAATTTGCGCTTGGCCTCGAAACGCACCTTCTTGTGGTAACGATCGTCGAACAGCGTCAACAGCAGCTCTACCGGATCGGCGGTGGTCCCAATCTCGTTGCTGATCTCGATGTGAGAGGCATAGGGTGCAAGTATCTTCCGGCGCAGATACTCGATCACAGAATCGGCTGTAGCGCCGAATTCGCGCAGCTTGGTGCGCATCTCGCGAACCTCGCCCTCGACGTTGAAAAGCCTGCCGAGTAATCGACAGGCCTGCTCGGAGGTCTGCTTCCTGGCGCCCGGGTCTCGAAGCAAGCGTCGGACATCCTCGAAGCTGTCGACCTGCAAGAGGTTGAATACCTGACTGCGAACCGCGCGGTACTTGGTCATCTGCACCTGGTCGGCGCACAGCTCCCGCACCCATTCGCGCTTTTGCCGGTCGAACGGACGCCCAATGGAAATATGGTCTCTGACCGCAAACGGGCCACCCTGGCGCATCGCGGAAAATATGGACTGGTCGCTGAGTACGGTCATGTATTGGTGATCCACATTACCTGGTACGGCGCCAACGTAATCGCCTCGTCCGTGCCCTCGAAGCCCATCCCGCCGACCAGGTCGCGCCACTCCTCGGTGACCGTCAGGTTGATGCTGCGCAGATTCAGATCACGGGGCTGGTCAGTGACATTGGTGATGCAGAATATACTTTGCCGCCGCTGCATGTCCTGGCGCCAAAAACCGAAGAGTTCCTGACCGAGTTGCAGGGTGAACTGGGTGGCGTTGGGGTGGAAGGCCGGCTGGTTCCGGCGAATATCGATAAGCTGCTTTAGGCGCGACAACACCTGGGCGTGTTGCGAGGTCGGATCAGCCAGCGCCTGTTCCAGTTCGTCCCAGTCCCACTGGTGACGATTGATGGCGCGGTTGTGCCCGGTGCGCTCGACCCGCAGCTCGTCATTGCGCGTACCCAGCAGGCTGTGCACATAGAAGGCTGGGATGCCTTCCAACGCCAGCATGATGGCATGGGCAGCGATATAGCGGTCCAGACCCCAGCGGTCGGGCCCTTCCACCGTGCCCTGCAGGGCGTCGAAAAGGGCAATATTCACCTCATAGGGCTTGCGTCCCCCGCGGGCGTCGTCACGCCATGAGATCAGACCTCCAAAGCGCTGCATGGTATTGACCAGGGTGCCGATCTCCTCTTCGGTCAACAATCCTTCCGCGGGCCGCAGGCCGATACCGTCATGGGAGGCGATGAAGTTGAAATAGGTCGTCCCGTGCTGTGCCGGCGGCATGCTCATCATCCATTGCGACAGGTAGGTACAGTCACCGGTCACCAGGGTGTTGACCAACAACGGTGGGAGCGAGAAATTGTAGATGGCATGAGCCTCGTTGGCGTTTCCGAAGTAGGTCAGGTTCTCCCGGTTGGGAACATTGGTCTCGGTAATGATCATGGCCGAGGGTTCGGCATGCTCGATCAGGGTCCGCAGCAGGCGAATCGTCTCGTGTGTTTGCGCAAGATGGATGCAAGGGGTGCCGACGATTTTCCACAGAAACGCCACTGCATCGAGTCGGAAGATGCGCACTCCATGATCCAGATAGAGACGGACGATGCGCACGAACTGGAGCAATACTGCCGGATTGCGGAAATCGAAGTCCACCTGGTCGTGGCTGAAGGTACACCAGACGTAGCGGGTTCCCTCGACGGTTTCCACCTCACGCAGCAGGGGACTGGTGCGCGGTCGCACGACCTGGGAAAGATCATCGTCCGGGTCGGCGGTCATGAAATAGTCCCGCCCTGGCTCCACCCCCCGCCTGAAATTCTCGAACCACTGGCTGCGGCTGGAGCAGTGGTTGATAACCAGATCGGCCATCAGCCGATGGTCTCTTGCAATGGACTCGATATCCCGCCAATCCCCCAGGGCCTCATTGACCGACGCATAGTTCAGCACCGCAAAGCCGTCGTCCGAACTCCAGGGAAAGAAGGGCAGGATATGCACCAGCCGCATCTCCTCACGCAGATGACTGTCGAGGAAAGTCTTGAGGGTGCGCAACGGCTTCTCGCCCTCCCGTCGGATACTGTCGCCGTAGGTGATCATCCCGATATCGGACTGGTCCCAGAGATTCCGATGGGACTCCACCTGGCCGCACTCGTGATCCAGGCGCATGGCCTCGACCAGATCGCCCGCTATCACCTCCAGGGGCGAGGTCAAAGCCACATCGGCATAGATGGTCTGCAGATGCAACAGGACGCGCTGCCTGAGATTATCGAGACATTCTTCGAGGGTCATCGTACCTGCAGTCAACTGGAATACTCCTCGTAATCGGCCTCCACCGCGGCAACCAGGCGATCGAAGATGTGCGGCACGGCCGCGACCACCCGATTCCACGCCGGAATAAAGGGTGTTTCCATGGGGTTGCCGAGGAACACCTCCCCCGCCTCCAGGATATTGCGGGCAAACAGTTCGACCGCCACCTCTTCCTGGTGGATATCGAACTCGAGTCCGTTCATCAGGGCATCGTTGCGATAGGTTTCGACAAAGTCGAGAGCAATACGGAAATAGGTGGCCTTGAGGGTGCGGAAGGTCTCGTGACTAAACACCTCGCCCTGGGTGGCGAGCTTGCGGAACAGGGCCTTGCAGATATCGATGGACATGCGGGATAAGCCCGCCTTCCTGTCTTCCAGCGAGAGATCCTGATGCTTGTGATCGTACACGTCGGCGATATCGACCTGGCAAAGACGGTTGTTGGCATAGTTACGGTGCATCTCCGAGAGCACGCCGATCTCCAGCCCCCAGTCACTGGGGATGCGAATGTCGTTGAGCACGTCGCGCCGAAAGGAGAATTCGCCGGCCAGGACATAGCGGTAACTGTCCATGTAGTTGAGATATTCGCTCTCGCCCAGGACCTTCTTCAGGGCGCGTATCAGTGGCGTGACCAGCAGGCGCGAAACCCGCCCGTTGATGCGGTTGTTGGCGACCCGGGCATAGTAGCCCTTGCAGAACTCGTAGCTGAACAGTGGATTGGCGACCGGATAGATGAGTCGCGCCAGCATGTCGCGCCGATAGGTAAGGATATCGCAATCGTGCAGTGCGACCGACTCGGCCCTGCCTGATGCCAGCACATAGCCCATGCAGTACCAGACGTTGCGTCCCTTGCCGGGCTCTTTGGGAGCCAGGCCCAGTTCCATCAGCTCGGCATCGATCTCACGCAACCTCGGGCCATCGTTCCAAAGCACACAGTGATTTTGAGACAGCTCGTTGAAGAATTGCAGGGCATGGCGATACTCGGCCTCGTCCGCCCGATCGAGGCCGATCACGATTTGCGACAGATAGGGCACCTGCCTCAGTTCCTGCACGATTCTCGGCAGTGCCTCGGTCTGCAACTCGGAATACAGGGAGGGCAGCACCAGCGCCATGGGTCGTCGTCGGCTGAAGGCCACCAGTTCCCGCTCCATTTCCTGTACCGGGCGGTCGGACAGGTTGTGCAGGGTGGTAATGATGCCGTTCTGATGAAAATCGGCCATGTTTCTATCCTCGGGTTTTATCGATATGTGTAACGACGCTGGCCACGCCTTCGGCCCAGCCGCGCGGCCCCGGTGCCGACGTCTCCAGCACGCGTTCGGTCCGCCGCAGCCGGGGAAACGGATGGGAGGGAGAGCGCACGAGAACGGCATGATCTGCCGCCTCCAGCATCGCCGCGTCGTTTTGGCTATCGCCAAGTGCGATGGTGATCGGTGCACTGCCGCCCGCACCGAGCTGTTGATTGAGCCAGTGCATCGCCCGGCCCTTGTCACAGTCGCCCGAAACATGCAGAAATCGTCCGCCGCGCAGCACCCGGGCGCCGAGCCGCTCCAGCGCCTCGACAAAATCCTCGCGGTCCGCGTCGCTCCCCAGCCACTGGACGGGCTCACCATACTCTCTCTTGGCCGCCAGTAGTGCTTCCTCTGGCGACAGACCCGTCAGGTCGGCCAGCTGGTCGACCGTCATGTCATGAAAGGGCCGGAACCGGCCGGCGAACCGATTCGGTACCTGCCTCAGCAATGCGAGCCAATGCGAACGCCCCGGCACGAAGGCCTTCACCCAGAAACCGCCCCCCGTCACGACATCGGCCGGTCGCACGGGCAGATAGCCATCGGGAATGAACACCGCGGCACCGTTCTCGGCGATGAAGGGATGACGATTGTTCAGTTCCTGGCGCAAGCGCAGCAGTTCAGCGCGCGTCTTGCTGGTGCAGAAGATCACCGGGATGCCCTGCGCTTCCAGGCGTTGCAACAGCGGGTCGGCGGGCGCATGAGAATAGTCGTGGTGATCCAGGAGGGTGCCGTCCAGATCGGTATAGATGGCAATCGACGTCATGCCAGTGCTACCGGGCGGGGACAACGTGCTTCGATGATCTGACGTTCCGCGTCCAGTCGGTACAGGTAGTTCACTCTTTCTGGCAGCGTGCGCAGCGCCTGCTCGGTCAGGCGCTGATAGTGCTGAATGAAGCGCGCCAGCTCCGAAGGACTCATGACCCGGTCGGCCCCTTCCGGTATATCTGCCTGACGTTGGGCCAGCTTCTGTTCCTGCTCCAGCCGCCATTGGTAGACGCGCTCGAACGATGGCACCTGCAACATGGCCCAGATGTCGATAGTGTCATAGATAGGCTGATAGTCGCGCCGGATACAGTCGTTGACGTAGCGGCGCCACACCCCGTCCGGATCTTCGGTCCTCTCCAGCTCGTTGATCGGGGCCTCCAGTCTCTCGGGTTCTTCCGGCGGGGCACCCAGACACCAGCCTTCCAGGATCACTACGTCCAGCGGCGCCTGCACCTGTTCCCATTGCTCGGCCGGCACCCGGTCGTCCCGCGCCTTGTCGAAGCGTGGGATGGGCACCGCAACGCTACTGCCGCACAGGAATTTCAAGGTCAGGGCCATCAATCGGGTATCGTGGGTACCCGGCACTCCGCGCGTGGCCAACAGCGGATGCACCCGCTGCGCCAGTTCTTCACGTTGGCCGCGGGTCAGATAGAAATCATCGATCGACAGATCGATCACGTTCAGCCCGTGCACCGAGCTGAGCAACAGGTTCAAGAGGGAGGCCAGGGTACTCTTGCCCGAGCCCTGGCTGCCGTTGATGCCCACGACCAGGGGCCGACCTGCCTCAGCCTGATAACCGGCGATGTCCGTCGCCAGCGATTCGAACCAGCGCTTTGCCAGGGAAATATAGGAATCGGGCAACTGGTGAGCGCGCAGGAAGGTCTGCATCGACAAAGGCCTGTTCAACATCCTCCCCCTGAAATCCTCCACATTGGCGACGATTCTCCTCAATGATCCACGGCCGACCTCGACGAAGACCGCTCGGGACACCCACCTGCATCTTTGCCACGCAAAGATGGTCTGCGCCCGGTTCGTTTACGCCTGCTCGGCACCTTAGGGAAGCTCTGATTAATTCTGGCGCGAACAGATTGTGGTGAAAAATCGTCCAGTTCAAGGCGCGAATCGCACGTAATCCCCCAGGGGACCCTCTCTCGCTTCGCGATTCACCTTGTAGCTGGCTATTGCGAGGATCCGCAACGCAGAAATGGGCGATTTTGCGACGCAAGTTGCCGTATTACGAATTGATCAGCGCTTCCTTAGCAGCTATACCAAGCAATTTTCGCGCCTATTCTAGCGGATCAGCACGCCATGTCATTGCCAAGGGTCCAAAACCGGGCACGTGGAGGCCTTGACGTATGATTGCACCAGGATATCTACCTGGAGCCCCAAAACAGGGCAAAGTATTCACACTCTCACCACGCTTCGACCCGAACAATGCCGCGACCTGTCCTTCTTGCCCTGTGCCTGCTCTTTCCCCTCTGTCGCGTCGCGATCGCCCAATCCGCATTGATCGAGCCTGGCGCACTGGCCGACCGCCTGGCGAATAATCCAGCCCCGCTGGTACTCCTGGTTGCCTGGCAGCTGGCACCAGACGAGCGAGAGGGATGCATACCAGGCGCCCAACTGACCCGATATCCCGAGGACGGCTGGGAGGTCACCCAAGGTGAGGTGCCGGGCATGCTCCCGGAACAGCCCGAACTGGTGCGCCTGATCGGACGCCTCGGGCTGGCCCCGGAAAGACCGGTGGTCATTGCCGCCACCGGGCCCACCCTGGCGCACCAGGCGGCTGCGGCTCGGGTGCTCTGGGCCCTGCGCCTCGCCGGGTTCACTCGATTGTCCTTGCTCGATGGCGGGCTACCCGCCTGGGAACACGCCGCTCTGCCACTGGCCGAACACTGCCGAGCCGCCCAGCCAACGACACCCTCTGCGCACTGGAGGCCTCACCTGTTGGCAGGATACGACGATGTCTATCTCGGCGAGGACTACGACGTTCCGCCCATCGACCTGCGCGACGCTGAGCACTTCTTCGGCAACAATAAACATCCGCAGGTCTCTCTCGAAGGCACCATCAAGGGGGCCGTCAATGTGCCGGCCGCCGCCCTCATGATCCGCGATGGGCGCTACCGCGACCGAGCGTCGATGCAACAGCTCTTCTCCGATATCGTCACCAACCCCTCGGCCCCGCTGATCGTCTTCAGCGATACCGGCTTCCTCGCCGCCGTCGGCTGGTTCGCCCTGCATGAGATTCTGGGCCACCGGGACGTCCGACTGTATGACGGCTCTTTCGTTGAGTGGGAAGGCTTCGGCGACGAGGCGATCGACGACTATTCTGACGATATGGGTGGATCCTGGGGCGGGTGATACAGTACGACCACGATCAGCAAGAGGCGAACGCCATGAAATCACATCACCTAGTCATCGCCACGATCGCCCTGGCCACGCTCTCGGTCAACTCCGCCATCGCGGCGGACACGCTCAAGACCGGCGAGGACATGCAGCGCGAGGCCCAGCAGCACGTCGCTGACGTCGACACCGCCGGACTGCAGACGATGCTGCGACAGAGACCGGACCTCGTGCTTGTCGATGTACGCACCCCCGGCGAGGTGAAGGCGATGGGAGGCACCATCGATGCCCCGAACAACATTGTGATTCCGCGTGGCTGGCTGGAGTTCCGCATTGGTCGGTACGCCCAGGACCCGGACACACCCATCGTCGTGTATTGCGGCGCCAACTACCGCAGCCCGCTCGCTGCAAGGACCCTGCAGGAGATGGGGTACCGCAACGTGAAGAACTATGCCGACGGCTACATCGGATGGAGACAGCAGGGATTGCCGGTAAGACCGACCAACAGGTAAGAGATTGGCGGTTGCCGCTCGCCAAAGCGGGCGGAGAGCAGTTGATTGCATTGCACAACGTAGCCATCCGCACGCCGCTGTTTGATGGGATCCGGGCGCGGGATGCACCCACCTACCCCGATGCAGCCCGCCTGATCTCGCCCATCTCTACGGCCTGTCCGTCCACCAGGTACTCACGCTCCCCTTCCGCCGAGGGCAGTTCGTACATGGCCTTGCGCAACAGGCCCTCCAGGACTCCCCTCAAGCCACGCGCGCCGGTACCACGGTCGATGGCCTGGCGCGCAATGGCCAGCAGCGCGTCATCGGTGAATTCCAGGGCTACGCCATCGAACTCGAACAGGCGCTGATACTGTCTTATCAAGGCGTTTCGGGGTTCGGTGAGGATCTTTACCAGACTCTGTTCGTCCAGGTCGTGGAGCGCCGTAATGATCGGGAAACGGCCAATGAATTCGGGGATCAGTCCGAAATGGCGGAGGTCACCGGGCTCGGTCTGTTCGAATACCCGGCAGGCCTCGTAGGTTGTCTCGGCATTCGTCAGGTCGACATGGAAGCCGATGCCACGTTCGGCCTGTCCCATCCGTCGTTCCAGCACACGCTCCAGGCCGGCGAAGGCGCCACCGGCAATGAACAGGATGTTACGGGTGTCGATGACCTGTTCCCCGCCCTGCGATTTCTGGCCCTTGTTACCCAGCTTGACCCGGGATCCTTCCACGAGTTTGAGCAGGGCCTGCTGCACCCCTTCCCCGGACACGTCCCGGGTGCCGTGAACCGACTCTCCCGCCCGCGCCAGCTTGTCAATTTCGTCGATGTAGACGATTCCCCATTCGGCCAGATCCTGATTTCCATCGGCCGCATCCAGCAAGCGCGCCAGGATGCTCTCGACATCCTCTCCCACATATCCGGCCTGGGTCAGGGTGGTGGCGTCGGCAATGACGAAGGGAACGCCGACAATTCTGGCCAGGGTCGAGGCCAGGAGGGTCTTGCCGGTGCCCGACGGTCCGAGCAGGAGAATGTTGGACTTCTCCACCTCGACATCGTCGTTTGCCGGCTGCATGCGTGGCCCGCCACTCTCCATGTTCAGGCGTTTGTAGTGGTTGTATACCGAGACCGCAAGGGTTTCTTTGGCCAGATCCTGGCCGATCACATAGTCATCGAGTCGCGCCTTAAGCTCCACCGGTTTGAGCAGATTCTTCAGGGGCCGGGTGGCCGCACGCTTGCGCCCCCAGCTCGACACCACCTGAGAGGCCAGGCGAACGCACTCTTCGCAAATATGCCCCTCTTCGCCAGCGATCAGCGGCAACTCCGGTCCCTGTTGCGCCCCGCAGAAGGAGCAATGCGCCTTACCGTCGGTCATCGACTTCACCTGTTCGATGTTCTTGCAGCGCGGCGAGCCAGGCCTTCTGGCAATTCCGCGCACGCCGCTTTTTCAGCAGCTCACGTATTCGCGGCGCCGCCTTGCTGAAGGCCAGGCGTTTTCCCGGCTTGATCTTTTCGCAGTACAGAATGTGAAATCCCATCTCGCTTTCGATGACATCGCTGATTTCGCCCTCCTGCAGGGAGAAAAGACAGGCATCGAGTTCCGGGTAGAGCACGCCTTTGCGGACCTCGCCGAGTCGACCACCCTCCATTGCAGTGGGGCATTCGGAATAACGCCGCGCAATATCGTGAAAACGGTTCGGTTTACCCTTCAGGCGTCTCACCGCCTCCTGAATCCGGGCCTGCGCCATCGCCGGAGTGTTCTCAGGGTAATCCGGGTTGACGGTAACCAGTATATGCCGGGCCGTTCTCGTCTCAGCAGAGGCAAACCGGTCGCCATGCATTTCGTAGAACAGCCGCACATCGATGTCGTTGATATCAGCACTCCGGGCGGCCACCCGCTGCATCACCGCGTCGAAAATCAGCTCCCGGTGCAAAGCCCCGCGCAACGCATCATGCCCAAGTCCGTTGGCCCGAAGGTCCTCGACGAATTCTTCTTCACTGGGATAGCGCCCCGCCACCTCGCTCATGGCCCGCTCCACCAGCTCGTCCGGTATGATCAGATCTCGGGCCTCTTCCGAAGAAAGCACCAGCGACTCCAGCTCATAGCTCTTGCTCGCCTTTTCCCTCACCTGGCGAAGCTGATCCTCGTCCAGTTCGCTGAGGTTGCAGCGGTAACGGTCGAGCGCACTGCGCAACATGTGGTACGCGAACTCACCATCGTAGCCCTGCCGTTCGCCATGGAGATTCATTCAGCAGCCTCCGCGTCCGTCTCGTACGCGTCCAGAGCCGTTTCCGGGACGAGCAGGGTCCGCCCATTGAAACGCACATGGTAGACCGGCCCACCTTCGGCCTCGCGCAGCACCTTTTCCACTTCGCCGCTGTCGCCTGGCCGCGCGACCACCTCGCCCGCGATCCCCAGCGCTGTTCGGGGCGTGACCTTTTCACGAAATTCGAAACGCGAAGGGATCCACGGGTCGCTGGCCAGTTGAATTTCCTGCTCGCGGCAGCCGATGAGCCGCTGCTCTTCGAAGAAGTCGACCGAATAAACCAACTGATCCTGGAGAAAAGTGCCAACATCGCGGACATAGCCGACACTGCCCCGGCGAACCAGTAGTGCCCCGGTTTCCAGCCCGGGATAGGTGCCGTCGTTGCGCACGTTGCGGATCACCCGCACCTCGTCGCCGTACTCGAACCTCGGCCGCATGGGGGGTTACCGGTTTGGGCTCGCCTGGGGCGCGAGCTCCGCAAGCGGGATCTCCACCGTCTGCGGCTCATGCATGTGGAACACGCGGAACACCTTTTCTGTCAATGCGTCGGACTCGACAAAGTCCAGGTAAGCACGCTCCAGCCACCCCGCATAAACAAGCCGTAGCGATTGCTCGTCCCCGGGCAGTTCATCGAGCTTTCCCAGGTAATCATGAAACCGCTGCAGGATGTGCAGCCGATTGACGTGCACCACCCCAGGATCGAAGGGAATATCGAAGTATTCCAGGAAGTCCTCTGCACTGCTCAGCTCGTCCAGGTCCAGTTCGAAATCACTCTCACTCATGTCACTGCCCCCTTGCTTGGCCAGGTGTTGGAAATGCTGTCTCTCAATGGCCGGTCAGGCCTGCGCCCGTTGTTCCGACTCTCGCGCCTGTTGAAGTGACTCCAATGCCACATCGATCAGTGTCTGGGCACCCATTCGGTCGCCCTCATCCAGTTCGGCCACCTTTCGCAGCCGCTGCAATGCCCGCTCATGCTCACCGAGGCGCAGCTCGAGATAGCCCGCCCCCTTGAGCGCGAGCATGTAGAAGCGCAACATGGTCATCGAAACCAGCACGCTGTTCTCGAAGCTGTTTCGATCAAGCGTCTGCCATTGCTCCGGAAGTCCGAGCCGCCGCGCAAAGATCCGCAACACCCGATCGGCCACCTTCAGGGCATCGTCGTAACGGTGTTGATAGTAGAAATAACGATACACAGCAACGAGCACCAGCGGGTGCTCGGGCTCCAGGAAGTAAGAGCGCATGAGCAGATGCTCTGCCTCATCGTCGCCGTAGCGCTCGGCCGCTCTTTCGATCGCCGCCTCCGCAGCCGGGTCGATCGGCTCATCGAAATACAGCTGCTCCGCCTCGAACTCCAACAGATCCATATCAGTGCCCCACCTCTTCCAGGTTCTTCAATTCGACCTCCACGGGCTCGCAGACCTGTACTGCATCGCACTCGCGACATTCGTCATCGGCGCTCTCCCCACCCGGAAGACAACCATGTACGCCCACCTGCTCTTCCAGCTGGCGAATGCGATCCAGCAGGCAGCTGATGGCCTCTGCGACCGGATCCGGTATGAGATGGTGATTCAGGTCTATACCCTCGACCGGGTGCCCATCGTCAACCTGACGTGATCGCACCACCTTTCCGGGGATGCCGACGACTGTCTTGTTCTCGGGTACCGGCGCGATAACCACGGAGTTGGCCCCGACTCGTGCGCCACGACCGATCTCTATCGGACCGAGGATCTTGGCACCTGCACCGACCACGACCTCGTCACCCAGCGTCGGGTGACGCTTGCCCTTGTTCCACGAGACGCCGCCCAGGGTCACACCGTGATACAGGGTCACATCGTCGCCCACCTCGGCAGTCTCGCCAATCACCACACCGGCCCCGTGGTCGATGAAGAAACGACGTCCGATCGTTGCACCCGGGTGGATATCGATACTGGTCCAGATGCGGGCAATATAGGAAAGCACGCGCGGCAGATAACGCCAGCCGCGTCGCCACAGGCTGTTGCCCAGCCGATAGAGAAGAATGGCATGCACACCCGGATAGGTGGTGATCACCTCCCAGCGCGTCCGCGCTGCCGGGTCGCGCTGAAAGACGCAAGCGATATCGCCGCGAACCAGGCCACGCAGGGTGCGCCGTTCCGACCCTCTGCTGGGGGCTTGCGCCGGCTGGCTCACGGATGCATCCATTGGACACCCTCCGAGTTGATTTCACGGTAGAAGCTGCGCAGATCGGCACCATCCGGCGCCTTCTTGTGCTGGACGCTGAAGCGTCGAACGCACGCAAGCAGTTGTTCGGCCTGTCCCAGCGTCAAATGAATTCCGATATCTGCGTAAGCCTGGACCACTGCGTGAGTCCCGGAATGCTTGCCGAGTACAAAACGATGATCCCGGCCCAACTGCTGCGGATCCACACCCTGGTAATTCAGGCGATCCTTCATCAGTCCATCGACATGGATACCTGCTTCGTGGGTAAACACCCCCTCTCCCACAAGGCTCTTCTGCCAGGAGACAGGCCGCCCCGACGCCTGTTCGACCAGGCGCGAGACCTGCACAAAGTGGGTCATATCGATGCCGTCACACGCCCCATGAAAACAGCGCAGTCCCATCACCACCTCTTCCAATGGCGCATTGCCGGCCCGCTCACCCAGCCCGTGGACCGTCGTGTTGACATGGGTCGCTCCGCCGCGAATTGCGGCCAGCGTATTGGCAGTGGCAAGACCCAGATCGTCATGCGCATGCATTTCCAATTCCAGATCGCAGATAGCGCGCAAGTCACGAAACACGTCGCACAGAGAGAACGGATCCTTGATCCCCACGGTGTCTGCGTAGCGAAACCGGCTTGCACCGGATGCCTGGGCCTGTTCAACGACCCGCCACAGAAACTCCGGATCAGCGCGCGAGGCGTCCTCGCCACCGACACAGACCTCCAGACCCAACTCCAGTGCCTCGTCAACGCAGCGCTCGACCTGCGCCAGCACCCAGGTGCGGTCCTTGCCGAGCTTGCGCTGGATCTGCTGGTCGGACACCGGGATGGAAAGGTCCACCCGCTGTACCGGCAGGTCGCGGCACAAGGCGATGTCGTGATCCTGCATGCGACACCACACCATCAGCTGCGCCTTTCCGATAGCGCCGGCGACCGCCCTGATCGCGTCCCGTTCCTCGACACCCATGGCAGGGATCCCAACTTCCATCTCGGTGATCCCCAGGGAATCGAGCGCGCTGGCGATAGCGCATTTCTCGTCGAGCGTGAAGGCGACGCCCGCGGACTGCTCGCCGTCGCGTAGCGTGGTGTCATTGATCGTTACCAGTGTGGGCTCGATATGCATGGGCGGCTCCTCTGCCCACCTACGAAGCAATCAACATGCCATACGGATAATGCTCGACTTTTCCTTGACTTACCAAAGTCCATGGACGCAAACGTCCTGTCCGCATACCGACCATTGTCGGCTTTGCTACAGCAGCTGAAGGATTCATGTCGCTTGCACCCGGCGGTCGGCACCGCAATTGATGATCTTCAATGCACAAAGGCAGGCGCGCGGCTAGCATCGGGTAAAAGTTTCCCCGACAAGGCCAGGTATCGCTCCTGGGACGCTTACCGGAGTAGACAGATATGCACATGCATCGCAACCGCCATCACTGCACAACGCCGCGCGACCCGCACAGACATCAGAGACATGAGCACGACAAGGCCGTATTCCACGCGCTCCTCGATCGCCACCAGGCAATCGAGCGGACCCTCGAAAAGCGGCCTGACGGTATTCGATCCCTGACCCGTTCAGACGACCCGGAAGTGGTCGCGCTGCTGCACGACCATGTGCCTTCAATGCACGAACGCCTGCTGCAAGGTTTTGCGCTCCGCCGCTGGGATCCGCTGTACGTGGCCATTTTCGAGTATGCCGACGCCATCGACATGGATATTCGATTGCTGCCCGATGGCGTGGAGGTCACCGAGACCAGCCAGGATCCATCGGTCGTCCCACTGCTGCATGCCCACGGCGAGGCGGTCGACGCCTTCGTACGGGCTGGCCACATCGCGGCATCGCAGCCGGCCCCCTTTCCGCGGCCCACGCAGCCGCAAGAAGCCTAACTTCCTTCCGGCATGAGTTCCGACCCACCCCGATCGTGGGTCGGGCCTCAGTCCGGCAGGATTTCGCGGCTTGCAGTGAACTCCGCATACCGCATCCGAGCTGTTGTCGCTCTCAGGCTCATTGCGGTCCTTTGTGCCCTTTACTGGCAACGGTTCTCCACACCAAGCAGGCGAAATGCAAGGTGACACTCACGCATAGGTCGGCGCAAAGGCCTTTTCGGGGTCTTCGACCGGCCCGCCGTCTCCCCAGTAGGGCGACAGCTTGCGCAGTTGTTCGACGATGGGCGGAACCGCCTCGATGACCCGCTCCACCTCTTCCATGGTGTTGTAACGGGAAAGGGAGAAGCGCACTGAACCGTGGGCCGCGGTATAGGGGATGTCCATGGCACGCATCACATGCGACGGTTCCAGCGAACCTGAGGTACAGGCCGAGCCGCTTGAGGCCGCAATTCCCAGCTTGTTCAGTAGCAGCAGAATGGCCTCCCCCTCGATGTACTCGAAGGCAATGTTCGCGGTATTGGGGAGCCGGTTGCCTGGATCCCCGGTCACGAAGCAGTGCGGAACCTGCGCCAGGATGCCCTGTTCCAGGCGATCACGCATGGATCGCACGAAGGTCTTTTCGAACTCCATGGCCTCCTGGGCCATCTCGCAGGCCTTGCCCAGACCGATGATGGAGGTGGCGTTTTCGGTACCCGCGCGCCGCCCGCGTTCCTGGTGCCCACCGCGCAGCAGCGGCCGGAAGCGCACCCCCCGCCGCAGATACAGGACCCCGACGCCCTTTGGCGCATGCAGTTTGTGGCCGGACAGCGAGAGCATGTCGATGCCACTGTCCTTCAAGTCGATGGGCACCTTGCCCACTGCCTGAACCGCATCGGTATGAAACGTCACGCCGGCGGCGCGGGCCAACTCGGCCATCTCTTCTACAGGAAACAGTGTCCCGGTCTCGTTGTTGGCCCACATGACCGAGACGATAGCCACCTTGTCTGAGAGCAGACGCTGGTATCCCTGCATGTCCAGGCGGCCCTTGTTGTCCACCTTCAGGTAATGAACGGTGTAACCGTCCTTTTCCAGGTACTCGCACAGGCTCAGCACCGCCGGGTGTTCCACCACCGTGGTGATGATCTCCTTGCGCTCCGGCTGTGCCTTCAGGGCAGACAGGATCGCAGTGGAGTCGGATTCGGTACCGCAGGAGGTGAAGACGATCTCTGAATCGTACTCGGCACCCAACAGGGCCTGGACCTGCTTGCGCGCCTTCTTCAATGCACGGCCCACCTTGTCGCCGAACTGGTGCATGGAGGATGGGTTTCCGAACTGCTCGGTGAAGAACGGCAGCATCGCCTCCACCACCTCGGGCGCGACCATGGTGGTGGCATTGTTGTCCAGGTAGATTCCTTCGCTCATGACTCAAGCCCCCATCTGTGCGCGGCGCGCCAGCTCTTCGGCCGGCAGGACCTGGATGAACTCGCCCAGTCCTTCGGCCAGGTGTTGCTGGATGCCTCCGAGGGTGGTCGCGGCCATCTGGCAGCCAGAGCAGGCGCCTGTCATCTTGACGTAGATATATTTCCCGTCCACCTCGACCAACTCCACGTCCCCGTGGTCGCGTTGCAGATTGGGGCGGATCTCCTCGAGCAGTTCCTCGATGCGCTTGATCCGCTGCAGGTTGGTCAGGCCGGAGCTCGGCTTTTTGATCTCGGCCGCCACGGCATTGGGATCGAAGGCCTCGCCCTGCTCTGCCAACACCCGCATGAGGATGTCCTCGATTCCTTCGTGACAGGCGGAACAGCCGCCACCCGCCTTGGTGTAGTTGGTAACCTCTTCCACCGTGTGCAGGCCGTTGGCGCGGATAGTCTCCTCGATCAGTACCTCATCCACCGCAAAACACTTGCAAACAAGGGCGCCTTCCTCGTGGTCGTCACTCCATTCCTCACCGCGGTAATTGGCCACAGCGGCCTGCAATGCCTCGCGTCCCATCACCGAACAATGCATCTTTTCCGGCGGCAGCCCATCGAGATAGTCGGCGATGTCCTGGTTGCTCACCTTGAGCGCCTCTTCGACGTGCATGCCCTTGATAATTTCGGTCAGGGCAGAACTCGATGCAATGGCCGAACCGCAACCGAAGGTCTGAAAACCGGCATCCAGGATAGTGTCGGTCTCGGTGTCGACCTTGAGGGTGAGTCGCAGGGCATCGCCGCAGGACAGCGAACCCACTTCGCCAATCGCGTTTGCCTCCTCGACGGCGCCCGCATTACGCGGCTCGAAAAAATGTTCCTTGACCTTCTCCGAATAGTCCCACATGGCTCTGATCTCCGGCTCAGCAGGTGAATGAATTTCCGCAACCGCAACTGGCGGTGGCATTGGGGTTCTCGAACTTGAAACCGCTGCCTTCCATGCTCTCGACGAAATCGATGGTCACACCCTCCAAGAGGGGGACACTGGCAGGATCCACGAAGACCTTGACGCTACCGAACTCCAGCACCTTGTCATCGCCCTTGGGCGCCCCTTCCAGGGCCATGGCATATTGCATGCCGGAGCACCCTCCCCCGGTGACGGCAATGCGCAGCCCTCCAACGGGTTCGTCGGCACCCTGCATGAATCGTGAAACGGCCGTCTGGGCGCTGTCGGTCAGTGTCAACATGCTTGATCTACTCCCTGGCAAGTGTCTTGCAACGTGTTGTGGGAGCTGACCTGCAAGCGATGTGCCAGTCACCGAATGAGCCGGAAACTTCTCGCTCAATCAGCAAATTAGGAAAACTGCTGGGGCGGATCCTGTCACATTGGCTACACACGGGCCGGCGGTGTTCGGTCACAAATCCGACAAGGGAGTACTCAATGAAACTCGAACAACTCGAACCCGGCGACGCGGTCTACGCGGCCGCCCACATCTATAACGACGGCAGCATCCCCGGGCTGTCGGAGGGTGCCCTACTCGCCGAGCCGGGCGCCCGCGGCCTGTTGGTCCAGGTAGGGCATCTCGAAGAAGCGCCAGGGCGCAAGGTCTTTCTGGTGCGCTTCGAGGACGCAGACATGAACCTTGGACCGCCCGCCGGCTGCTGGCCGGAGGAGCTGAGCGCCAGCATGCCCGCCTGATCGCTCCGGTGAACATCGACCCCTGGAGACTGCGCAAGGACAGGCCGCTGCGCGCAGCGCTGGTCGCGCTGCAGACCCGCCGCGGTCTGCAGGATCTGACCATCGATACCGAGCCGCATCCCCAGGCGCTGTGGCTGCGACACCGCTGTGTGAGCAACCTCGAGGCCTATCTGTTCACCTATGGTCAGAATCTGAACCATTATGGTCTGCAGCTTTCCTACCCAGGCGGGGAAAACACCCCGCTGTCGTCCTACAACGCCGTGGAGAACCTGTCGCTCGATCATCTTGTCGAGCTGCTGGTGATGCATTTCGCGCCATGACCGACTCGACCCTCATCCGCCAGTATCACGAAAGGACCAAGCACCGGCTTGGTGCCTATGCCCGGGGGCCGGAATACCTCGACTGGGACAGCCAGCCCGATCCGTTTCGGCGTTTCGCTGGTGCGCCGTTGGTGTCGCTTCCCCTGTCGGGACCGGGCGAGCTCCCGGTCACGTGGAACCGGGCCGGTATCGCCCGCCTGCTGGAACTGTCGATGGGCCTGTCGGCCTGGAAGCAGTTCGGGCCCGACCGCTGGGCCCTGCGCTGCAACCCGTCGAGCGGCAATCTGCACCCCACCGAGGCCTATGTAGTCATCCGGGGCGTCGAGGGCATCGATGACGGCATCTACCACTACGCGCCTCGTGAACACGCCCTGGAGCGACGTGCATCACTCTCCGGGGGCGGCGCACCCGTGTGCCTGCTGGGACTGTCCAGCATCGTCTGGCGCGAGGCCTGGAAATATGGCGAACGCGCCTTGCGCTATGTGCAGCTGGATGTGGGACACGCACTCGGCGCCCTGCGCTATGCCGCAGCGGCCAACGGCTGGGGCCTGAGAATCGAGGCCGTCAGTGATGCCGCCCTTGCGCGCCTGCTCGGGTTGGATCGCGCCGCCGATTTCGCCGGGGCCGAGCGCGAGGTCCCGGACCTGCTGCTGCAACTCTACCCGGACCACCCACTGGCGCTCGACACGCTGCCGGAGGGCCGCCACTGGCAGGGACGCGCGAACCCACTGGGTGGCGAGCCCTATCTGCACTGGCCGGTGATCGACGAGGCAGCGCGCGCCATTGAAGCACGTGCCACCGACCTTCCGACGGCTGCGCCGTCCCGACCCATTCCGGGGCCGCCGGATCTGGAGCGTCTGATCCGCCAGCGGCGCAGCGCCCAATCCTACATCCCGCAACAAAGCGAACTGCCACTGGCCGCCTTTTGCACCCTCCTCGAAGCATTGTTCCCCAAGACGCACCCTCTGCCTTGGGATCTGTTGCCCTGGCCACCGCGTCTCCACCCGGTCCTGTTCGTGCACCGTGTCGCGGGACTGACACCGGGGCTGTATGCGCTGCCGCGTCATGCGGACGCCATGGACCTGATGCGGTCGAGCATGAACCCCGAGTTCGTTTGGCAGCATCCCGAGGGCTGCCCGGATTCGCTGCCTCTGTTCCGGCTGGTCGAGGGTGACATGCGCAAGATCGCACGCACCCTCTCCTGCCATCAGGAGATCGCCTCGGCGAGCAGTTTCAGCCTGGCGATGCTGGCAGAGTTCGATCAGACACTGGAGACGGTCGGCCCGCCTGGGTGGCGTCATCTGCACTGGGAGGCGGGCCTGCTGGGACAGGTGCTCTACATCGAGGCCGAACGGGCCGGCATGCGTGGTACCGGCATCGGCTGCTTCTTCGATGACAGCGTGCACCAGACCCTGGGCATCGGTGACCGAAGACTGCAAAGCCTGTATCACTTCACCGTCGGTTACCCACGGGAGGATCCCCGTCTTCAGGCCCTGCCACCCTATGCCCGGCAAGAAAGGCTACCGGAGAACGACAATGGATGAGACAGCCCGAGAACAAGAAATGGATCGACTGCGACTCCAGATCGCCGAGACCGTGAAGGAACGCGAGGCAATGAAACAGGCCCTCGAACAAGGCGCCGTCTCACCCACACAAGGGATGCGCCGACTGGAGCGCATCGACGCCCGCTTGTCCGCGCTCGACAGCCACTTCAAATGCCTTTGGGACCGGGCTCACTCCCCGCGGACGATCTGAGCTGTGGTTCTCGCCCCTGACAGGATGCTGAAGAGTCCATCCCTGACCTTCATTTTCAACGCCCTGCTAACCGGCCTCGATTCGCACGTCGGTAATCAGGGTGCTGGTGACCTCTGGCCCGTGGTACGTGTAACCGCCTTCGACCGGGGTGGTCGCTTGCGAACGGGGCGCTGCAGCAACCAGCAAGTGGTCTTCGCCGACCAGGCTGCCATGGGTCGGATCGAATCCGATCCATCCCTGCCCCGGTAGACAGGCCTCCGCCCAGGCATGCAGAAAGCGTCTGTCCCGTCGCCCGTCGCCCTTCTGATAGCCACTGGCAAAACGCGCCGGGATCCCAAAATGGCGACAGCCTGCGATGAACAGCACCGCCAGGTCCCGGCAGACCCCTTCCTGGCGTTGGACCGTTTCGGCGGGTGAGCGCGGCCCGCCCTCCAGGCGAATGCCGCTGTGATAAAAACCATGGACCGCCTCGTTCAGCCGACGCAGATAGCGGCAGCTGTCGGTGCCGGCCTCTCCCATCAGAGGGTCGACAAAGGGCGCGAGCCGATCGGGCTGTTCCAATGGTTCGAGGAAGGGTGCCAGCTCGGCCGCTTCGCCGCGGTAATCGAGTGGCATTGGCGAAGGGGCGCTACAGTCAGCGGATGGGTCTGGCCGGGTGCGTGCCTCCATATGCACCTGGATCGCGAGCACGGAGGTGTCGCCGGAGAACCGGGCCCTGTGGAGCGGATTGCCCCAGGGATCCCTATCCTCGGTGCAGCTATCAGGCGTCGGCGTGATCTCCAGGCGAAATTGCCCGACCTCCTGGCCGGGACGCTTGCGCGGGCAAAAGCGCAGCAACTGCTCACCGAGTGTGACGGGTACAGAGTATTCGTAGCGGGTGAGGTGATCGACGGTAAAGTACATGGCAAGGGCACCGGCCGGCAGGCACCGCAGCAGCGGGCCTTCGCGTAAAAAACATTCCGCAGCCTGTCGGCCTCGGCCGTTCGAAGCGACAATTTGCGGGAGCGAATCAACTGAGCTTATCGAATGAGGAGAATAGCCGGCCTATTTGACGAATTCGACAGGTTCAGTTGATCGCTATCCGCGGATTTGCAGCCGGACAGCGTCGACTCCGACAGGCTGTTGGCCCAGACAATCCATTGGGAGGCGTGATGATCGCACAGAGCGTTCGATGCACAAGGAATTTTCTGAAGGAGCGGCCTGGCCCACTCTTGTCCGACCGAAGAACATTTCTTGTGGATTGAAAGTCCGAGCGAGAGTGCATCAGCCACATGGGCCATCCGAGCTCAATCACACGGGACACGAAGGCCGACATTTTCCAGGGCCTGCCAGCCACCGGCCAGATTGAATACCGTCGGCAGACCGAATTGCGCAAGAAAGTCGCACAGCTCGCGGCTCTGATTGCCGTGATAGCAATACACCAGAATCGGTGGCGCCTTGCCGCGCCGCCCGATCAACTCGCGCAGTAGTCGTTCGTTTGCTCCCTGAGCGCCAGGCAACTGCCCCCGCGAACGCGCGGCCTCGTCTCGCTGATCGACCACCACCAGTCCTGGCAGCGCCAACAGGTCTGGCAGTTCCTCCGGGCTCACGTCCCGCCATGCCATGAGATCAGGCGGCCAGTGGATGGGCCCGGGAGTGCATTGCCGCGGTCATATCCAGCCGACCGCTCTCATCGATGACCATGGCGGTCTCCGCGCCCATCGCCTTGGCCACCTCGCGCCAGCGAGAGGGGCCTGCAACGATCAGCGCGGTGGCCGCCGCATCGGCAAAGGCCGCGTCCGGATGCACCACAGTGGCCGAGGCCATGTTCGAGACCGGCCGCGCGCTGCGCGGGTCGATGATGTGGGCGTAGCGCCTGCCCGCGTACTGATGGAAGCGCTCGTAGTCGCCGGAGGTCGCCACTGCCTCGTCACCGCTCACCGCCAGCCAGGCAACCGCGCCCGGGCGCTGCGGATGACGCACCGCTACCCGCCAGGGCCGGCCCCCGGCATCGCCCAACACGGCCAGGTCCCCGCCTGCATTGATCAACGCACGTTCGATGCCGGCCTCGCGCAGCAGTTCCCGCGCACGGTTCAGGGCAAACCCCTTGGCGTAGCCGCCGAGGTCGAGGGCGGCCGCCAGGTTTCTCGAACCGAGTCGGTCGCCATCGAGAAAGAGATCGTCCGGAGTGGGACGGGTGTCGCGCAGTGCCGCAATGGCGGCATCGCCCAGCGGCGTCCAGCCGGCGTCCGGCGCTCCATGGAAGCCCCAGGCACCGATCATGCGCCCGATGGTCGGGTTGAAGGCGCCGCCGCTGCTCCGATAGAGCCTCCGGATCTGCCCGATCATCCGCCGAACGTCGTCGTCGACCCGGATTGGCTGCCCTGTCCCCAGGGCCCGGTTGATGTCGCCCATCATGCCGGGCTTCCACGGGTGCCAATCGTCGTTCATGCGTTGCAGTGCCGCGGACAGGCGCGCCGATACCTCGGCCGCATGGGCTGGATCCTGGTTCTCCAGGGTGAGATCCACCAGGGTACCGAACTGGTACCATCGATCCCTGTGGGTACGAGCGGGTTTGGGCATCTGCCCGAGGGCGGCAGCAACACCCAGGGTGACGCCAGTCGCAATAAAGGCCCTTCTCGTCAATGTCATGCTATTTCCTCCCGTGTCAGCCGCCAAGCAGCACCTCGTAGGCACCTCGCAAGAGCTCCAGTTCCGGTGTCGCCAGGTCGCGTGCCTGGGTGATGTCGATAAACTCGGCACCCAGTCGCCGCGCCGCCTCGAACGGCGGGTCGATGGTATCGATCCCTACCAGCAGCACCGGTAGTCGTTCTCCCGGCAGTTCCACGCTGAAATGGAACGACTCCTCCGGATGCAGCAGATCCGGCTCGATCCCCAGCTCCTCGGCAGTACGTTGCAACACCGGCGCTGGATGTATCGCCGGATCGACTGCCTCTCCGTGCACCTGCGCCAGCGAAGGCAGTCCCTCGAAGGCACAGACGCCGTGCCCGAACCGCACAAAGCGGGTGCGGGCACTGGTCGACTGCTTGTGGAACAGAATCACGCGGTAGTTCATTCGCGGCCCCTATCCCGGCATCGGCAGCAGCCGCGCCTCGCACTTGATCTCGCCGTCCCGCCCCCAGGCGCAAACCGCCTCGACGAAGCGATCGGACCGCGAGGGATGCGCCTGCGCGATGTCCTGCTCCACCATGAAGGAGCCATCGGCATGAAACAGCAGCTCACCCCGCTTCATCCCGCGATCGTCCCGCCACTCCCCGACCAGCGTCTCGTCGCCCGAGTAGGGATCCCGGTCCAGCCGGTAGATCGCGTCCGTCGGCGGTTGCAGCAGAGTCCGGCCCACGTCGTAACCAAGCCCCTCGGTTTCCGCCAGGAGACGCGCATGGATCGCCGCATTGAGATCCTTTACCGCCGACAACCTGGCCAGCACCGGATCCATCTGCAGGCCTCGCTCACTCATCGGAGCCATCCACGCCGTTCAGCAGATCCCGGATCACGCCAGCCCCTACCTGGTCATCCGGATCGAGACGCCCGAGCACCCCGAGTAGCTCCTCGGCCTGACTGCTTGCTCCCTGTCGCAGGCGGACGAAGGCCAGCGCCTTCAGCGCATAAAGGAAGCTGCGCGCCGGCCCGCGCGGGTGATCCCAGGCGGCGCTTTCGCCATCGAGTGCCTTCCAGTCCTGGCTGAACCCTCCCTGGACGGCGGCCCTGACCAGAGACTGGAACACCAGCTCCTCGGCCTGTCGCAGGTCGCCCCGGTAGAAGTGAAACTTGTACATCGCCTGCAGCACTTCGAGCCTGTTGGGTGCCAGCTGCCAGGCCTCTCGCAAGGCCTGCAGGGCCGCCTCCTTGTCCGCGACGCCCGCGGCGGCCCGCTGCAAACACTGGTCCACCAGCGGATCGAGTCCGAATCCGAAATGGACCTGCCCGTTATCCAGATGTTCGATTTTGGCGCCCGGCATGACAGACCTCCCTTAGCCCCAGAACTCCGCTGACACTTGCAACCGTTCCACCGGCTCGCCCTTTTCGAGGTGGCTGTCAAAGATCTCCGCCACGTCTTCCTTGGTGACCCGCCCGTACATCACGCCCTCCGGATAGACCAGCACCGAAGGTCCTTCGCTGCAGGGCCCAAAGCAGCTCGAGGTGGACACCGCCACCTTGTCGAACAACTGGCGCTGCTGAAGTTGCCAGAAGAACTCCTCGGCCACCTCGGCCGCCTTCTTCTGGCCACAGGAAGGCCGCGGATGCCCCGGCGGCCGGTTCTGCACGCAGACGAACACATGTCGTTCCGGTTTCGGCATCGGGGTATCCTCAGGCCACCGCTGTCTGCGGTTCGTGGGTGAAACACTTCTTCGGACAGATGCGCGCGCAGGCGCCACAACCGATGCAGTCCAAGGCATTCTTCAGGCTCATCACCATCGCGGTGTCGTCCGAAAAACCATCGTCGTCATCGCCATAGTCGTCATCGTCATAGTCGTCCGCCGCCTCCAGCCCCTCGACGTCCTCGCGGTCGACCAGGTCGAAAACTTCGCGCGGGCAAACCTTGAAACAGCGTCCGCAGCCGATGCAGCTCTGCTGGTCGATCTCCATGACGAAGGCCGGGGTGTATTCCTCGCCGCCACGGGTAACGCCGGTAATTGTGCTCATGCTGCTTTCCTCAACTCGCGGATGTTTCTGCTGCCTTGAAGGCCGCCTCGGCCTCGGCCCAGGCCTTACAGGCGTCGTAGCAGGCCTGCGCCATGTCCGGCAGCTCCTCGTAGGCGCCGGGCAGGCGGTCTTCGACCAGATCATGTAACTCACCGGCCCTCTCGGTGGCGATCCGCTTGGCCTTGCGGGCCGCCTTCTGTATTGCTTTCAGTTCTTCAGGTGTCATCAGCTCGCTCCCCACCCGGATTACATCCCGGCCACTTCCGGGTACTTGCCGACAATCTCAAGGGCAACCGACAATAGCTTGTCCCCCTCGTCCTTCATCTTGGACAGGCTGGGAAAGCCGAAGCGGTGCACGTCACGCAGGGTGCGGTCCATCACCACCAGCTTGCCGACGGTGATGATCGCGCGACCGAAGCCCTCATGGGTCAGATTGATCATGGGCACCGCCATCAGGCCGCACTCCTTCTCGATCATCGCCGAGATGGCGTTGTAGAAGGCCTTGACCCGGGACAGGGTGATCTCGTCGGGATCGCCCACTACCGGAATCTCCCGCTTCTTCTCCTTGGTCAGGACAAAGGGTTCGAGGATCTTTTCCACCGGCCAGTCGTCATAGGTGCCATAGGTGTCGATGGCCCGCATCTGCCGCACCATCTCTTTGGCAAACTCGGTCTCGAGTACCGGGTCGCTTTCACTTATCGCCAATGCCGCTTCACTCATGATTCGTTTCCTCTTCGACTTGCAAATTCAACCGGGACCACTGTCCCCGGCAGTACGCGCAGCAAGCGCGGTTGGTATCTTCCGCTCACCGCAGGCCTGCCCACCATGCTGCCCGCCATGCGCAGGCCGATGATCAACCCGCCCATGATGAACAAGGCCTGCAGTACCTCCCCCAGCCCGGCGGCCACGGCCAGCCATCCGGCCGTCAGCATCACCACCAGGGGCAACAGATAGGCGCGCAGCGAGGCGCCGACCAGGACCGGCTCGGGTATACCGATCACCACCTGCTGTCCCGGCAGCGCGCCCAGAGTGTTGGGCAGCCGCATCCGGTTGCGCCGGTTGCCGAAGGCCTTGCCGATCACCGAGGTACTGCATCCCGAGGCATTGCAGTGGGAACAGGCACTCTTCGGTTCGGTCTCGAGCCATAGCCACTCGCCATCGGCCTGGGTCACAGTGGCGGTCTCTTCGAGCATCGCAGCCACGTGCTATTCCTCCCAGCCCTCGGCTTCCATCGCATCGAAGCGCGACGGGTCGGCCGGCATCTGTTCGGCAATGGCCCGCGCCAGCCAACGACTGGGACCATCGCGCAGTTCCTGCTGCAGCGACTCCAGCAGGTCGCTGATCGCGGCGCCGGCCGAGACTTTTACCGGCTGGATACCATGGGCTTTCAGCTGGTTGACGGCCGAGGCGCCGATCGCCTGGCTATAGACCGCTATACAACCCTCGAGCGCCTCGATCTTGGCAGCCAGCTTGTCCTCGTTGCCGTCCATATCCAGTTGGCCGAACTCGACCGCCTGGTCGAAGCACAGGTGTTCGGGATTCACGGCATAGACCGCAAAGGATTTGGCCGCACCGAAGTGCTGATCCACGTGTTTCATGTCGGTGGTCGCAAAGGCCACCTTGAGCGCACCGGCCATCCACTCGTCCTCAGTGTTGCAGTGGACCACCTGCAGGCGTCGTTCCAGCGCCATCTCGGTTCACCTCGCTAAATTCGGGTTTCTGGGCATAAGGGGAGCGATACGGATGAATCTCTCCCTTCTCCAGGGTCAGCATGATGTTGGCCAGATCGAACAGGGTCTGGCGGGTGCCCCGATAGCCGATCCAGGTCCGCTGATAGCCACCCAGGGTGTCGTACTGGGGAAAGCCGGCCCGCAGCAGCGGCACACCCAGGCGGCCTGCGCTCTCCACACCATGGGAGTTGCAGATCAGGACCTCCGCGGCGTTCTCCCGCGCCAGCCGCTCCAGATCCTCCAGGTCGCCGATCTTCACCGCCTCGGTGGGCACCTCGCGCAGTATCGGCGCATTGGCGGGTGCCACCGCGGCCACCGTCTCGGCGCCCATGCCGGCCAGCAGCTCGCTGAAGGCATGCAGCAGGTCCGGATCGGCAGCCACCGCGAAGCGCCCCATGCCGAGCATGAAGTGGCAGTCGAGCATGGCGTCCTGCAACTGAGCGCGCTGGCGCTCCAGGCGTTCGGGCACCGGCTCGCCCGAGATCTCGTGCAGCATGGCAATCAGGCGATCCACCGCATCCAGGCCCATCAGATGATCGAGACGATGATCCGGCACCCCGGTACGTTCGGCCAGCCGATCGGCGGCGCGTTTCAGGGAGCGGCCGATGACCAGGGTGGCCCGGGCATCGCCCAGGGTCAGCAGCTCGGAGACCTCGGTACCGCCAGTGGTCAGTGGGGAGAATTCGTCCTCGCCCAAGTGCCCGTCCAGGGAATCGGAGAGGTCGGGGATCAACACCGGACGCAGATTGAAGGCCTCGATGATCTCCTTGAGCTCTTCCAGATCACCGGGGGTGAGCGAGGCATTGACCAGCACATTGAGCTGGCGCTGCCGCCGGCCCGGCACGCTGCCTGCGGTTTCGGCATCGGGCACCAGCGTGTCGATGATCGCCTCGACCGCCTTCGCGAAACCGGTTTCGAGACAACCGCTGTAGTCCGGCGTGGAGACCGGCACCACCGGAATACCGTCGAACTGCGGGTACTTCCTGCGAAACCCCTTCACCGCCATGTTGACATCGCTGCCCTGGGTCTCCGCCAGCCCGGTGGTCGGCACGCCCAGCAACGAGGGCGCCTGTTTCTCGCAGATGGTCTTGAGCCCCTCGACCACGCTGTCTTCCGAACCCATGACGGTGGAGACCTGGTCCATCGCCGTGGTCTGCAACGGAATGGGTTCGCGGAAGTGGCGCACGAAGAACACCTTGCCGAAGGCCGTGCAACCCTGGGAGCCATGCAGCATCGGCATGGCCCGGCGAAAGCCGAGAAAGGCCAGGGCGCCGCCGATGGTCTGGCTCGCCTTGAGCGGACTGACCGAAAGGGCCTTCTTGCGCTTGATGATCTCCGCCATGGTCAGGCCTCCTGTGCGGCGGCGCCGGCGTCTGCGCCGTCCGAAGCCATCGACGCGGGCAACTCCCCTCTGGTATCGAGGGGCTCGATCACCCTGCGCTGTGCCGCCCATGGAGCGGGTCGGCGCACCGCCTCCCACACCGGGCTGTCGATCGTCAATACCAGTTGACGGGCCAGCTCGACCATGCCGTCGTAACCGGCATAACCGAATTCGCGCTCCTGGTTGATGTCCAGGAAGGGGATGCGCGCCTTGAGCGCGGTGTACATATTGCGTCCGCCGGCGATGAGTATGTCCACGTTGTTGTCGCGTACGATCTTGAGCAGGGCCTTGGGATTGCCGTCCTCGATCATCACCGCGTCCTGGCCCATCAACTCGCGGATGCGCGCCTTGTCCTCCTCGGTGGACTTCTTGGTGCCGGTGGCCACCACCTGCATGCCCAGGTCCTGCAGGGC
>JANTHJ010000015.1 GCA_024762475.1 Chromatiales bacterium | reverse complement strand
CCGGCCGAGCAGATCGCCGAGGTGCGGGAGATGCTGAATACCTGATATCGCGATGTGGGCCTCCCAGCCCTGTTCCGACGGCTATCTTTATCTGTGGGAGGACCTTCAGGCCCGAGAGCTGTTTCTATCGCGGCTGAAGCCGCTCCCACATTGGTCAAGTAGCTCTCTCCAGCCGTGGGAGGGCCTTCAGGCCCGATGACCGACCACTGGCCGCGTCAACCCTCCGGCCGCATGTGCGGGAACAGCAGCACATCGCGTATCGAGGGCGCATCGGTGAACAGCATCACCAGCCGGTCGATGCCGATGCCCTCTCCCGCCGTCGGCGGCAGCCCGTGCTCCAGGGCGCGGATATAGTCGGCATCGAAGTGCATGGCCTCCTCGTCCCCCGCCTCCTTCTCTTCCACCTGGCAGCGGAAGCGCTCGGCCTGGTCCTCCGGGTCGTTGAGCTCGGAAAAGCCGTTGGCGATCTCGCGCCCGCCGACGAAGAACTCGAAACGGTCGGTGACGAAGGGGTCCTCGTCGTTGCGCCGCGCCAGCGGTGAGACCTCGGTGGGATAGGCGGTGATGAAGGTGGGGTCCTTCAGCCGATGCTCAACCGTCTTCTCGAAGATCTCGATCTGCACCTTGCCCAGCCCATAGCTCTCCTTCAACGGGATCTCGAGGCGCTCGGCATGGGCGCGGGCACGGTCGATGTCGTCCAGGTCCGCGGCCTCGATCTCCGGGTTGAAATGGAGGATCGATTCCTTCACCGTCATGCGCGCAAAGGGCCTGGAGAAATCATAGGTCTCGCCCTGGTACTCGATCTGCTCGCTGCCGATCACATCGCGCGCGATGCCGCGCAGCAGCTCCTCGGTGCGGTCCATCAGATGGTGGTAGGCCACGTAGGCCTCGTAGAACTCGATCATGGTGAACTCGGGGTTGTGCCGGGTCGACAGCCCCTCGTTGCGGAAGTTACGGTTGATCTCGTAGACCTTCTCGAAGCCGCCGACCACCAGCCGCTTGAGATACAACTCGGGGGCAATGCGCAGGAACAGCTCCATGTCCAGGGCGTTGTGGTGGGTGACGAAGGGCCGCGCGGTCGCCCCGCCCGGAATCACCTGCATCATCGGTGTCTCCACCTCGAGAAAGCCCGCCGTGTTGAAGTACTCACGGATGTACTGGATGATCCGCGAGCGCAGCATGAAGGTACGGCGCGATGCCTCGTTGACGATCAGATCCAGGTAGCGCTGGCGATAGCGCTGCTCCTGATCGGCCAGGCCGTGCCATTTCTCCGGCAGCGGGCGCAGCGACTTGGTCAGCAATACCGCCTCATCGAGGTAGATATAGAGATCGCCCTTGCCCGACTTGTGGATGGGCCCCTCGCCACCGACGATGTCGCCGATATCCCAGGACTTGATCTGTTCCAGCAGTTCGGCAGGCAGTTTCTTCTTGTCCACATAGAACTGGATACGGCCCGACATGTCCTGGATCACGACGAAGGGCCCTCGCCGCGCCATGATGCGCCCGGCCACGCTGGCCCGCTGGTTCAGTTCCTCCAGCTCTTGCTTGCTCTTGTCGCCATAACGGGCCTGTAACTCGGCCGCCAGGGCGTCGCGCCGGAAGTGATTGGGATAGGCCTGACCGCGCTCGCGCAGGGCCTTGAGCTTTTCGCGCCGCTGCGCGATGAGTCGGTTTTCGTCTTGCTGCTGTTCAGTCATGGAAGTCAATAACCACAAAGGGCACAAAGAACACTAAGAACGCGAGGCGGGCGATGCCCTATCCAACAGGCTGTGCTATCCATACTCTTCGTGCCCTTCGTGTTCTTCGTGGTGAAAAATTCAGAGGCCGCTCTTCAGGCTTGCCTCGATAAAGGGATCGAGCGCGCCGTCGAGCACCGCCTGGGTGTTGCCGGTCTCGACTCCGGTGCGCAAATCCTTGATGCGCGACTGGTCGAGCACGTAGGAGCGAATCTGGCTGCCCCAGCCGATGTCGGACTTGGTCTCTTCCAGGGCCTGGGCGCTCTCGCGCCGCTTCTGCATCTCCAACTCGTAGAGCTTGGCCTTGAGCTGCTTCCACGCCTGATCCCGGTTCTTGTGCTGCGAGCGGTCGTTCTGGCACTGCACCACGATACCGGTGGGCAGGTGGGTCAGGCGCACCGCCGAGTCGGTCTTGTTGACGTGCTGACCGCCCGCCCCGGAGGCCCGATAGGTATCGGTGCGCACGTCTGCGGGGTTGATCTCGATCTCCACCGAATCATCGATTTCGGGCGAGACGAACACCGCTGCGAAAGACGTGTGCCGCCGGTTGCCCGAGTCGAAGGGCGACTTGCGCACCAGCCGGTGCACGCCCGTTTCGGTGCGCAGCCAGCCGTAGGCATAGGGCCCCTCGAAGCGCACCGTGGCCGACTTGATGCCCGCCACCTCGCCCGGAGAGACCTCCATCAGCTCGGTCTTGAAGCCGTGCTGCTCCCCCCAGCGCAGGTACATGCGCAGCAACATCTCGGCCCAGTCCTGGGCCTCGGTGCCGCCGGAGCCGGCCTGGATGTCCAGGAAGGCATTGGCCTGGTCCATCTCCCCGGAGAACATGCGCTGGAATTCCAGCTCGACGACCCGCTTCTCGAAGCCCTCGATATCCGCGGCCACCGATTCGACCGTCTCCTCATCGCCCTCCTCGACCGCCATCTCCAACAGGTCGGCCGCATCGGCCAGGCCATTGCTCAGTTCGTCGATTCCCTGGACCACGTTCTCCAGCAGGGCGCGCTCCTTGCCCAGGGCCTGAGCACGCTCCGGGTCGCTCCATACCTCGGGGTCCTCGAGCTCGCCCAGGACCTCTTCGAGACGCTCCTTCTTGGTCTCGTAGTCAAAGATACCCCCTAAGGGCTTCCACGCGCCCTCGCAGATCGGCAATCTTGTTGGTGATGGGGTTGATGTCCTGCATCGAAAACCTCGGTCGGAATGGCGGCGAAGCAGCCGCCGGCTGCGTCATGACACGCCGGAGACAAGCCGCGAATTGTACATTATCGAGCAGGCACTCAGGGAAGCTCCGCTCAGGAAGCTCTGATTAATTCTGGCATGAGCGGATTGTGGTGAAAAATCGTCCGGTTCAAGGCGCGGATCGCACGTAATCCCCAGGGGACCCTATCTCGCTTCGCGATTCACCTTGTAGCCCGCTATTGCGAAGACCCGCAACGCAGATACAAGCGATTTCGCGCCGCAAGATGCCGTGTTACAAATTGATCAGAGCTGTTTCAGATACCGATACGCGCCAGATGGTGCAACAGCCGGGCCAAATGCCAGGAGACACGGCGGGCCCAGCGAATCGCCTCCAGCTGAAGGTTGCCTGCCTCCATGTCCAGCTCGCCGGAGGCAATCCGGCTGCTGACCAGGGAACGGGCCATCTCGGCCTGCCCGTCCACTGCCTCGGCATAGTGCCGGGCCAGGTCGGCCGCCTCCTGCCAGCGCTGCGCCTGCAGAGCCTCCAGCAGCTGCCCGACATGCGCGGCCAGGCCGTCCGCCATTGGCGCCAATGCATCCTCACGCAACAAGGTCTGGATACGCTCCGGCTCTTCCTCGCAACGCATCAGCAGCCTGCGCAGATGGTCCAGCAGATGGATCAGGGCATTCAGCCGCTCCCAGTCGCGCTCCTGGTCGGGCGAGAGGTGGATGTCGTCGACATAGGCGCGTACCCGCAACAGGCGCTGGCGCAGGACACTCAGGTCGTCCCGGGCGACATTCTCGGGATCGTTCAGCAGGCGATCCACCAGCGACACCGCCTGGATGACCTGGTCGCGCACCAGGCGCAGCGAGGTATCCAGCGCCACCGTGGGCTCGCTGAGCAGGCGACGGTCGAGTACCAGCTCGGGTGAGCCCGGCTCTTCGGGCACCAGGCGGTACATCAGGCGTGCAAACGCGGGCACCAGGGGCAGAATGACAAGCACGCCCAGCAGATTGAAGAGGCTGTGGAAGCCGACCAGCGCCAGTTCCGCCTGGTGCCTGAGAAGGTCTGGGTCGAGCCCTTCGAGCACCCGCACATAGACAGGCAACAGGAAGAAGGCGCCAACGGCGGTGAGAACGTTGTAAACCACATGGGAGTATCCCGTGCGGCGGGTCTCGCGAGAGCCGCCGATGGTCGCGAGTGCCGCGGTCACCGTGGTACCCACATCCATGCCGATGACCAGCGCCGCCGCCTGGGAAAAGCCTATGGTGCCGGTATACACAGCCGTCAATGCGGTTGCCACCCCTGCGCTCGACGACTGGGTAACAATGGTCACGGCAATACCGATCAGCACCAGCTGAAGACGGCCCCACAGGGTATCGCTCGGGAAGGTATCGGGCGTGATGCGTCCTTCCCACCCCGCCATGCCCGCCTGCAACAACGAAATCCCCAGGAAGATCAGGCCGAATCCCGCCAGGGCCGTGCCGCCACTGCGCAGACGACCGCGTCCGAACAGTCGCATCAGCGCGCCAGCCAGTATCAGCGGCAGGGTGATCTGCCCTATGTTGAGCTTGAGTCCGAGCAGGGCCACCAGCCAACCGGTCACCGTGGTGCCCAGATTGGCCCCGAAGATGATGCCCAGCGCCTGACCGAAACTCAGCAGGCCGGCGCTGACGAAGCCGACCGCGGCCACCGTGGTGGCGCTGGAGGATTGCAGGATGGCCGTACTCAGGGTCCCGGTGAGCACGCCGCTCGCCGGGCTGTGCGTGAAGCGTGCCAGCACCTGGTGCAGCAGGCGACCCGCCAGACCGCGCAGCCCGTCGGTCATCACCGACATGCCGAACAGAAAGAGTCCCAACCCACCGAGCGCCTGGATCCAGTGCGTCCCCATATGGGCCAGTATATCCGCCGGCTGGTAGACTTCCTGCATGTTTGCAAACCGCGTGCCGCATTTCCTTGCCCTCGCCCTCACCGCGCTGATCATCTGGTCGGGCATCGAGCCTTTCGCCCGTGACGTCTGGGTCGCCGAAATCGTCCCGGTCATCCTGGTGTTCGGCGGGCTGATCTGGCTCTACCCACGCTTCCGCTTCAGCAACGCCGCCTACCTGTTGATGGCGGTATGGCTGTTCTGGCATACCGTTGGCGGGCACTACACCTTCGCCAACGTCCCCTTCGACTGGTTCAACCAGCTGATCGGATCGGAACGCAACCAATATGACCGGATTGGACATTTCAGCGTGGGTTTCTACGCCTTTGCGGTGACCGAATGGCTGCTGCGCACGCGCCAGTGCCGACCGGTACTGGCGATGCTGTTCGGGCTGCTGCTGATCATGGCGATCGCCGCCGGCTACGAGATCATCGAGTGGCTGTTTGCCGTGTACTACGGCGGTGATGCGGGCATCGAGTTCCTGGGCTCACAGGGGGACGTGTGGGACGCCCAGAAGGACATGCTGGCCGACACCCTGGGGGCGCTGTTCTCGCTGGTTCTCTACCTGTGGCTGCGCCCGGACAAAAGGTTGGACACGCGGTAAAACCATGTCACCGCCCGAGATCGAACCGGATACCCTGATCCTCACGGTCAACAATCGCCTGGCACGTGAGCTGCGGCAGCAGCACGACCGCCGCCAGGCAGCGGCCGGACTGCGCGTCTGGCCCACGCCGTCGATCCTCCCGCTGGACAGCTGGCTGCGGGGGCAGTACGCAGCGTTGGTGGACCTCGGGCAGGCCGACCGGGTCCTGCTGACCCCGCAACAGGAGCGCCTGCTGTGGGAGCAGGCAGTACGCCAGGACGACGGGACCGGCCTGTTGCAGCCGGCCGCCGCCGCACGCACCGCCCAGGACGCCTGGCAGCGATTGCACCAGTGGCAACGCACCCTGGATGAGCTGGCGAACTGGCCCGAGGAGGAGACCCTGCGCTTCCTTGGGTGGGCACGTCGCTTCCAGACACGCTGCCGACGCGATGGACTGCTCAGCCAGGCGGAGCTGACCGGCACCCTCATCGACGCATTCGAAGCACAGCTGGTCCCACCACCGCAGCGGGTGGAGCTGCACGGCTTCGACGTTTTCAGCCCGCTGCAGCGAGGCCTGATCGAAACACTACATGGGGCCGGATGCACGGTACTGGAGGACTCGCCCATGCCCGAGGGCGTCCATGCCCGGCGGCTCGCGCTGCCCGACCTTGCGGCGGAGTGCCTGGCCGCGGCCAACTGGGCCCGTCAGCGCCTGGCAGACTTTCCGCAGGCCCGCGTGGCGATCGTCAGCGCGCGCCTGGGGGAAATCCGCGCACCACTGACGCGAGCCCTGGGACAGGTGCTCGACCCCGGCGGCTGGCTCGCGCCCGGAGGGCATCCGCCCTATAACCTCTCCCTGGGCCAGCCCCTGGCCGAGCACCCGGTGGCCGCCCACCTGCTGCTGGCCCTGCGCCTGTGCCTCCATCGCCCGCTCGATCTGCACGAGATCGGCCTATTGCTGCGTTCTCCTTTCCTCGCCGGCCACACGGAGGAATGGGGCGCACGGGCGGCGCTGGACGCAGCGCTGCGCGAGGAAGGCCGGCCGCGGCTGACGCGACGGCAACTACTGCGCCGTGCCCGCGGGCAGAGGCAACCGGGCCCGGCCTGGTGTCCACGCCTCATCGAGCTGCTGGAGTCCCTGGAAGCGCGGCTGGCATCGCTTCCGGGCGAGGCCTCTCCGAATGCCTGGTCGGGCGCCTTGTTGGGGCTATGCGAGACGCTGGGCTGGCCAGGCGATACCCCCCTCGACAGCGCCGAATACCAGCAGGCCGCGCGTCTGCGTGAGGCCTTCAGCGAATTCGCCACCCTGTCCCGGGTCGAGGAACACCTGAGCCTGGGCGAGTCCATCGCCCAGTTCACCCGCCTGTGCGAAGAGACCGACTTCCAACCGCAGAGTCCGCAGGCCGGCGTTCATGTGCTGGGGCTGCTCGAGGCGGCCGGGCTGCACTTCGACGGGCTCTGGCTGCTCGGCATGGATGACCGCGCCTGGCCTCCCCCACCCTCGCCGAACCCCCTGCTGCCCATTACCCTGCAGCGCAGCCTCGACATGCCCCATGCCTCGGCCGCCCGGGAACTGCAGTTCGCCCGGCAGCTGGGCGCGCGCCTGATGAGTGGGGCCGACGAGGTCTGGATCAGCCATGCATTGGCCGAGGACGACCGGGAGCTGCGCCCCAGCCCGCTGCTGGCCGAGTTTCCGGTCGTCCCGCCAGAATCACTCGAGGTCACCGTCGAAAACCCGCTATATGAGGCGGCGCGCCAGGCGGGCACTCTCGATCCCCTGCCCGAGCCCGGCCGCCTGCCACCCCCTGCCGCGCCCCGCGGCGGCGCGGGCCTGATCGCCGACCAGAGCGCCTGCCCCTTCCGCGCCGCCGCCCATTACCGCCTTGCTGCGCGCGGCCTGAGTGAGCCGCAACACAGCCCCTCACCGCAGCTGCTGGGCGAGATGGTCCACCAACTTCTCGACCGCGCCTGGGCCGCATTGAAGGATTCGAGCGGCCTGCAGGCGCTGGATGAGGCCGGACTCCGGGAACTGCTGCGACCGATGGCCGAGCAGACCCTCGCCGATCTCGGGCGCAGTCGGCGAGACCTCTTCGGCACCCGCCTGACCGAGCTGGAACAGGAGCGCCTGGTGGAGCTGACCCTGCGCTGGCTGGCATTGGAGAAACTTCGCGAGCAGCCCTTCCGCGTGGCATCGCGCGAAGACCGCATCAACGTCGACCTCGATGGCCTGGTATTGCGGGTACGCGCCGACCGCATCGACACCCTGGAAGACGGCCGCCGGGTGGTGATCGACTACAAGACCGGCGCCCGGGTGGATGCCACCGGCTGGACCGAGGATCGGTTGCGCGAGCCCCAGGTACCGCTGTATGCGATCACCCAGCAGCAGCTGGCCGGGGCATTGCTCGCCCAGGTGCATCGCACCAGACAACGTTTTGTGGGCACCACCGCCGAAGAGGGTATCGCGCCTGGCGTTTCCGCCTTCGAGGGGAGTGACGCCATCCCCGATTGGGACGCCCTTATCGAACACTGGCGCGAGCGCCTTCGGGCGCTGGCCGACGAGATCCTGGGCGGCCATGTCGCGGTCGCCCCGCGTGACGCAGATGCCTGCCGCTATTGCGACCTCCCGGGACTGTGCCGGGTGGACGTCCACCTCGACGACGAGGACGAGGCACCATGAACCCGGTGAGCGATGCAGCCCAACGGCAACGCGCCCTCGACCCGCGCAGCTCCTTCATCGTCCAGGCACCGGCGGGCTCGGGCAAGACCGAACTGCTGACCCAGCGCTTTCTGCGCCTGCTGGCCAGCGTGGCCGAGCCCGAAGAGATCATTGCCATCACCTTTACCCGCAAGGCTGCAGCAGAGATGCGCAACCGCATCCTGGCCGCCCTGGACAGGGCAACGCGGCCGCCGCCGGACAAAGGACACGAACGCGCCACTTGGGAACTCGCCCGGGCCGCCCTGGCACGTGACCAGGCGCACGACTGGTCGCTGCGCGACAATCCCAACCGCCTGCGCGTGCTGACCTTCGACAGCCTGTGCGCCTCGCTGGCCCGTCAACTCCCGGTATTGAGCGAGCTGGGCGCCCCCCCGCTGACCGAGGAGAACGCACAGGCGCTGTACCGCCAGGCAGCGCGTGCCAGCCTCGCCCGCCTCGACGAATCGGGTCCGGGCGCCGCCTTGGCGGAGGTGCTGCGTCACCTGGACAGCCAGCTCGGTCTGCTCGAGGAACTGCTCACCGGCATGCTGGCGAGGCGGGATCAATGGCTGCCCCACATACTGGAGACCCCGGAGAGCGAGGCGGTGGAGGCCGCGCTGCGCCACCAGGTCGAGGGACACCTGGGCGCGCTGGCGGATCTGATCGGCCCGTCACGGCTCTCGCAGTTGGCCCGGCTGGCGGGCGAGGCCGCGGAACGGTTGCCGGAGGAGAAGCGCCACATCGCCCTGGCCTGCTGCGAGGGGCAGGTCGCGCCGCCCGGCCCGCATTGGGAGGACCTGCCCCGCTGGCAGGGTCTGACGCAACTGGTGCTCACCGACAAGGGGGGCCCCCGCTCACCGCGGGGACTGAACAAGAACCTGGGCCTTCCCCCGGAGCAGAAGGACGCCAAGGCCGAACTCTCGGCGCTGATCACCGAACTCACCGAAACCCCTGGCCTGGTGGAACAGCTGCATGCGGTCCGCAAACTGCCCGCCCGCGCCCTGGGTCAGGAACAGCGACGACTCTTGGATGCGCTGGGCATGGTCCTGCTGGATGCGGCCGCGCAGCTGGTACTGGTGTTTCAGGAAGAGGGCCGCCTGGACTTCGTCGAGGTCCAACAGCGGGCCCTGCGGGCACTGGGTGAGCCGGGCACGCCCAGCGAGGTCGCATTGAGGCTGGACCACCGTATCACCCATCTGCTGGTGGACGAGTTCCAGGACACCTCCAGCGGTCAGTACCGACTGCTCGAACGACTCACCGAGGGCTGGGTGCCCGGCGATGGACGCAGCCTGTTCCTGGTCGGCGACCCGATGCAATCGATCTACCGCTTCCGCAAGGCCGAGGTCGGGCTGTTTCTGCAGGCCTTCGAAACCGGCATCGGGGATGTCGCGCTCGAACCGTTGCGCCTGACGATGAACTTCCGCTCCCAGGCCGGTATCGTGGACTGGGTCAACCAGGCCTTCGGTGGTATCTTCCCGCCGCTCACCGACCTGACCCTCGGCGGCATGCCGTATGCGCCTTCGCAGGCCATCCACGACCCCTTGCCCGGGCCCGCGGTGCAGATCCATCCCTGCGCCGAAGACGATCCGGAGCATGAAGCGCAACGGGTGGTCGAGATCGTGCAGACGAGCCTGCAGGCCGATCCCGACGGCCGTATCGCCATCCTGGTACGCGCGCGCAGCCACATGCCGGCCATCGCACGGGCCCTGACAGAGGCCGGGCTGCGCTTTCAGGCCGTTCAGGCCACACCCCTGGCAGACCGGCCCACGGTCCAGGACATCTACAGCCTGGCCCGGGCACTGTTGCATCCCGCGGACCGGCTCGCCTGGCTGAGCCTGCTGCGCTCACCGCTGGTGGGCCTGGGCTTCGAGGATATCGCCACCCTGTGCGAGGGGGCGCCCGATCCCCTCTGGTCGCGGGTCCGGGACACCTCGGCCTGCGACCGTCTCTCGCCTGACGGCCAGGCCCGATTGGCCCGGCTGCGGCAGGAGCTCGAGCCGGAACTTCCCGCCCGCTCGCGTCGCCCGCTGCGGGACTGGGTCGAGGCCATCTGGCTGGCCCTGGGCGGCACGGCGGTTGGCCACCGGGACGATGCCCAGGCCTGTTTCGATCTGCTCGAGGCCCAGCAGACGCCGCTGGGAATCGCAGACCTCGGCGGCCTGGACGAGGCGCTGCGCGGCCTCTATGCCCCGCCCGACAGCGAGGCGGGCACCCAGATCCAGCTGATGACCATGCACCAGTCCAAGGGTCTGGAGTTCGAGACCGTGATTCTGCCCGGATTGGGCCGGCGCACCGGCGGCAACCGCAACGAGCTGCTCTACTGGCACGAGGTGCCGGGACCGGATGGCGACCCGGAATTGCTGCTCGCACCCATCAAGGGCACGCAACAGGATGACGAACCCATCGTGGCCTACCTGCGATGGATCGACCAGCAGAAGGAGGCCTACGAGCAGCAACGCCTGCTGTATGTCGCCACGACCCGCGCCCGGGAGCGATTGCATCTGCTTGGGCACGCCGCCTTTGCACGCAACAAGGACGGCGAGACACCGCGGGCACCAACCGGATCCCTCCTGGCCGCCCTCTGGCCTGCCGTGGCAGCGGCGTTCGAGTCGCTGACGCCGCCCGGCGAGCGGACCGCCCGACGCACTGGCGTCCTGGCGCCGCGCAAGGAGTCGCGCCTGCCGGCCGACTGGCAGCTGGTGCTGGCGCCTGCCCCGCCAGCAGAGCAGACCCCGCCAGCGGCGACCGCTGCGATCGATTTCGAATGGGCCGGCGATACGGCGCGCCATGTCGGCACCCTGGTCCACCGCTACCTGGAACGCATCGCCAAAGACGGGTCGGACCATTGGCCGACAGCGCGCATCGATGCCCTGATGCCCGCCTTCCGCACCGCCCTGGCAGGGCTGGGGGTCGATCCCGAGGCCATGGATGAGGCCGCCGACAAGGTCCATCGGTCACTGCAACGGACGCTCTGCGACGAGCGCGGACGCTGGATCCTCCAGGCCCATCCCCACGCGGCGTGCGAACTCGCTCTGACCGGCCTGGACGAACAGGGTCAGCCGGGGCACTTCGTGATCGACCGCACCTTTGTCGCCGACGGTATCCGCTGGATCATCGACTACAAGACCGGCGATCATCAGGGCGGTGAGCTCGAAGGCTTCCTGGACAACGAACAGGAACGCTATCGGGCACAGCTGGAGAACTACGGACGCCTGATGCGTGCCCTGGAGGAGGGGCCGATCCGCCTGGCGCTCTATTTTCCTTTGCTCGGCGGCTGGCGCGAATGGGGATCGGAGGATTGAAGGGTGGTGGTGAGCCGCTGCGCCAGTTCGCGCAGATCCCCCACGGTCATGTCCGGCTCGATCCCCCAGGGATCGAACACCGCCGCGGGGTCGCGCCGCACCCAAGCGGCGTGCATCCCCGCCGAGCGGGCGCCGATCACATCGAAGGGGTTGCCGGAGATCAGCCAGGCGTCCTCGTCGGTGGCCCCGGCCTGGCGCAGAAAATGGCAATACACCGCCGGGTTCGGCTTGAACGATCGCAGGTCGTCGACACTGACTACGCCGACGAAATAGTCCCGGATTCCTGCACTCTGCAGCAGCAGTTCGACCGCCTCGCGCGTGCCGTTGGAGAAGGCGAACAGCCGCAGACCCGAGGTCTCCAGCTGGCGCAACGCCTCGGGAACGTCATCGAAGGCGGGCAGGGTCTTGTAGGTGGCGAGCAGCGACTCCCGCTCGGCGGCCGACAACGTCAGCCTCTGTGACTGGCAGCAGTAATCCAGCGCCTGGGCGGTGCAGGTGGCGAAATCGACATAGTGTTGCATCAGTCCCCGCCTGAACGAGTACTCCAGCTGCTTCTCGCGCCAGGCCAGGGCAAACGCCGGCGCCCGCTCGCCGATCAGTCCCTGCAACGCCCCCACCACGCCCTGGGTGTCGATCAGGGTGCCGTAGACATCGAAGGCCAAGGTGCTCACGTAATAGGTCTCAAGGTGCCAGGCGCTGGATGGTCCAGCCATCGGCGCCGCGTTGATATTCGAAGCGGTCGTGGAGACGGTTCTCCCGCCCCTGCCAGAACTCGATGCGCAATGGCTCGATACGATAGCCGCCCCAGAAATCGGGCAGCGGGATCTTGCCCTCTCCGAACTTGCGCTTCATCGATTCGAACGCCTGATCGAGCAGGGTGCGCGAACCGATGGGGCTGCTCTGGTTGGAGCACCAGGCACCGATCTGACTACCCCGTGGGCGGCTGCTGAAATAGCGCAGCGACTCGGCGGCACTGACGCGCGAGACCGTCCCCTGCACCTTCACCTGGCGATCGAACTCGAGCCAATGAAAGAGCATCGCAGCACGCGGGTTGGCCTCGATCTCGCGGGCCTTGCGGCTGCCGTAGTTGGTATAGAAGACGAAACCCTGCTGATCGAAGGCCTTGAGCAGCACGGTGCGCAGCGACGGCATGCAGTCCTTGCCCGCAGTGGCCAGGCTGAAGGCGTTGGGGTTGTCCAGGCCGTTGTCGCGGGCATCGCGGAACCAGCGCTCGAACTGGACGATGGGGTCGGGATCCAGGTCGTCCCTGGACAGCCCGGCATACATGTATTCGCGACGCAGGTCGGCTATGTCCATGGGGTCACGGCTGCTCGAATCGGAAACGCCCATTCTACTCCCGAAGACCGGCCGAACGGCTACAATGACGCGATGGCACATGTAATCGTCGACCCCGAATCCACCGCGCTGGCCGAGCGCTGGGCACTGATCAAGACGCCGCGCACCAACCGCAAGCGCTATCCGGAGGCCTGCGTAAAGATTCTGGACAGCGAGGCCGCCGCGCTCGAACAGGCAGACCCGGACAGGAACCTGCATCCGGCCCTGGTCTACGGCCCCTCGGTCTCCTCCGAGTCGCAACGCATCTACTACCTGGTGCGCTGGCTCTGATCGGGCTTGAAATTTTATTCGTCGTCCTCACCTGAAAGGCGATCGGGGAGGACCCGATCCTCCCCAAGACAGACATCGTGGAAAAGGAGGACGAGATCATGACCGCATTCGATTTCTCACCCCTGTTTCGCACTGCCATCGGTTTCGACCGCCTGACCGATGCGCTCGAGGCGGCGCGCCGGATGGACAGTGAGGGCGGCTGGCCGCCCTATGACATCGAGCTGACCGGCGAGGATCACTACCGGATCAGCATGGCCGTTCCGGGCTTCCGGCCGGAGGATCTGGAGATCGAGGTCAAGGACAACCGGCTGCGCGTCGCCGGGCGGCGCAAGGAAGCGCAGGAGGAGGACCGCAAGTACCTGTATCGGGGTATCTCCCAGCAGGCCTTCGAGCGGGTCTTCCAGCTCGCCGACCATGTCAAGGTGACCGGCGCCGAGGTCAAGGACGGGCTGCTGCATATCGAGCTGGTGCGCGAGCTGCCCGAGTCCATGAAACCCCGGCGCATCGAGATCCGCACCGCCGAGACCCAGAAGGAAGGCAAGCTGATCGAGGGTCAGGCCGATCGGGTCCAAACTGGGACAGCGCAGCAGAAGGAAGAGGCCGACGCCGCCTGACCGGGTGGCCTCGCCAACCGATCCCCGCCGCTTGGCGGGGATTTTTCCTGGCGCTGCCGGACCTGGCATTCCGGTGCCATGAGATGCCGTGTTGCGAATCGATCGGCGCTTCCTCGGCTTGTCCTGTGACGGCCAACCGGGCCAGACTCCGTACCCATGAAAAACTCCATGATCCGCCTCGCCCGCCTCGTTCTCATCCTAACCGTGCTCACGGTGACCAGTGCCTGCGCCGCCATTCCCCCCGCGGTGGATGACCAGCCCATACCCAGTCTGGCGCCGATGCTGGAGAAGGTCACCCCGGCGGTGGTCAATATCTCCACCAGCAAGCGCAGTCGCCTCGGTCGCCATCCCCTGCTGGACGATCCCTTCTTCCGCTGGTTCTTCGAGGAGGCACCCCATCGGCCGCGCTCCCAGGAAACCCAGAGCCTCGGCTCCGGCGTGATCGTGGATGCGAGCAAGGGCTACGTGCTCACCAACAACCATGTCATCGACGAGGCGGATCAGATCCGTGTGACCCTGAAGGATGGCCGCAGCTTCGAGGCCCGCCTGCTGGGAAGAGATCCCGAGATGGACATCGCGGTACTGCAGATACCGGCGGAAGACCTGACCGCCCTGCCGTGGGGGGACTCGGACAGGCTGCGGGTGGGAGACTTCGTGGTCGCCATCGGCAGCCCCTTCGGCCTGAGCCAGACGGTCACCTCCGGCATCGTCAGTGCCCTGGGGCGCAGCGGCCTGGGCATCGAGGGTTACGAGAACTTCATCCAGACCGACGCCTCGATCAACCCCGGCAACTCGGGAGGGCCATTGGTGGACCTGCGCGGCCGCCTCGTTGGGATCGACACCGCGATCCTGGCACCGGGCGGGGGCAATGTCGGCATCGGCTTCGCCATCCCCGCCAATCTCGCCCATGAGGTGATGCGCCAGATCGTCCGCTTCGGCAGGGTGCGCCGCGGCGCACTGGGTATCAGCGTGCAGAATCTCAGCGGCGACCTGGCCCACGCGCTCGGTCTGAAACGTCCTCGCGGTGCCGTGGTCGCGGCGGTGGCGCCCGGCTCGGCGGCCGAACGCGCCGGCCTGCGCGAGGGCGATGTCATCACCCGGGTGTACGACCATGAGGTCGCCAGTGCCAACGATCTGCTCAGCCGCCTGGGCGTGGCCCGTATCGGTCAGGTGCTGGATCTCGAGGTACTGCGCAACGGCAAAGCGCGGCAGGTGCAGGTACGTATCGCAGACCCATACCAGGGTTTCGTGCCAGGGGCCGAGATCTCCCCACTGCTGGCAGGCGCCCGCCTCGGCCAGACACGCGACCAGTCTCCGCTGGGCGCCCGCCACGGCATCGCCGTGGGCACGGTCGAAGCCGACTCCCCGGCCTGGAAGGCCGGCCTGCGTGAGGGAGATGTGATCTTCGAGGTGAACCGGCAGCGGGTACGCAGCCTGCGCGAGCTCGGCACATTGCTCCCGGCCGACGGCAGCCTGTGGCATATCCGCCTGCGCCGGGGGGACGCCCTGGTCACCCTGGTCGCACGATGAGCTGCTGCGGACCCCGCGGGCGCAGCTCCTGTGGCTGCCCCGTCTGATAGCCCTGTACCTGCGAAAAGCCCATCTTGCGTACCTGTTCCAGGATGAACTCGTCTTCCACCCCCTCGGCCACGGTCTGCTGCCCCGTGCTGCAGATGAACTCCACCAGGTGTGCCACCAGACGGTGGTGGGCCTCCTGGTCGAGGGCTCGAATCAGGCTGATGTCGAACTTCACCACATCCACCGGCATGCTGGTGAGATAGCGCAGTGAGGAGTAACCGCTGCCGAAGTCGTCCAGCGCGATCTGGAACCCCTGGCTGCGCAGGCGCATGAGGTTGCTGCTGGCGTCCTCCATGCGGGTTATCAGTGCGGTCTCGGTGACCTCCACCACGATCTTGAGCGCGGGCAGAAAGGGACGGAAGGCATCCAGTCGGGAGACAATGCTGTCACTGGAGATGGAGGACGCCGAGAGGTTGATCGAAAGGCCGGTGTCGGGCGGAATGGTGCCGTTGTACAGGGCGCGTAACAGCGCATCGATGACCGCCTGGTCCAATTCCTTCTCCAGGTGTCTCGACTCCACCACCGGCAGGATCTGGTCCGGTGTCAGCAGCTCGCCCTCATGCCGGATGCGCAGCAGGGCCTCGTAATATCCGATCCGGTTGTCGGCCAGGTCGCGCACCGGCTGATACAGCATGTGCAGGCCTTCGCCCGTCTCGACCGCCCGATACACCGCCTCGTTGACACTGCTGCTGAACACCGAGCCGGCGGCCAGTTCCAGCGAATCGCGGTACAGGGTGATGGTGCCACTGCTCGGTCGTTTGGAGTGATACATGGCCACGTCGGCCTGCCGCAGGAGCACGTTGAGCGGGGTGCCGGCATCGCTGGTCGCCGGAGAGATGCCGATACTCAGGCGAACCGGCTCCTGTACGCCCAGCGAATCGCGGAAGGGATATCGCGCCACTTCGGCCGCGCAACGTGAGGCGACCGCCGTCGCCTGGGCGTCATCACAATCGAGCAGCACGCTGATGAACTCGTCGCCCCCCAGGCGGAACAACTGCTCGCCCCGGCGCAGGGCCTTCTGCAGGCAGATCACGATGGCCTTGAGTACGCCGTCCCCCACGTCGTGGCCATAGGTGTCATTGATCGCCTTGAAGTGATTCACATCGCACAGCATCAGGCGCATGGAACGCCGCTTGCGCTCGCTCAACGATTGCAGCGTCTGCCAGAAATTCTCGAAGGCGCGGCGGTTCTGCGCGCCGGTCAGGGCATCCAGATGCGCCAGGTTCCAGAGCTCGCGGTTCTTCTTGTCCAGGGTCCGGTTGGCCAGGGTGAGCTCGCGTTGGTATTCCAGCAGAGACTGCTCGGCCTGTTCCAGTTCCCGAATCCTCAGACCCGGCGGGGCCGGCGGCGCATCCACCGTCTCCCCGGCGTGTTGCGCCGCACGCAACGCGGCGACCACCTCAGGCACATGCCGCACGTTGCGTCCCAGCAGCCGGGTGAAGAAATAGATCAGCCCCAGCGTCGGAAGCAGTACCAGCAGACCAATCAGGAACAACATCCGCAGCACCAGGCCGTCCACCACCGCCACTGAACCGGCGTCGCGCGGCCGATAGTCGAGGGCCTGTCTCAGCGCCCGGATATCCTGGGTCGGGGCAGAGAGCGAAAATGACAGTGACGCAGGATCGACTCTGACGAACATCTGTCCGCGTTTGAGGTTGCCCAGCAGACTGGCATCCAGTACGAGATACCCTTTGGGCTCTTTCCCTGTTGTGCGAGCTAATGGACGAACCAATACGACACGCACATCGGAGCCGGCAGGATGGAAGACTTGTTGTGCATCCGCCTGTCCCAGGTGCGACGGCAGCGGATTGTCGGCATCCCGGCCCAGTGCCTTGCCCTTGCTGTCATAGAGCATCAACGCATCGAAGGGCGGCGATATCTCATGGCCTCCCTTGATGCGGTGGGCATACCAATAGGTGAAATAGGTCGGCTTGGCGAGCTGCTGATACAACTCGTCCCACCGCGCCAGCCGGTCGGCCTCACGACCGAGGCTGTCCAGGGTGTTCGCGAGCAGCGTATAGATCTCCCCCTGCGCAGCTGCTTTCTCACCCTGTTCGAAGGCCCGCCTTGCTTCGCTGTACTGTTGATAGGCGAGCCAGCCGAAGAATCCATAGATCAGGAGCACCAGCGCGGCGAGCCACAAGGCATAACGACGATAGGAAAGACTGATCCTGGCCATGCGCGGCCTCAGTCTCCATCACCGAGCATCTTGTCGATGCGGTCGTTGAGCTCGAATTCATGGTCTCCATCGAAGAAGTGACCGGCGCCGGGCACCTCGGCCAAGGCGACCCCCCCCGTTCGAAGGCGTTCCAGCCAGGCGGGCTTGAGTCGTTTGTCGTTGCCGCCGACCAGGACCTTCACCGGGATCTGGGCGCCAGTCATCGCCGCGATCATCTGGAGAGGCCCCCAGTCCACGTAGGAATGGAAGGCGCTTCGGGTCGTGGCATAGCGTAAGCAGTAGGCCAGCGAGTACTCCGCCAACTCGCCTTCCTTCCGCGGCTCCCCCGCCGCAGGCTTCCTGCCCACCGGCGGTGCGATACTGATCAGGATGACCTGTTTCAGCGGGGCATCAGGATATCGGGCGAGATAGCGAGTGATCACATGGCCTCCCGCACTGTGGCCGATCAACACAATCCGGCGTCCGGTGCGTCGATGCAGCCAAGCCACCCATTGGCCCAGCTCCTGCACGTCCTGGTCGAGGCTATGGGTGTGGACCGCCTCGCATTTGAGGCTCTGTGAGCGGCGCGGCACACTCAGGCTGAGCGTGGGGCGCAATACCGGATGACCCTCATCGGCCAGATTGCCCGCCAGGCGGCGTACCGTGGGGAAATCGCGGGTCTGCAGAAACCCGTGCAGTATCAATACCGGATCACCGTCCCCGTCCGGATTGCGAAAATCGGCCGTCGCGATGATACCCGCGTCGGTGTCCAGCTCCACCACCGCCGCCTGGGCAGTTATCGGCAGCAGCAGCAACATCAGGATTGCGCGCGAAAGATTGCCGCAGTGCCCCATTGCCATACCTCTTACAACGTCGCAGCGCCACGAAAGCGCTGCTCATGCTGGAAGTATAGCGGCCGGAGTCAAATACCCTTATGCGGCGGAGGCCGGTGTGGGACCCAGGTCACTCGAAGGGGTGACGCAGTACCAGAGTCTCGGAGCGGTCCGGTCCGGTGGAGACGATATCGATCGGCGTTTCGCACAGGGACTCGACCCGGTTCAGGTAGGCGCGCGCCGCCTCGGGGAGGTCTTCCAGCGACTTGGCGCCCACGGTCGACTCCTGCCAGCCCGGCATCTCGATGAACACCGGCTCGCACTCGGCGAAGCGGTCGGCGCCCACCGGCGGGGTATCCACCTCACGACCGTCGAGCTTATAAGCGACGCAGATCTTGACCTTTTCGAGACCGTCCAGCACATCCAGCTTGGTGATGCACATTCCGGTGACGCTGTTGATCTTGAGCGAGCGCCGCAGCGCGACCGTATCCAGCCAACCGCAACGACGCTGGCGGCCGGTGGTCGCGCCGAACTCGTGTCCCTTCTGCCCAAGGTACTTGCCGATCTCGTCACCCTGGTCGGCGGCGAGATCGTACACCAGCTCGGTGGGGAAGGGGCCGGCGCCCACGCGGGTGGTGTAGGCCTTGACGATACCCAGCACATAGTCGAGATCGCGCGGACCCACCCCGCTACCGCTGGCCGCACCACCTGCAGTGGTGGTCGATGAGGTGACATAGGGATAGGTGCCATGGTCGATATCGAGCAGCGCGCCCTGGGCGCCCTCGAACATCACGCTCTTTCCCTCGGCGCGCATCCGATGCAGGGTGCCCGGCACGTCCTCTATCAAGGGCCGGATCTGTTCTGCATGGCGCAGGGCCTCGTCCAACACCTGCTGATAGTCGACCGTCTCGAATTTGAAATAGTTCGCCAGCACGAAGTTGTGATAATCCATCACCTCGCGCAGGCGCTCGGCCAGATGATCGGCATCCAGCATCTCACCCAGGCGGATGCCACGGCGTGAGACCTTGTCCTCATAGCAGGGCCCGATGCCGCGACCGGTGGTGCCGATGGCCTTCTTCCCCCGCGCCGCCTCGCGCGCCTGATCCAGGGCAATGTGGTAGGGAAAGATGATCGGGCAGGACTCGCTGATGCCCATGCGTTCGCGCGCGGCGACACCGCTGTCCTCGAGCATCTGCAATTCCTCCAGCAGAGCGGTCGGCGAGAGCACCACCCCATTGCCGATCAGACAACGCACCTCGTCCCGCAGGATGCCGGAGGGAATCAGGTGCAGCACCGTCTTCTTGCCGTCGATCACCAGGGTATGTCCGGCATTGTGCCCGCCTTGAAAACGCACTACCGCATCCGCCCTGTCGGTGAGCAGGTCGACGACCTTGCCCTTGCCCTCGTCACCCCATTGGGTGCCAATCACCACTACGTTCTTGCCCACTTCGTCGTTCCTAATCAGCTTGATTCGATTGATTCTCGTCCTGGGATACCAAGGGGACCACCGCCCAGGCGCCGTTGCGCGCCTCCAGGCGCGCCGTGATGCCCGCCTCGGCGGGATCGAGCACCTGCCCCGGCAACGCCCGAACCACGATCCGCCCTGCCCGCCGCAACTCGGCAATCTGCTCCTCGAGCCCCCCATCCCCTTCGGCCGGCGCCAGGACAGCGCCCTCCCCGCCGCCCCGTACACCAGACTGTCGTCGTCCGAGCATCATGAGCGCCTTGAGGTCGGCACTGAAGCCGGTGGCCGGGCGCGCACGGCCGAACTTCTCTCCCACCTGGTCGTAGCGACCACCGCGGGCGATCTCATTTCCCTGACCGGGCACGAAGGCCGCGAATACGACACCCGTCTGGTAGTTGTAAGCGCGCAGCTCGGCCAGGTCGTAGTGCACCGGCACCGTCGGCAGACAATGTTGGAGATGCTCCCCCAGTGCGCGCAGGTATGCGACGGCCTCGGCCACCTCCCCGGGCGCAGCGGCCAGCACCTCGACCGCCCGGTCGAGAACATCGGCATCTCCGTTGAGATCGGCCAAGACGTTGAACATGGCGGCCAGCCCGCGGTCCAGGCAAAAACTCTCCACCAACTCACGGATCTCAGGATGGGCCTTGCGCTGCAAGGCATCGAACAGCACCCTTTCCTGATCCGCTTCCAGCCCCGCCTGGCGGGCCAGGCTGCGATAGATACCGACATGTCCGAGATCGAGATAGACCTCTTCCAGCCCGGCGATGCGCAGCGTCTCCATCATCAGACACAGTACCTCGGCGTCGGACTCGATACCTGAATGACCGTACAGCTCAGCGCCGATCTGTAGCGGACTGCGCGAGGACGAGAACCCGTCCGGGCGGGTCCTGAGCACGTTTCCGATATAGCACAACCGGGTGGGGCCCTGTTGCTGCAGCTGGTGGGCATCGATGCGCGCGGCCTGTGGTGTGATGTCGGCACGGATCCCCAGCTGCCGACCGCTGAGCTGATCGGTGAGTTGAAAGGTCTGCAGCTCGAGGTCCTTGCCGGCCCCGGTAAGCAGGGAATCGAGGTACTCGATCATCGGCGGAACCACCAGGCGATAGCCCCAGCTCCGATAGGTATCCAACAAATCGCGGCGCAACGACTCCAGTGCCTCAGCCTGTTGCGGCAGCAGCTCTTCGATGCCCTCGGGCAACAGCCACCTCTTGCTTCGCATCATCCTAGAATCCTCAGTTGACCGCTACGAGTGGGGCCTAAACCAATGAGCGGCATAGAGAACCGCGGTAATGTCGGACTCACCTGTTGGGTGAAGGGCGCTACGGCCACCAGAGCACGCATCGCGCGGTCTCTGGCTGCGTTATAACTCGTTGGAATAGAGTAACTATTCCGCCTCGTCATGCCTTGCCAGAAACCACGTGCTACGCACTCTGGCGGCCGTCCAACTGAGGATTCTAAGATCATCGTTTCCTATCGCACCAGATAGAGCAGTAGCAGGCCGGCGAGCATGGCGCCCAGCCCGAGATACCGCAGCTGCCGGTCATCCAGCTGCGCAATCCGGCTCACCGCCTCCCGGTAGCCGGCGGGATTGAGAAAGGGCAAGACCCCCTCGATCACGAAAACCAGCGCAAGGGCTGCCAGAAAATCCTGCCACATGGCTGCTTCCACAAAAAAACCGGGTTGCCCCGGCCGGTCTGGACTCTAATAAACCCGATGATTTTCTCAGATGATCCCGCCGAAGTCGAGCCAAGGGAAGCTCTGATTGATTCTGGCGCGAGCAGATTGTGGTGAAAAATCGTCCGGTTCAAGGCGCGCATCGCACGCAATCCCCCAGGGGACCCTCTCTCGCTTCGCGATTCACCTTGTAGCAGGCTATTGCGAAGATCTGCATCGCAGAAGTGGGCGATTTTGCGCCGCAAGATGCCGTGTTACGAATCGATCAGAGCTTCCCACGCACCCCCGACCTTGGGCCGGGGGCATATCGCTTCGTCAGGGCTTGGGGCGCTCCGACTTGAAGTAACGGAAGAACTCCGAATCCGGATCGAGCACCATCATGCTGCTGCCGTCGCGGAACACCTCGCGATAGGCCTTGAGACTGCGCCAGAAGTTGTAGAACTCCCGGTTGCGGTCGAAGGCCTTGGCATAGATCCGCGCCGCCTCCGCATCGCCTTCACCACGCAGCAGCTCCGCGTCGCGATAGGCATTGGCCAGAATCTCGGTACGCTGGCGATCGGCATTGGCCTGGATGCGCTCGGCCGCCTCGGCACCCTCAGCGCGCAGCTCTGCCGCCACCCGGTGCCGCTCGGTGCGCATCCGCTCATAGATGTTCTCGCTGATCGCCTCCTCGAAGTCGATCTGCTTGACCCGCACGTCGACGATCTCGACCCCGAGATCCGCGGCCGAGGCATCTGCCTCGCGCGCCAGCTTCTGCATGATCTCGGCGCGCTCGCCGGAGACCACCTCCTGGATGGTGCGCTTGCCGAACTCGTCCCGCAGCGCCGCATTGATACGCGCCGAGAGCAGGCGCGAGGTCTGTGCCGAGCTGCCGCGTGTGGAGCGGAAGTACTGGGCCACATCCGAGATGCGCCACTTGGCGAAGGAATCCACCACCACGAACTTCTTCTCGATGGTGAGGAAACGCTCCGGCTCTAGGTCAAGGGTCTGGATACGCTTGTCGAAGATCTGCACGTTCTGCACCAGTGGCAGCTTGAAGTGCAGTCCCGGCTCGTAGTTGGAGTCGACGATCTCGCCCAATTGCAGGCGCAGTGCAACCTCATTCTCCTTGACGATGAAGAAGGAGGAACCCACCAGCAGCGCGAGCACCGCCAGCAGGACGATCAGGAACATGGATTTACCGGAATTCATTAGCGGCTCCCTCTGTCACGCGGGAAGACGGCCCGCGGTGGCCGGCCAGCGGCACGCGAGCGCGTGCCCGGCAGCTCGACCTGCTGCGGGTTGCTCATCTGCGGCCGCAGCACGGCGTCGCGATCGATCGCGGCCGCACCACTGCCCTTGCCGAGCATCCGGTCCAGCGGCAGATAGGTCAGGTTGCTGCCGGCCTTGACGTCCAGCAGCACCTTGCCGGTTCCCTGCAGCACGTCCTGAATGCTCTCCAGATACAGGCGGTCACGGGTGACATCCGGCGCCTGTTCGTAGGCCGCCAACAGTGCCAGGAAGCGTTTGGATTCACCCTCGGCCTCGGCCACCACCTTGGCCTTGTAGGCCTTGGCATCTTCCAACACGCGCGCCGCGGCACCGCGGGCCCGCGGAACCACGTCGTTGGCATAGGCCTGTGCCTGGTTCTGCACTCGCTCGCGGTCTTCGCGCGCCTTGATGGCATCGGCGAAGGCATCCTGCACCGCCTCTGGCGGCTTGGCATCCTGGATATTGATGTTCAGGACTTTCAGGCCGGCACGGTACAGATCGATAAGGTCCTGGGTTCCCTTCTGCACGCCCAGTGCGATTCCACCCCGGTTCTCGGTGATGATCTCGTCCAGCTTGCTCTTGCCGATCACCTCGCGCAGGGTCGACTCCATGGCATTGCGCAGGGTCAACGGTGGATTGGCGTCCTGAAACAGGAAGTCCGCCGGGTCCTGGATGCGGTACTGCACCTCGACGGTCACATCCACGATGTTCTCGTCCTTGGTCAGCATCTGCGCCCGATGCACGAACTTGTTGATCTGGTCGACGTTGACCGCATCGTAGCTGTCGATGAACGGGAGCTTCAGGTGCGGCCCCGGGCCAACGACCTCATGATAGGCGCCAAAGCGCAACACCACGCCCCTTTCGGCGGGTTGAATGATATAGAAGCTGTCGAGCGCCGCAGCCACCACCGCCAGGGCGATCAGCGCGAACCCGATCAGGCCGAAACCACCGCCACGGGCACCCCCGCCGCCGCCATCTCCGCCGCCACGCCGGCCGCCGAACAATCCTCCGACTTTGTCCTGCAGCTTGCGTACCACTTCGTCCAGATCAGGGGGTCCCTGATCTCCACCCTTGTTGTTCCAAGGGTCACGATTGCCGCCACCCGGCTCGTTCCAGGCCATGCATTGCTCCGAATGAGGTAAAAACTCAGCGCGCAAGTCTATCAATAGTCATCCGCCGTGTCCGCGCATAAAACGCCGGGATATTGCCTTCCTTTCGGCCCCGGGGGACTGGCAGGGGTGAGATGGGCCGGCATGCCGGCTCAACCAGGGCCCATCGAGGCGACCGAATCGGGCTGCTCATCGACCTCTTCCAGGGCCGGCCAACTGGCCGCCAGAAGCGGCTCATGCCTGCGCAGGCGCTGGTAGTCCCTCGCAGCCAGCTCCACCTCGAGGCAGCTGCCACCATCGGGCTTGGGGTCTTCTGCCACCACCCTTGCCTGCTCGAACAGCAGGGCGCGCAGGCGCCCGTCACCAGGCGCAAGGCAGATGCGCCGGTGTAACCTATGTCCTGCAAACCACTCACTCAGCACCTCGAGCAGCAGGTTACAGCCGCCTCCATCGCGGGCTGAGAGCCACACGGCGGACGGGCGACCCTGGGCGTCTCGTTCGATTCGCGGGCGGGGCGCCTCCAGCTGATCGATCTTGTTGAACACATCGATACGAGGAATCCCGGCCGCCCCGATCTGGCGCAGCACGTCCTCGACCTCCGCGATGTTTTCTGCACGTCGCGGACTTGCGGCATCGATCACATGCAGAAGAAGGTCCGCCTCGGCGGTCTCCTGGAGGGTACTCTTGAAGGCGGCCACCAAGTCGTGGGGCAGACGGGACACGAATCCCACGGTGTCGGCCAGCACCAGCTGGCCGCCGTTCTCCAGTTCGACCCGCCGCAGGGTCGGATCGAGCGTGGCAAACAGCTGATCGCGGGCGCGCACCCCGGCACCTGTGAGGCGATTGAACAGGGTCGACTTGCCCGCGTTCGTATACCCGACCAGCGACACCGTCGGCGTCTCGGCGCGCTGCCGCGCGCGTCGCCCCTGTTCCCGCTGGCCATCCACCTTCGCCAGGCGACGACGGATCTGGTGGATCCGCTGCCCCAGCAGGCGCCGGTCGGTCTCCAGCTGCGTCTCGCCCGGGCCGCGCAGCCCGATGCCGCCCTTCTGCCGTTCGAGGTGGGTCCAGCCGCGCACCAGGCGGGTGGACAGGTGTTCCAGCTGGGCCAGCTCGACCTGCAGCTTGCCCTCGTGAGAACGGGCCCGCTGGGCGAAGATATCCAGGATCAGCCCGGTGCGATCCAAAACCCGGCATTCGAAGAGCTTCTCGAGATTGCGCTCCTGGCTGGGACTCAGTTCATGGTCGAAGATCACCAGCTCGGCCTGGTGCAACTGCACCAGGCCGCGGATCTCTTCGGCCTTGCCACTGCCGACGAACAGACGCGGGTCCGGCCCGTGCCGCCGGCCCGTCACCAGGGCGCGAGGCTCTGCGCCAGCGGATAGTGCCAGTTCGCGGAATTCCTGCAGCTCTTCCGGGTCGGGCTGATCATCGAAGGCGATGTATACCAGGATCGCCCGCTCCCCTCCCTTCGGCCGTTCAAACATGGCGCCCCCTGGCGCAACATTCGGGACCTGCAGAAATGAACAGACCCCGCGACCTGGGCGCGGGGTCTGCCTTGCCACACCTCGAAACCGCGATCATGAATTACCGGGTTCGCCCTCGTTCTCGGCGCTGTGGGCATGTTGCAGGCGTACGTTGCGCGCCGGCACCACGGTCGAGATCGCGTGCTTGTAGACCATCTGGCTGACGCTGTTCTTGAGCAGCACCACGAACTGGTCGAAGGATTCGATGGTTCCCTGGAGCTTGATGCCGTTGACCAGAAAAATGGAGACAGGTACACGCTCCTTGCGTAGGGTGTTGAGGAAGGGATCCTGCAGGCTTTGTCCTTTGGACATCATTATGACTCCTGATGTTGGAATTTTTATATGGGGGCTGGCCCGGACCGCGACAACCTGCGCCGGTCGAAAAGGCGGTGCCAACCCCACCGGCTCCAGCAGTCCCCCTCGTTCGACACCGACGATCTGCCCGAAACCTTGCGTCAGAATATAGCATACGGCTACCACCCTACCATGGGGCCCCTCGGGCTTATTGGACCCTGTTCAGTCACCCAGCTCATGGTACACATGGGCGAGTGCGAGCTCGGTCACATTTCCGCCCTCTTCCAGCCACAGGACGCCCGATTCCGAGCGCAACCAGGTCATCTGGCGCTTGGCCAGCTGGCGCGTCGCCGCGATGGCGCGCCGGATCATTTCCTCGCGGTCGTATTCGCCCCGTAACCAGGCCCACATCTGCCGATATCCTACCGAACGCATCGACGGCAGTTCCGGATCCAAATCGCCCCGCCCGATCAGGCCACGCACCTCCTGTTCGAATCCGGCCTGTAACATGGCATGGAAGCGGCGTTCGATACGTTCATGCAGGGTGCCGCGCTGTTGCGGTGCACGCGCCAGCTTGATGGCCCGATAGGGCATGGGCTCTCCCTGGGTCGAGGACTGCAGCTCGCTCAAGGGACGACCGCTGATCCGCCACACCTCCAGGGCCCGCAGGGTGCGCTGGGTGTCATTCGGATGAATGCGGGCGGCGCTGGCCGGATCGACCTTCGCCAACTCGGCATGCAGCGCCCCCAGACCCCGCTGCGCCAGTTCCTCCCCCAATGCCGCACGCACCGCCGGCTCAGAGGGCGGCAGGGGCGACAGCCCATGCTGCAGGGAACGGAAATAGAGCATGGTGCCGCCCACCAGCAACGGTATTCTCCCCGCCTCGCTGATCTCGGCCATCGCCGCCAGGGCGTCGGAGCGAAACCGTTCTGCGGAATAGGCCTCCGACGGATCGCAGATATCGACCAGGCGATGCGGGTAGCGGGCGAGTTCCTCGGGACTGGGCTTGGCGGTGCCGATATCCATCCCACGGTAGACCAGCGCCGAATCGACGCTCACCAGCTCCACCGGCAGGCGGTCGGCAAGGGCCATGGCCAGCCCGGTCTTGCCGGAGGCGGTCGGCCCCATCAGCAGGATCGCCGGCGGCCGGGTGCTGTCGCTCATCGCCCGCGCAGAAAGAGGCGGTCCAGTTCCTGCAGCGAAAGCTGTGTCCAGGTGGGACGGCCGTGATTGCACTGGCCGCTGCGCTCGGTCCGCTCGATATCCCGCAGCAGCGCATCCATCTCTTCCCGCGTCAGGCGGCGGTTGGCCCGCACCGATCCGTGGCAGGCCATGGTCGCCAGGACCTCGTTGACCGATTCGAGCACCCGCCGGCTCTCGCCGTACATGGCGAGATCCGAGAGCACATCCCGCAGCAGGCGTTCGGCATCGGCGTCGCGCAACAGCGCCGGCAGCGCCCGCACCACCAGCACCTGCTCGCCCATGCGGTCGACCTGCATGCCGAGTGTGCCAAAGGTATCGGCATGCTGCTCGGCCAGGTCCGCCTCGCGCGCACTGACCTTGACCGATACCGGCACCAGCAAGGGCTGCGACTTGATCCCCTCCCCTTCGCGCGCTGCCTTGAAGCGCTCATAGGTGATCCGCTCATGGGCGGCGTGCATGTCCACCAGCACCAGGCCCTCGCGGTTCTGGGCCAGGATATAGACCCCGTGCAGCTGCGCCAGGGCGAAGCCCAGCGGCGGCACCTCGCTCTGGGCGGCGATTTCCTGTTCGTCTTCGACGGCCGCCTTGCCGGCTTGTGCCGCGACCCCCGGCGCCTGCCACGCCAACGCCGCCGCGTAGTCCTGGCGACGCTCGCGCACCCCCAACCCAAGTCCCGGCTGACTCACCGGGGAAGCCAGCGGCGGGGATACCGACGCAACGCTGTCTGTTTCTGCGCGGGGCAGGATCGCAGGCCCCTCGTCCGTGGGACTGGCGGGCCGTTCCTCGGCCAATACCTGGTGCAGGGTACGGAAGATGAAATCATGGACCAGGCGGCCCTCGCGGAACCGCACCTCGTGCTTGGTGGGATGGACGTTCACGTCCACCAGCACCGGATCGAGGGTCAGAAACAGCACATAGGCGGGATGGCGTCCATGATAGAGCACGTCCTGAAAGGCCTGGCGCACCGCATGGGTCACCAGCTTGTCGCGCACCATGCGCCCGTTGACATAGAAGTGCTGCATGTCCGCCTGGCTGCGCGAGAAGGTCGGGCGCGCCACCCAGCCGCTGAGCGACAGACCTGCTGCCAGCTGGTCGAAGAAGATCGCGCTCTCGATGAAGGCCTCGCCCAGCAACCCGGCCAGGCGCCGCTCCTGCTCCCGACGGTCGGCCGCCGGCTGGGTGGCGAAGACCTGGCGGCCATTGTGGCTCAACTGGACGGCGACCTCGGGGCGGGCCAGGGCGAGTCGCCGCACCACCTGCTCGATATGCCCGAATTCGGTCTTCTCGGTGCGCAGGAACTTGCGCCGTGCCGGGGTATTGAAGAACAGGTCGCGGACCTCAACCGTGGTGCCGGCCGGATGCGCCGCCGGCACCAGCTCGCCGCTCTCGGCCTCCAGCCGCCAGGCATGCTCGGCGCCGCTCTCGCGGGAGGTCAGGGTCAGGCGCGATACCGAGGCGATGCTCGGCAGCGCCTCGCCGCGGAAACCCATGCTGCGAATGCGCTCCAGGTCCTCGAGGGAGCCCACCTTGCTGGTGGCGTGGCGCGACAGGGCCAGCGGCATATCTTGCGCAGACAGCCCGTGTCCGTTGTCGGTGACGCGCATCTGCTTCAGGCCGCCCTGCTGTATATCCACCTCGATACGGTCTGCGCCGGCATCCAGGCTGTTTTCCACCAGCTCCTTGATGACCGACGCAGGACGCTCCACCACCTCGCCAGCAGCGATCTGGTTGACCAGTTGGGAGGGGAGTTCATGGATGCGACTCGGCATGGCGGCTATTCTGCCACGCCCGGGGAAGGGATGGGGGCTTGCCCCCCACCCCCGATCGTTTCACTTCAAGGCCGGATGTAGGACCAACCCTCTTCCTGGCGCTGCACCAGGTGGACGACGCCGGAGGTCACGACCTTCGCCTCGGGCACCAGGGGTACCGGCTTGCCGGTCTTCCGCTTCATCTTGGCCATGGTATTGCCACAGGCGCGAAATTCGACATTGTCGAAATTCTGCGCAATGGATTTGATCCGGTCCTTCACCGGAGACTTTTTGGCATGCAGCATCATCAGGCCGGGACCATAGGCCACGATCTCGATCTCGGCCTCCTCTCCCTTGTCCTGATAGTACTTGTTCAGGTTGGAGGCATTGTTCAGCACCAGATTCATACGATTTGGATCGTTCTCGTCCACATGGAACGCGATCCTATGGACTTTGTCGGCCAGCACGCTTCCTGAAGCCAGCAGCAACAGCAGCGCAAGCAGCAACGCTCTCATAATCTCTCTCCTCAAACGTCGATTTGGTGGTTGTTTGGGAACCTCTGATCGATTCTTGGCACGGCATTCCGAGGCGCCAAAATTGACCAAAAGCTCCCTTGGAGGCCGCGGTGGGTAGCGTGGCCTCATGGTGGAGACGCATCGGAAAGGGCTTTATTCCGGCAATTCATCCAATCAAGCGGCACGGAGACTGCCGGGAAAGAAAGAAGGTTTACGCAGGCGGGATCAGGTCTCGGGAATCTGCAGCACCTGGCCGACCCGGATCCGCCGGTCGTTCTTGATCCGGTTGGCATGGCGCAGCTTCGCAAGGCTTACCCGATAACGGCCGGCAATCACCGAGAGCGTCTCGCCACGCGAGATCACGTGCTCGCGCGGCCGGCGGTCCTTCTCGAGCTTGGCCAATAGGGTGCCCGGCGGCGGGGCGTCATGGAAATACCGATCGATCCCGGCCGCAATCGCCCGCGCCAGCTTCTTCTGGTAGGCCGGGTTGCGCAGGTTCTTCTCCTCGGTTGGATTGGAGATGAACCCGGTCTCGATCAGCATCGAGGGAATATCCGGCGACTTGAGCACCATGAACCCGGCGCGCTGGATGCGGCGAGCATGTACCTTGCCGAGCCGCGAGAGATTACGATAGACCTTCTGCGCCGCGGCCAGGCTCGCCTCCTGGGCCGCCGACTGGGACAGATCCAGCAACACCGAGGCCAGCATGTCGTCCTTGTCGTCGAGGCTCACCCCACCGACCAGGTCGGCCGCGTTCTCTCGCGCCGCCAGCCATCGCGCCGCCTCGCTGGACGCGCCCCGATTGGACAACACATAGACCGAGGACCCCCGCACCCGTTTGTCGCGGAAGGCGTCGGCATGGATAGAGACGAACAGGTCGGCCTTGTAGCGACGCGCCAACTGCATCCGCTTGCGCAGGCCTACATAGTAGTCCCCCCTGCGCGTCAGCACCGCGCGCATGCCGGGACGCGCGTCGATCTTCCGCTTCAGCCGCCGGGCGATCTGCAGCGTCACCACCTTCTCCCGGGTCCTGTGCCGGGATCCCATCGCCCCCGGGTCCTCCCCGCCGTGCCCGGCGTCGATAGCGACCACCACGTCGCGCCATTGTTTGATATCCCGCTCGCTCTTGGCGACCCGCTGGGCCTTGCCCGATTTCTCGTACAGGTCCACCACCAGCCGGTGGCCATAGTTGGCATTCGGCTTGAGCAGGAATGTCTTGGGTCGGATGGCCTGCTTCAGATCGAGTACCACCCGCAGGCCACCATCCTTCTTGGCGGCATGTCGAATACGCTGCACATGCCGGTCGGAGAGACTCACAGTCTTGAAGTGCTTACCCGCCCGCGTCCTGGAGATATCGACGACCAGCCGGTCGGGATGGGCGAGGCTGAAGACCTTGTGTTCCACCGGGCCATCGATATCGAATACCAGGCGGGTATGGTCCGGGGCGGTCCACAGGCGCACACCCTGTACCTGCGCGGCCCACGAGAGGGCCGGCAACAGCCAGAAAACAGCCAGCAGATAGATCAGTCGATGCATGGGCCTCATGCCCCTTGCTCCCCCGGATGCTCAAAAGCTAGCACAAGGTTTTTCGAAAATCCAGAAAAAACATCCAGATATGTAAACTTCCTAAGAAAAAGATCGAGTTATTCCCCCGAAAGCCTTGAGAGCATCTCCTTCCCGGCGGAGGTTCGGGCATCCAATTCGATCCGGCGGGCGCTGCCGTCCGCCGCGTAGGCAAGGTGTAACTCGAGGTCCGGCGGTGGCAGCCAGCCATGACCCCGCTCCGGCCACTCCACCAGCAGCACGGCCTCTTCGGCCAGGATCTCGCGCAGGCCCAGGTATTCCAGCTCTTCCGGGTCGGCCAATCGGTACAGGTCGAGGTGATAGACCCGACCATCGGGCAGCTCATAGGGCTCGATCAGGGTATAGGTGGGACTCTTGACCGCCCCCCGGTGCCCTCTGGCCCGGAGAAAGCCGCGTACCAGGGTGGTCTTGCCCGCCCCAAGATCGCCGTGCAGAAAGACCAGACCTCGCCTGCCCACGGCACGCCCCAGGCGCCCGCCAAACGCAACCTGGGCCGCCTCGCCCGGCAGTACCGCCTTCACTCCGGATTGCCCAGCCGTCGAATATGGGGCATCAGATCATGGGCGAGCAGGCCGCGCTCACCCTCGACGCGAGCGGCCCGGTCCCCGGCTGCCGCGTGCAGGCAGACGCCCAGTTCGGCGGCCTCCTCCGGTGCCCAGCCCTGCGCCAACAGCCCGCCGATCACGCCCGAGAGGACATCGCCCATGCCGCCGCTGGCCATCCCCGGATTGCCATCGGAGCAGAGCGCAACCGGCCGGTTGCCGGGTCCGAGCACCAGGGTGCCAGCCCCCTTGAGCACCACGGTGCCGCCGAACCGCTGCTGCAACCGCTCGACCGCCGCGAACCGGTCGGCCTCGATCTCGGCCACACTCGCCCCCAGCAGGCGCGCCGCCTCTCCGGGATGCGGGGTCAGCACCCGATCGTCGCGCCGATCGTCCTGCGTGTCCGCCAGCAGGTTCAGCCCGTCGGCATCCAGCACCAGCGGGCCCTTGTATGCCCTGAGTTGGCGGAACAGGCGCCGTCCCCAGCGCCGCTGCCCCAGCCCCGGCCCCAGTACCAGGACATCGCTCTGCTTGATCAGACGGCCGGGCGCAGCCCCGTTTTTGAAACCATGGGCCATCAGCTCGGGGGCCGCGGCGAGTATTCCGGCGACATGGCGCTTGCGTGTGACCAGGCTCACCAGCCCGGCACCGCTGCGCAGCGCGGCCCGCCCCGCCAGGCATGCCGCGCCGCCATAGCCATGGTCACCACCGACCACCAGCACATGCCCGAAGTCCCCCTTGTGGGCGGAGCGGCGCCGTGGTCTGACGCGGGTGCACTGCTGCGCCCAGTCGACCCGGCGCGCGCTGAGTATCTGGCTGGCATAGATGGCCGCCGGGACCGCCAGTGCGTCGAAAAAGATCTCTCCGCAGCAATCGACCGCCGCACCGGTGAACATGCCACGCTTGAGCCCAATGAAGCTGATGGTGGCCTCCGCCTCGACTGCCGCCCCGAGCACCACCCCGCGATCGGCATCCAGTCCGGTCGGAATATCCACCGCCAGCACCGGCGCACGGTGGGCATTGACCGCCTCGACCGCCACCCGAAACCGGCCGGTGAGAGGACGCTCCAGACCGGTGCCGAGCATGGCATCGACCAGCACATCCACCTCACCTGGAAGCCCCTCAAAATCCGGCCATGGCCTGCCCGTCTCCGCCCACCGGTCCGCATGCAGGCGGGCATCGCCCGCAATTCGCTCGCGGTCGCCGAGCTGCAGCACGCTGACCTCGAGGCCCGCCTCGGCGGCCAGGCGGGCGACGACGAAACCATCGCCCCCGTTGTTGCCCGTACCCGTCAGTACGCACAGACGCCGCGCCTCGGGCCAGCGTTGGCGCAAAAGGTCGAAGGTCGCCGCCCCCGCCCGCGCCATCAGTTCGGCACCGGGTATCCCGAAACGCTCGATCGCCTGCCGGTCGAGCGCCCGCACTTGGGCCGCGGTATAGAGGGCCGCCGGCAGACGATCGCTGCGGGGCATCACGCGGTATTCCGACATTTCGGTAAAGTAGCTCCCATGGAAAGACAAGCCATCGACTACCCGGCACTGGCCCGGCGCATCAAGCGCTGGGGCCAGGAACTCGGCTTCGGCGCAGTCGGCATCAGCGATACCGACCTGAGCGAGGCCGAACAGTACCTGCGTGCCTGGCTGGACAAAGGCTACCATGGCGAGATGGACTATATGCAGCGCCACGGCAACAAGCGCACCCGCCCTGCGGAGCTGGTACCCGGCACCTTGCGCGTCGTCAGTGTGCGCATGGACTACCGACCGCCGGCGGAAGATTCGGATACCGTGCTGCAGAACCCGGCGACGGCATTTATCTCCCGCTACGCCCTCGGGCGCGACTACCACAAACTGCTACGCTCTCGCCTGAAGAGGCTGACGCAGCGCATCGAAGAAGCAGTGGGCGAATTTGGCTATCGGGTCTTCACCGACTCGGCGCCGGTCATGGAAAAGGCGATCGCGCAGAAGGCGGGGCTGGGCTGGATCGGCAAGCACTCCAACCTGCTGTCGCGCGAGGCCGGCAGCTGGTTCTTTCTCGGCGAGATCTACACCGACCTGCCTCTGCCCACGGACAGCCCGGTCACCGATCACTGCGGCGACTGCCGCGACTGCCTCGATATCTGCCCCACTGGCGCCATCGTAGCGCCTTACCAGGTGGACGCCCGGCGCTGCATCTCCTACCTCACCATCGAACTGCACGGCCCCATCCCCGAGTCGCTGCGCCCCCTCATGGGCAACCGCATCTACGGCTGCGACGATTGCCAGCTGTGCTGCCCCTGGAATCGCTTCGCCCGTGACACCATGGAGGCCGATTTTCTGCCACGCCATGGCCTGGATACCGCCACCCTCATCGAGCTGTTCGCCTGGGATGAGGCGACCTTCCTCAAGAAGACCGAAGGCTCGGCGATCCGCCGCATCGGCCATGAGCGCTGGCTGCGCAATATCGCAGTGGCGCTTGGCAATGCGGGCACGGCCAAGGCACGCGCCGCCCTCGTCGCCCGCCGGGACCACCCTTCCCTCCTGGTGCGGGAGCATGTGGCATGGGCCCTCGAGCAATGCCCGGAAGGGTGTTGATGCGCCCCTGGGGACTTGGGGCCCATGTTGCCCCCTGCCGGGAATAAGAAAGAGGCACCGCTGATGTCACACCACTCCGACCCTGCCGGCTACGACCTGATCTCGATCCTGCTGCACTGGGCAATGGCGACGCTGGTGTTCGGCCTGTTCTTCCTCGGCCAATGGATGGTGGACCTGGACTATTACCATCCCTGGTACCACAAGGCCCCGGAGCTGCATCGCGGCCTGGGGGTGGTCCTCGGCGCGCTGCTGGTCATGCGCCTGCTGTGGCGCCTGCTTCGGCCCTTTCCCAAACCCCTGGGCAGACCCTGGGAGCGATGGCTCGCCGTCCTTGTCCACCGCAGTTTCTACATCCTGATCGCCCTCTGCATCGCGACCGGCTATCTGATGAGCACCGCCGACGGACGTCCGATGAGTGTCTTCGACTGGTTCGAGATACCAGCCACGGTCCATGGCTTCGAGCAACAGGAGGAGATCGCGGGCGAATGGCACGACGCGCTCACCCGCGCACTCTTCTTCCTCGCTATCGTCCATGGCCTTGCAGCCCTGAAACACCACTTCATCGACCGCGACGCTACCCTGCGTCGCATGCTGCGACCGGGAGGTTCCTGAACATGTCTCAACGATTCGGCGACAGCCCGTGGGCCGAATACCACTCCCGGTCCAGCACCCAGCGTATGCCCTTCACGTCGGGCTGGCTCCGGACGATCTTCGCCACCCGCTTCTGCACCTTTACCAGCTCGTCCTGGGCGGCCATCATCGCCGGATCGTCCTGTGCCTTGCCGTTGAGTTGAGGGTGGATGATGGTGAGAAACCGCATCACCGGCACGTCGAAAGAGCGCGGCGTACTCACCTGGGCGATTCCGTTTTCCAGGGCCAGGACGTGGAACCGATAGGGATAGTCCGCCACCAGCGGATCGGCCTCGAGCAGCTTGTTGATCTGTCCCACTCGCGGGTTCCAGCTGGCGATCCAGGCGACCAGGATCAACCCCGCTATAGTACCCAGCACGATCAGGTAGTTGCGGGTGAAACGGTCCATGCCACCCTGAGGTGAGGATGCCGCGTTTTCAGACGATTCCGACATAGCGGTCAAGGGCTCCGGAACTGGCGGTCCTGCAAGCATAACCCCCGGCACCGCCGCAGGACATGAGATCGGTCAATCCGACTCGATCAGAGCCGGCGGTCCCTCAGATCCTGAGAAAATGCTCCCGGTAGTGCTTCAGCTCGGCGATGGAGTCCTTGATGTCGTCCAGCGCGAGGTGCGAGGAGTCCTTCTTGAACCCCTCGTAGACTGCCGGCGCCCAACGACGTGCCAGCTCCTTGAGGGTCGAGACATCCAGATTCCGATAATGGAACCAGCCCTCTAGCTGTGGCATCAGGCGCGCCATGAAGCGGCGGTCCTGACAGATGGAATTGCCGCACATCGGCGACTTGCCCTTGGGCACCCACTGTTCGACGAAGGCCAGGGTCTCGCGCTCGGCATCGGCGACCGAGTGCCGGCTTTGGCCCACCCGGTGGGTCAGCCCGGAGTTGCCATGCTGCTTGGTGTTCCATTCGTCCATAGCGGCCATCACCTCCGCGGGCTGGTGGATGGCGATCACCGGGCCTTCGGCGAGAGTGTTCAGATCGACGTCGGTTACCACCGTGGCGATCTCGATGATGTGGTCCCGGTCGGTGTCCAACCCGGTCATCTCCAGGTCGATCCAGATCAGGTTGTTCTCGTCGGCAGGCATGCAGTCTCCTCGATGGCTGTGTGGCGGGAAAATTGGCCCATTCTACACCCGGCCTCCCCTCCGCCGCTGGGGGTACAATGGATAACATGAATACCTTCAGCTGGATCTTTCTCGCTGCCCTGATCGCCGGCACTCTGCTACAGCTTTGGCTCGCCGGCCGCCAGGCGCGTCATGTGCTCTCCCACCGGAACGCGGTACCCGCCCCTTTTCGCGGCGTCATCGCGCCGGAGGACCATCGACGGGCGGCCGACTATACCGCGGCCAGGATCGGCCTGGAGCGCTGGCAGCTGCCCTGGGACGCGCTGATCGTCTATGCCTGGACACTGGGCGGCGGCCTGCAGCTTCTGGCGGACGCCTGGTCCCGTATCGATCTGGCCGAGCCCTGGCACGGCGCTGTGCTGGTGCTGCTGATGCTGGCACTGAGCGACCTCCTGGAGCTGCCGCTGCAACTGCGGCGGATCTTCGGCATCGAGCAGCGATTCGGCTTCAACCGTCTGACCCTCTGGGGATTCGTGCGCGACAAGCTGCTTACCGGCCTGTTGATGGTCGTGCTCGGCCTGCCCCTGCTGGGGGCCCTGCTGTGGCTGATGCAGACGACCGGGAGCTGGTGGTGGCTGTGGGCCTGGCTGCTGTGGATGGGCTTCACGCTATTCGTCAGCTGGGCCTGGCCGGTCCTGATCGCGCCCCTGTTCAACCGCTTCGAGCCGCTGCCGGAAGGGCCGCTGCGGCAACGCCTGGAGGCCCTGCTGGCACGCTGCGGCTTTACCAGCAAGGGCCTTTTCGTGATGGACGGATCGCGCCGCTCTTCCCACGGCAATGCCTACTTCACCGGTCTGGGGAAGGCGAAACGCATCGTGTTCTTCGACACCTTATTGGAAGGGCTAAGCGACGAGCAGGTGGAGGCGGTACTGGCCCACGAGCTGGGACACTACAAGCTGCACCATATCCAGAAGATGTTACTGATGCAGGGCCTGCTGTCCCTGGGCGCACTGGCATTGCTCGGCTGGCTCGCCAACCAACCCTGGTTCTATGCAGGGCTGGGCGTGAGCGAGGCGACACCGGCAACGGCGCTGGCCCTGTTCCTGCTGGCCCTGCCGGTGTTCAGCGTCTTTTTCTCGCCGTTGCTGTCGCTGCTGTCACGGCGGCACGAGTTCGAGGCCGACGCCTTCGCCGCGCAACAGACCTCGGCGCAGGCCCTCATCGACGGCCTGCTGCAGATGTACCGCGACAACGCCAGCACCCTGACCCCAGATCCGCTGTATGCCGCCTTCCACTATAGTCACCCGCCGGCCAGTGAACGCATCGCCCACCTGGCGTCGCACGCCAGTTCGAGTCACAGGTCCACGCAGGTAATCACTGCCACATGACCGCTATTCTTAGTATCGTCCCCGTCAACCCGTTCCCAAGGAGTCGTCCCATGAAACGGTTTTCTGTCCTGACCCTGTTCATTCTTCTCACCGGTAGCGCCTCGGCCGCACAGCCCTTCGACCCCGCGACTTTCCTCGCCGAGAAGTGCTCACGCTGCCATGACGAACAGGTCTATACCCGACCCGATCACCGCATGCAGAACCGCCAGCAGCTGGAGGCCCAGGTGAGGCGCTGCGATGCCAATGTCGGCACCCGGTTGTTCGATGAGGATCTTGCCGCGTTGGTGGACTACCTGGACCGGCAGTACTACCACTTCGGCCAGTGACGAGCATCGCTGCGGTCACGCGATGTCCCGGCGCCGCCTGACCAAGCAGCAACGCGCCCGCATCCAGGCACGCCGGCGCAAGGTCGCCGACCAGCGCGCCGGCGCACTCCTGGAAGGCGGCGGGGATGTCGAAACCCTCGAGGGTCGTGTCGCGATAAGACACGGCCGCAGCCTGGTGGTCCGCGGGCCCCATGGCGAGGCGGTGCATTGCCTGTTCCGTCAGAATCTGGGCGAGATCGTGTGCGGCGACCGGGTGCTCTGGCAGCCGGTCGAAGGTGGCGACGGGGTGGTGGTGGAGCTGTTGCCGCGCAAGACGGTCCTGTCACGGCCGGATTTCAGTGGCCGGGAAAAGCCATTGGCGGCCAACATCACCCAGCTGGTGGTGGTGCTTGCCCCGCGCCCGGAACCGACCGGCTATCTCCTGGACCAGTACCTGGTGGCCGCCGAGCGAATGGGGGTGCGTGGCGCGATCTGCCTCAACAAGGCCGACCTGCTGAGCGACACAGAGCGCATCGCATTTCGCGAACGATTCGCCTACTACGAGCCGCTCGGCTATCCCCTGGTACAGGTGAGCGCCAAGCTGGCCCACGGGCTGGATCCGCTGCTCGACCTGCTGCGCGACCATACCAGTATACTGGTGGGTCAGTCCGGAGTCGGGAAGTCCTCCCTGATCAATGCCCTGCTACCGGACCCGTACGTCGAGGAAGGGGCCCTCTCCGAGGCCACCGGACTTGGCCGCCACACCACCTCGGCAGCCACCCTGTACCCCCTGGAGACGGGCGGGGAGATCATCGATTCACCGGGGGTACGCAGCTTCCGCCTGGGGCCGCTGAGCCGGGACGAACTGGAGAGGGGTTTCCCGGAGATCCATGCTCTGAGATTCCAATGCCGCTTCAGCGACTGTAGCCACCGGCACGAGCCCGGCTGCGCGGTACGTCAAGCCGTGCAGGAAGGACGCATCAGTCCCCAGCGGCTGGCCAGCTTCCATCATCTGGCCCGCGAGGCCGCCGATCGATAGCGAGCAGACTGCACGAACCCTCAGTACCTTCAGTGCCGGGTCGGATGGAACTCCACCACCTGTGCCACCGGCCTGGCGGCTTCGTACGGATTCTCGTAGTCGAGGTCGACCTGCATCCCCAGCTCTCCGGAGGCGATCTTGACCTGCTTTAGGTCCGGACAGCGGGTGCCCAACCAGGTGGTCAAGGCCAGCGCCAGGTTGTCCTTGCCCGCCGCCAGGGCCCCAGCCAGGTTTGCCGCCACGAACCGGGCGCGTACCGCCAGGTCGGGATCGGGCACCGAATGCCCCTCCAGCACCACCCCGCCATCCATCTTGCCGTCCATCTGCGCCAGCCATTCCGCCTGCTCGGCCGGAAGCGGCTTGCCCCGGTCGAACTCGACCTGCGGCTGCCCGTCCACCAAAACGCCCAAAATGTCGTCCATCGTCCCCAGCCTGTGAACCCGATTCGCTTCTCGCCAGCTTACCCTTGCAGGCCCGGGGCGCAAGCGGGCAAACTGCAGGGGATTGTCGTCACCAGGAGATCGATTCTGGCTCCGGGCCGGACGGGTCGATACCGTCCCGATACCCGCAACCGGAATGCAGGATGCAATGAAGCCCCGCCCCACCACCCACCGTCTGCTCGCCGCCCTTCTGGCACTGGCCGTCATACTGAGCCTGGTCGGCTGCCGCCCTGCCCACCCCCTACGGCTCGGCAGCAACCAGTGGCCTGGGTATGAACCGGTCTACCTGGCGCGCGACGAGGGCCTGCTGCCGGCCGATAAGGTCAAGCTGGTCGAACTTCCGTCCGCCACCGAGGTGATCGAGTACCTGCGCAACGGTTCTCTGGATGCGGGGATGTTGACCCTGGACGAGGTAATCTCGCTGCTCGCCGATGGCGTGCCATTGAAGGTGGTGCTGGTGATGGACGTCTCGGACGGCGCGGACGCGGTGGTAGCGCACCCGCAGATCGATTCGCTCGACAAGCTCAAGGGCAAACGAATCGGCGTGGAGCTCTCCGCGGTGGGCGCGGTGATGCTCGAGTCCCTGCTGCAGGCGGCCCACCTTTCGGTCGACGATATCGCCCTGATCAACCTGCCGGTGGACGAGCACCTCGAGGCCTTTCGCCAGGGCCAGGTCGATGTGCTCATCACCTTCGAGCCTACGCGCAGCCGGCTGTTGGCCGAAGGCGCGGTGGAGCTGTTCAACAGCCACCGGATCCCCGGGCGTATCGTGGACGTGCTTGCGCTACGACAGGATGCGCTGGTTCATCACCATGACCAGGTGTCAGACCTGATCGATGCCTATTTCGCGGCCCGCAGGAAGATGCAACAGCATCCGCAGAGCGCCTATGCACGGATGGCCCCGCGGCTGCACACCGACCTGCCAACTCTAAAGCAGATGTACCAGGGAATGCACCTTCCCGACCTCCAGGAGAACCACGACTGGCTGAACGGCAAGGCGCGTCTCGAGCGACAGGCACGGCAACTGGCCGACCTGATGGTCCAATGGAAACTGATCGAATCGGCGCCGGCGCTAGACGGCCTGGCGAGCGAGGCGTTCCTGCCGCAGCCATGAGCACGCCGCGCATCACCATCAATAGCTCTCCGCTGCGGCTCTGGTTGCCCCTGATGGTGGTACTGGCCATCCTGGCCATCGTCGGCACCTTTGCGACCATCGAGATCCTGGAAGAGACCCGCACGGTCGAGCAACACGCGAGACGGGTCGTGCAACTGACTGCCTCGCAGATCAGTGCGCCCCTGCGGCGCGCGCTGGAGCAGGGGCGCAAGGAGGAGCTACGCACCCTGGTAAGCAGCATCGCGCTGCATGACGACATCGACCTGGTGGCCCTCACCGACGAGCGCCTGCAGGTCTTGCAGGCGAGCCGCTACGCGGCCATCGGCAAACCGCTCACCACCCTGATGCCAGACCTGCCCCCTTTTCGTCACGATCTGCGCCACGACTACCTCGACACCATCATCCTGAATGATGGATTGCTCGGGATCGTTGCGATTCGCTACACGCCCAGGGACGGTTTACGCAGCAGCGCCCGCACCGCGCTGCTCTGGCTTCGGGTCAATACGGCCCGTAACCGGCAGGCGGCGCTGGCCGACGTGGCCCAGCGCATCGGGGTGGCGGTCGCGATCGGCGGCCTGTTCACCCTGCTGCTGCTGTGGTGGCTTTCGCGCAGGGTCACGCGCCCCCTGGAGCGGTTGGGGAAGGTGGCGCAGCAGATCGCCGAGGGCGATTTCGATATCGCGCTCTCGGTCGAGGGCAAGGGCGAGATCAGCAACCTCGCGCAGGGTATGCAGCACATGGCAACCCACGTCCGGGATACGGTTGCCGCCCTGCGCGAGAGCGAGCAACGGCTCTCCATCACCCTGGACTCGATCGGCGACGCAGTCCTGGTCACCGACCTGCAGGGTCTGGTCACACGGCTCAACCCCAAGGCCGAGGAACTGACCGGCTGGGCCGAGGACGAGGCGCTGGGCCGCCCGGTGATCGAGGTCTTCCACATCGTCAACGCCGAGACCCGGGAACCGGCCGAACACCCGGTCGGGCGGGTCTTGCGTGAGGGCACAGTGGTGGGGCTGGCCAACCACACCACACTCATCTCGCGAGACGGCCGCGAATACCAGATCGCTGACAGCGCCGCGCCGATCCGCGACGCCGAGGGCAACACCCTGGGCGTGATCATGGTGTTCCAGGACGTGACCGAGCGCTACCGTATGGAATCGGAGCTGCAACGCCTGCACGAGCGCCTGCAGGCCATCCTGCGGTCCCTGCCCGACCCCTGCTTCCTGCTCGACGAGCAGGGTCGCTACATCGATGTCATGGGTGGCGAAGAAGCATTGCTGGCGGCAAACCGCGAGCACCTGCTGGACCGCACGGTGAACGAGGTGCTGCCGCCCGAGGACGCCCAACCCATCATGGGCGCCATCCAGGCGACCCTGGATACGGGTCGCCCGCTGCGCCTGGAGTACCGGTTGGACACCCTCTCTGGACCCCGCCACTTCGAAGGGGCCACCGCCCCGCTGCAGTTGAGCAGGAACAAGCGTGCCGTGCTGTGGCTGGCGCGCGACAAGACGGCGCAGAAAGAGGCCGAGGAGCAGCTGCGTCATCTCGCCTACCACGACCAGCTCACCGGCCTTGCCAATCGCAAGCTGATGGTCCAGCGGATCGAGGAGGCCCTGGCCCGTGCCCAGCGACAGCAACGTTACGGTGCGGTGCTGTTCTTTGACATCGATCGCTTCAAGGACATCAACGATTCGCTGGGGCATCCTGCGGGTGACCAGCTGCTGAAGCATATCGGCGCTCTGGTAGGTGCCACCATCCGCCGCGAGGACCTGGCCGCGCGCTTCGGTGGAGACGAGTTCGTGATCGTGCTGGAGGATATCGGCGAGGATGTCATCACCGCGTCCAGCCATGCCGAGCACGTTGCCGAGAAGCTCCGTCACCTTTGCAATGCACCCATTCTTTTGGAGGACAGCGAACAGTACATCACCACGAGCACCGGCATCGTCATCTTCCCCAACGGTGAGAGCGACGCCGACACCCTGCTCAAGCAGGCGGACATGGCGATGTTCAAGGCGAAGCGTTCCGGCCGCAACCAGATCTGCTTCTTCGCCAACGAGCTGCAACAGGCCGCAGAGAACCGCCTGCGGCTGCAGCGCGAGCTGCACCGCGCCCTCGATCTGGACCAGTTCCAGCTGTATGTGCAGCCCAAGGTGGATGGCGAGGGACGCTGGATCGGCGGCGAGATACTGGTGCGTTGGGAGCACCCGGACCGCGGACTGATTCAGCCGGCCACCTTCATCCCTGCCGCCGAGGCCAATGGCCTGATCGACGATATCGATCGCTGGGTGATCTCCAACGGCATCGGCGGCCTGGGGGCCTGCCAGGCGATGCTGCCGGAATATTTCGAGGGACTCTCCTTCAACATCACCGCGGACCTGCTGCTGGACGCCGGATTCCCCGAGACGCTCCAGAGCTGGCTGATGGAGGCGGCGCTGGAGCCGTCACTGGTGGAGCTGGAGATCACCGAGCGGGTCCTGCTCGGCGACCATCAGCAGGCGACCGAAGTCATCGAGCAGCTGCGTCACCTGGGGATCCATTTCTCCATCGACGACTTCGGCACTGGATATTCGTCGCTGCGCTATCTGCAGCAGCTGCCCATCGACACCCTCAAGATCGACCGTTCCTTCGTCGAGCGCCTGCCCCACCATGCCGGCGACAGCCGTATCGTCACCACCATCATCGACATGGCCCGCCACCTGGCCCTGCATGTCACCGCCGAAGGCGTGGAGAAAACGGAGCAATTGGAGTTCCTGAGGGCCCACGGCTGCCACCAGTTCCAGGGCTATCTGTTCGCCAGGCCCATGCCCTGGGGACAGTTCTTCGGGCGGCTGGGCAATCCCTGATCGTCCGGGTCCCTCGGCGGTGAGCTTCGCGGCACGCGAGCACGCTGTGCAGGATTGCAATTTGCCAACCGCCGGGGGCGTCAAGGTACGCAAAGGGTGTGATGAGCACCGCCGCCCCATTCCTTCTCTTTGCGAAGCTTCGTGTCCTTTTCGCCGCCGACCACGAGGCCTGCGGACCTTCCCGACCCAGACTAACCCGAATATTTCACCAGGTCGCTGAAAAATAATTATAACTCACTGGTTGCCAAAGATATTCTTCGTATATTAGCGGGTAGCGAAATGTCACCGGGCCAACGCTGGACGCGCCCTCGCACCGATCTGGCCGCCCTCGAGCGGTATTTCCTT